>JBCCEE010000005.1:0-56641 GCA_039030415.1 Acidobacteriota bacterium
GCAAGGACTGGAAATTCGTCACCAACCTGCCCGTGACCCAGTTCTACAAGCTGGCGGTCGATAATGACGAGCCGATCTACAACGTCTACGGCGGCACCCAGGACAATGCCACCCAGGGCGGGCCGTCACGCACCGACAACGTGCACGGTATCCAAAACTCCGACTGGGGCATCATCCTCGATTGGGACGGCCACCAGCCGGCGACCGAGCCCGGCAATCCCGACATCGTCTACGCCCAGCGCCAGCAGGGCTACCTGACCCGGACCGACCGCACCACCGGCGAGATCATCGACATCCAGCCCCAGCCCGGCCCGGGAGAAGGTCCGGAGCGCTACAACTGGGACGCTCCCATCCTCGTCAGCCCGCACCAGCCATCGCGACTCTATTTCGCCTCGCATCGCGTCTGGCGCAGCGACAACCGTGGCGACAGCTGGCAGGCCATCTCCGGTGACCTGACCCGCAACCAGGAGCGCCTGACCCTGCCGATCATGGGGCAGACCCAGAGCTGGGACAACGCCTGGGACATCTCCGCGATGTCCACCTACAACACCATCACTTCACTGGCCGAGTCGCCCCTGGTAGAAGGCCTAATCTACGCCGGCACCGACGATGGCCTGATCCAGGTCATCGAGCCAGGTGCCCAGGCTCACGACGGCAAGCAATGGCGCGCGATCGAGGTCGGCTCGCTGCCAGGCGTCCCGGACGGCGCGTACGTCAACGACATCAAGGCCGACCTCTTCGATGCCGACACGGTATACGTGGCGCTGGATCATCACAAGTTCGGCCAGTTCGGACCACACCTGCTCAGCAGCCGGGATCGAGGACGAACCTGGACGTCCATGCGCGGCAACCTGCCGGAGCGCACCCTGGTGTGGCGGCTGGTGCAGGACCACGTGCGTCCCGAGCTGTTCTTCGCCGGCACCGAGTTCGGCATCTGGTTCACCGTTGACG
The DNA here is from genome assembly GCA_039030415.1 of Acidobacteriota bacterium. Taxonomy (GTDB): domain Bacteria; phylum Acidobacteriota; class Thermoanaerobaculia; order Multivoradales; family J023; genus JAAELT01. Next base: position 952 of record JBCCEE010000005.1, read on the forward strand.
CCGGCTCCCACTGGACCCAGCTGCGAGGTGGTGTCCCCACCATCTCGTTCCGCGATCTGGCCATCCAGCGGCGCGAGAACGATCTCGTCGGCGCTTCGTTCGGGCGCAGCTTCTACATCCTCGACGACTACAGCCCGCTGCGCGAAGTCTCCCTAGAGCAGCTCGAGCAAGAAGCAACCCTGTTTGCTCCGCGCGACGCCTGGTGGTACTTCCCGCGTCCTCACCTGGCCTTCGAGCCGGGCCGCGGCGACCAGGGCGCGGGCTACTTCGTGGCGCCCAATCCGCCGTTCGGAGCAGTGGTCACCTACTACTTGAAGGACGATCTCGCGACCCGCGAGGCGACGCGTCAAGCGCAGGAGGAAGCCGCCCTGGAGGCTGAGGATGCGGTCGCCTTCCCGGGCTGGGAGGCGGTGGAGCAAGAGCGTCGCGAGCCCAAGCCCAGCATCTGGCTCATCGTGCGGGACTCCGCAGATCGCATCATTCGGCGGATTCCCGGACCGACCGAGGCCGGCTTCCACCGGGTCGCCTGGGACCTGCGCTACCCGACTCCAAACGCCGTCGAGCTGGTCGAGCCACCGCCGCCGGAATGGGGGCTACCGCCGACCGGGCTGATGGTGGCGCCCGGCACCTACCAGGTCGCTTTGGCCGTGCAGGCCGACGGCAAGACGCGCGTGCTTTCCGAGCCGAGACGCTTCGAGGTCAAGCCGCTACGCAGCGGATCGCTGACAGGAGCCAGTCCCAAAGACGTGGCCGCCTTCTGGCGTGAGTACGAGGCCGCGGTCCGCGAGCACACCGCCATGGAGGTGACCCTGGCGCGGCTGATGACCCGGATCGAGCGCATGGCCCGCGTGATCGAGCACTCCCACGTCGACCCGCTAACCCTCGACCCGCGTTTCCACGAGCTGCGCAGCGGCATCCTCGAGCTCGACGTTAGGCTCAACGGCCACCGTTCGAAGAACCAAGTCGGAGAGAAAGCGCCCCCCACCGTCGGCGCCAGGCTCTCTCACGTGTCCCGGGGCGTCGGCCTCTCGACCTACGGTCCAACGGCGACCCACCGCGAAATGCTGAGGATCGCCACCACCGAAATGGTTGACCTGCGGGATGCGCTGGAGCGTCACGAGCGCGGCTTCTCCGAGCTCGTCCGCGAGCTCCTCGCCGCCGGTGCGCCCTGGCTAGAGGGCGAGCCCTTGCCCTGAGGGCACCGGCGTGACTCGTCCCGACTTGACCCGTCCTGACTTGACTCGTCCTGATGCCAAGAGGTACAACTCATCTTGATGAGAACTGAATTTACAATAGCCAACGAAAACAGCAGGGCCAACACTTCGCAGTGCAGCTGCTGTCCTCCTCAGAAGCCCATGACTCGAGACAGCCCAAAAATCGGGCGTAACGAGCCTTGCCCTTGCGGAAGCGGTCGCAAGTACAAGAAGTGCTGCGGGCGTAGAAGGTAGCTATTCCGTCGCTACCACACTCGTTTGATCGCTGCGTCCAGCGAGCACGGTAGCGATGGGCAGCAAGGCCGAAGCGGATACGGTGAGGCGGGTGCAACGAGGCAGATGCGACGCGTCGTCTCCGAGAGTCCCGTGCCAGGTAAAACTCGCCATCCGGCACAGAGCGCTACCCGAACACGACAAACATCCGCTGCACAAGGAGATACGTTTGTCGCGTGACCTCGAAAACTCGCTCACCTTTCAAACGCTCTACGACAGTCCCCATGTCAGCGTGAGCGACTTCGACTGCCGCGCTTGCCGCGGTGGCCCTGCGGCCGAGGAGCACGTCGACAGCCATCAAATCGTCCTCCTGCGCCACGGCGTCTATCGTAAGCACGTCGGGCGACAGTCCCTGACCGCCGATGTCAATCAGGCGGTGTTCTTCAACAAGGACTCGACCTATCGAGTCAGTCATCCTATCGACGGCGGGGATCGCGGCACGGTCTTCACGCTCGCGCCACAGGTGCTGAACGACATGCTCTGCGAGCTCGACCCCGCCTACGCAGACCAACCGGATCCGTCGTTTCCGTTCGCCAGCGGCCCCTGCGATTCTGGCGTCTTCTGGAGCCACCGGCAAATCCTCCAGCGGCTGGAAGCCGCCAAGGAACGAACGCTCGATGCGATGTGGGTCGACGAGACGACACTACAGATGATCGCTGAGATCCTGGCCGCTGCGTTCGCGCGTTACGGCGAGCCGCAGAAGCGTCGTCGCAACAGCACGCTTGCCGATCACAGGGAGCGCGCCGAAGCCGCCAAGTCTTACCTGGCGTGCCGCATGGGCGAGCCGATCACGCTCGATGACGTCGCCCACCATGTGAATACTTCACCCTTTCACCTATCGCGAATCTTCCGGCAGCATACCGGCGTGCCAGTTCATCGCTACCTGACGCGGCTGCGCCTGCGCGCCTCGCTCGAGCAGTTGGCCGACGGCGCGAGCGATCTCACGGCTCTCGCCTTGGAGCTCGGCTACTCAAGCCACAGCCACTTCACCGACACTTTCCGACGCGAGCTCGGCCGCACGCCCTCCGAAGTGCGCAAGGTGCTCAGCTGTCGAACGCGTTCCGAAGTGAGCAAGGATCCAGAAGCCTGAATCCCACTAGTTTGGCTATTTTGGTTTCCGCGGTCACCGACGTCGTGTGCGGCGATCGCAAGAGACGCTAGCCCGCCACTCCCTCCACAGCCGAGCTGCCCCCCCCCGGTGGAGAGGCCGACAAGCAATTCGACGGCGACGAGTGTTGCATCTGGGTCACCCAACACAGAGGATTCGACATGGCATCGATTCGTAAAGAGATCTTCGTTCAGGTTCCGGCAACTGCTGCGTGGGACGCAGTTCGCGATGTCGGGGCCATCCACACCCGGCTCGCCCCCGGCTTCGTGACCGACACGACGATCGAGGACGGCGGCGCAGTCCGCGTCGTCACCTTCGCCGACGGCCTCGTCCTGCGTGAGCGGATCGTCGCCCTAGACGACGAAGCCCGGCGCCTCGTCTGGTCGGTCGTCGACGGACCGTTCGAGCACCACAACGCTTCCGTGCAGGTCATGGACGACGGCTTGGGTTGCCGAGTGGTGTGGACCGCCGACCTGCTGCCGGACGAGCAAGCCGACACCGTCGCCGCGATCATGGAGAGCGGCCTCGGTCTGACGAAGCAGACATTGGAGGCCGCGGTCGAACCGGCAGCCGCTGTCGCCGACAGGCCAGCCGGCCGTGAACAGGCCGTGTTTTGCTCTGCGCCAGACCAGCCAACGCTGCACCATGCCAGTCTGTTCGTGTCCGACCTGGAGGCATCGACCAAGTTCTACACCTCCGGGCTGGGACTGACGCTGCGGGAGCGATTTGAAGACATCGTTGGCCAGCGTGCGGACGGCGAATTCCAGTTCGGGTTAGCGAGCGTGTTCTTGGAGGCAGGGGACGGGCGGTACATCGAGCTGCATCCCGTCGGCCCAGGAGCTCTGTCCCCTCCCGGATTCCCGCTCAACCATCTCGCGCTCGGCGTGGCAGACTTAGACAGCGCCTACGCTAGGGCCATTTCTGCTGGGGGATCGACGATTGACATCCCGGTACCCGATCAACACTGGAATGGCTCACCCCTGAATGTGGTGATGTCGGGCGAACGTCCGGAGCCCATGCGCATGGCCTTCCTGCTAGGGCCGGACGGTGAGCTGATCGAGATGTATCAGTCAGGTGTTTCCTGCTGAAGCCGCTCAGCTCTCCGCAAACTACTGACTTCGAGGACACGGACTCACCCTTGGTAGCGTTACAGTCCTGAAACCACAGCTACCTTCCGAAACAGCAACGCCCCATTCGGCAGGCTGGCGCTGGGCTCGAAGCGCTCGAGAAACTCGGGCGATGCGAGGAAGACTTCATAGGCGGGACGCATGAAGCGTTGGCTGATCAGAACGTAGTCGATCGTCAAGTAGTCGGCGTCAATCTCTAGGATCTCTCGAGGGTTGGCGGGGGTGCGCACGGTGCGGTTGCCGTTGTAGAGAGTCACTTGGCCGGAGAGGTCGGAGAGGACGACGCGGTCGTCGGCGATCAGTTGGTCTAAGCGCGCGTAGGTCTGGCGGTCGGCCTCGGGGACGCCGGGAGCGGCGGCGTGCTCATTGAGGGTATGCCCCAGGCGCCCCACCGACAGCGCTAGGAGTACGAGCAGAACACCCTGCTGCCAACGCCTGGCGGCCGGCAGGATGCCGTCCATCAGCCAGACCAGGCGCTGGACGAGCACGATGATCAGCAGAGGAATCATGGTGTCGTAGTACCGCTGCCGGTGGTAGATCAGGCAGACCAAGAAGAAGTTCGCCAACAGCAGTAGCAGGGTCGTGCGCTCGAAGACGAGGAACGCGGGGCGCTTCAGGGGATATCGACGGTGGAGCGCGACGCCGAGTAGGAATAGCGGAATCGCCAGGGTGTAGACGCCGACGGCCTCGAACCAGAACCGGGGATCCACGACGTTGGGCCAGAGGTGGCGGCCGATTTTGGCGAGGATCTCGTGACCATAGCGGTCGATGACGACGGCAACATCGGTTGGCTCGTGAAGGTAGCGGTCGATGCCGGTGTAGCTCTCGGTGTGGGCCAGCAGGTTGCGGGAGTTGGTGAAGGCGAAGGTCGGATCGCCGGTGACCCTAGCGTTGCGTATCAGCCAGGGCGAGACGGCCAGCAAAGCGCTGGCGAGGAAGAACACCGCGGTGCGCAGGCGGACCGGCCTACGAACCGTGAAGAGGATCCAGGCGAGCCCGAGCGGCACGAGCACGATGAGCTGGGTGCGGGTCAGGTAGGCCAGGCCGGACAGCAGCCCCAGGGCCACCCAAGTCGAGCGTTTGCCTTCTTGGACTGCGGGCAGGGACGCGAGGTTGAGCACCGCCAGGAGAATCAAGAGGGCGACCGACTCGGTCATGCCGTTGGCGCTGTCGCGCCAGATCCTGGGATCGCCAACGTAGAGCAGCGTGGCGAGACTCGCCAGCAGTAGGTTCGTGACGCGTGCCGCGAGCAGAAAGAGCAGCGGCACGCTCAGCAGGAAGCAGACGCCGGTTTGGACGGTAGCTGCGGTGACGGGGTCGGTGATGACGGTTTGGGCCAGGGCGTTCAGCGCAGGCGAAACCGGATAGCGCAGCAGGCTCGGCCAGGGGCCTTCCAGCATCCCCTGCTGTTCCATGTAGGAGATGTGGCGGGGGAAGGTCTGGAGGGTCGTGAAGCCTTCTCCCCGTTCGATTTGACGGCCGATCTGAGCGTAGTCGTAGGCATCGCGGTCGACGAAACGATCGGTCGAGAAGGTGGCCAGCCACAGGGCAGCAGCGGCGAGGAAGAAGATCCCGGCCAACCCATAGTGCTGGCGGCTGAAGGCCCAACGTTCCGACTCGTTCGCTGACGTCACGGGTTGATCCTGCTTTGCCGGTTGCTCTTAGTCGCGAGGAAGACTCGATGGGATGACTCAGCGGGCTCGCTCAGCCGGTGTAGCCCAGGGCGCGCAGCGCGCGATCGACGTCGGGGTCGATCTCCACCTCGGTGCCAGCGGGGCTCAACGTGCGCTCGAACCCGTCGAAGAGAGCGCGAATCCGTTCGGCCTCGGCGTCGGAGCTCGGCCTGTCAGGCCCGGCGACGGTCTCTAGTCGATCGCGATTGCCACGCACCAAGCGGCCCGCTTCGTCGACCATGAAGAACAGGTGCCCTTCCAGCAGGTGGACCGAGCCGTCGAGCCGGATGTCACGATGCGGTTTACCCCAGGTCCGGCGCATGCCGAACGCGAGCGTGCGCGGCTGCACCACAGCCAGATCGCGGCTGGCGAACGGCTCTGCCAATTGCGGCATGGCTTCGAGCCCCGCGAAGGCCAAGAGGGTCGCGGCGATGTCGATCGATCCGGCGACGTCTTCGCGCGGGCCGGGTGCCAGGCGAGGCGATCGGATGAGACAGGGTACGTGCAGCTGGCTGGGGATCAGGCGCCTACCGTGAGCGAGCGAGCCGTCTTCGCCGAAGCTCTCGCCGTGATCGGCGGTGATGACGATGTGGGTCTCGAGGCTCTCTTCGTCGTCGCTCAGAGCGCGCAACAGGCGGTCGAGCTCGGCGTCCAGGTGGCCGACGTCGATATCGTAGAGCTGGCGCGCCTGACGCACCGCTTCGTCCGTCGCTTCACCGGCCACCGCTCGCGCCAAAATCTCGCGCGGCTCGATCGAGGCTCCGTCGGCCGTGTCGCCGTAGGGGCTGTGGGGATCGAAATAGTGAAACCAGAAGAACTGCCGTGCGGAAGTTGTCGCAGCTATCTGGGCCAAGGCACGGTCGGTGATCACCTCCGCCAGGGTGTAGAAGGGCTCGACTTGCTGGTCTGCCCCGGGGGCCGCGCTCCCCGGAATCGCGGTCGTCAGCACGAATTCGTCGTCGTACCGATCGAAGCCCTGGGCGAAGCCGAAGCGTTGACTCACCGGCAGCGAGGCGACGACCGCGGCGGTGGCATAGCCCGCGTCTTTCAGGCGCTCGGCCACCGTCAGGTGATGGTCGGCGAGCCGCAGCCGGTTGCCGGTGACGCCGTGCTGCCACGGGTGGAGCCCGGTGAACATCGAAGCGTGGGAAGGCTGGGTGGCGGCCGTCGCGCTGTAGAAGCGCTCGAACCGTGCGGCTTGCTCGGCCCAGCGGGCGAGTCGCGGCATGGTCGAGGGCTGCGCGGTGTTCGCGGACTGTGCGGTGTCCGCGGGCTGCGCGGTGTTCAACGCCGGGGTTGCGGCGACGCTGTCATAGCGTAGCGTGTCGAGCGTGATGAGCACGATGCGCTGATTCTGCGTCGGCTGAGCGCACGCTATGCTCAAGACTAGCAGCCCGCAGCAGCCTAGCCACGCCAGAAACCTCGCCCCGCGACGCACTATACTGCCCTCGTCATGAAGAGTGACTCGCAGCCCGCAGGCGACTCGCCGTCTAGCCGGCGCATCAGCAGAAGCTCGGGGGCGAAGCTGGGAGGTTGGTGAGCATGAGAGAGGCGTTCCGAACAAGGATTGTATGGCTCGGAGCCTTCACTGTCTTGAGCACCTGTACGGTCTTGGGTGCCTGTGCGGCCTCGAGCGCCGGCTCGAATGCTGAAAAGACCGAGGCTGCTGCCCCCGCCGACGCCATACCAGAACAACCCAATATTCTGTTGATGCTCGCCGACGACCTGGGCTACGGAGACTTGGGAAGTTACGGTAACCGGAAGATCGCCACGCCGAATCTGGACCGCCTGGCGCGGGAAGGGATGCGCTTCAGCTCATTTTATACCAACGGTTCGACCTGCACGCCGACCCGTCTCTCGCTGCTGACCGGCAGGTATCCCCAACGTCTGGGCGCCTACGGCGGCCTCAAAATCGACTCGGATTGGGGGCTGCCGGCGGGTACCAAGACCCTGGCTCACGAGCTGCGGCGCGGCGGCTATGAAACCGTCCACGTCGGTAAATGGCACCTTGGCCATGTCCACCAGGAGCACCAGCCGTTGGCCCATGGGTTCGAACGGTTCTTCGGATTCCTACACGCCCATCAGCTGCCCAAAACCTACCGGAATCCGCGTCTGCGCTCGGGCCAGGGGCCGGAAGCGGCGCACGACGGCCACTTGACCGAGCTCCTCACCGATCGGGCCATCGCATTTCTAGAAGGCCGTACGGGCGAGGATCGCCCGTTCTTCCTCAACCTCTGGTACTTCAGCCCGCACAAACCGCTGCAGCCGCCAGCGCGATGGGCAGAGCGCTATGCCGATAGCGAGCAGGGACGCTATGCCGCGATGGTCAGCAGCCTCGACGAGGCGATCGGCCGGCTGCTGAAGGCCCTCGAAGATCGCGGGCTCGAACGCGAGACGGTGGTGATCTTCCTGAGCGACAACGGCGGCGTCTGGGATCTCCACGAGGGACGCAACGGGCCGCTGCGAGGCGGCAAGACGCAGCTCTTCGAAGGCGGCATTCGGGCGCCGCTGATCGTGCGCTGGCCTGGACGCGTCGCTGCCGGCTCGGTCAGCTCCGAGGTGACGGCGAGCTTCGACGCCTACCCGACGCTGCTCGAGATCGCTGGCGTCGAGCCGCCGCTAGAGATCGATGGCCGGAGTTTGCTGCCGGTGCTCGAGGGGGATGGGATGGCTTCCGAACGTGCTCTGTTCTGGGAGGAGATCTACGCGGGACGCAAGCAGGGAGCCGTTCGCGCGGGCCGCTGGAAGCTCACCTTAGGCGGCACGGCACGGCTCTTCGATCTCGAGCATGACCCGGGGGAAGCGTCCGATCTGGCTACCAGGTACCCAGGGGTCGTCGACCGCCTGCGCTCGGCTTACGGCAGCTGGCGCTCCGAGATGCCGGATCCCGTCCTACCCGATCCGACCGCGCCGACGACCGAACGCTGAGCCCTCGCGGCCTTCAGCCGACGTATCCCAGAGCTCTGAGGCCCTCCTCGATCTCGGGATCGAGCTCGCCGTCTGGCTGAGGTATCGCGTCTTCGAACCCGCCGAAGAGGCCGCGTAGACGCTTAGAATCGTCTTCCGTCAGACCACCTTCCGCCTGGCCGCCTTCCGCCGGGTCGTCGCTCGGTAGGTCGTCGCTCGGTAAGCCGTCGCTCAGCAAGCCTTCTTCGGGCAAGTCGGACTCTGCATGACGCTCGGCGGCGTCTCGATTGCCGCGGTGGAGCACCCCTTCAGCGTCGACGAAGAAAAACAGGTGGCCTTCGATCGGGACCCAGGAACCATCGATACGGTAATCGCGCAGGACCTCGCGGTAGGTCCGGCGCATGCCGAAAGCTCCGGCTCGATTCTCCTGAATCTGGCTGAGATCCCGGCTGCGCGCCGGCCGAGCCGTCTCCAGCTCGCTGTCGACTCCCGCCAGCCCGAGCAGGGTCGCGGCGATATCGATCGAGCCCGTGACGTCGACTCTCGTGCCGGGCGCGAGGCGCGGCGACCGCACGATCAGCGGCACGTGGATCTGGGATGGGATCAGTCGGCGTCCGTGGCCCATGGAGCCGCCATGCTCGCCAAAGCTCTCGCCATGGTCGGCGGTGACGATGACGTGGGTCTCGATCTCGGACTCGTCCGACGCCAAGCGATCGAGCACGCGACCGATAGCGCGATCGAGGTAGGTGACATCGACGTCGTAGAGGCGCCGAGCGCGGGCCAAGGCCTCGGTCGTATCTTCGCCGCGAGCGCCGAGCTCGAGCACATCGTTCGGGGAGATCTGCTCCTGCCCTTCGGTGTCGCCATAGGGGCCGTGGGGATCAAAGTAGTGGAACCAGAAGAACTGCCGCGGTCCACTCGCCGCATCGATCAACGCCAGCGCGCGTTCGGTGACGTGATCGCCCAAAGAGTAGAAGCGTTGATCGGCGCCGGCTTGGGAATCGGCGCCTTGTGAGCTGGCGTCTGCAGAGCTCTCAGGCGAGCCCGCGGCCGCTGGATCTGAGGCGGTTGGCCCCTCGGTAATCGCTTTCTGCCACTCGCCTTCCGGAACGCTACCCAGCTGAAACTCGTCGTCGAAGTGATCGAACCCCTGAGCGAAGCCGAGTCGCTTGCTGACCGGAAACGAGGAGACCACCGCGGCGGTGGTGAAGCCCCCAGCCTGCAGGCGCTCGGCGATGGTGAGGAACGAATCGTCGAGCGTCATGCCGTTGCCGGTGACGCCGTGCTCCCAGGGGTGTAGGCCGGTGAACATCGACGCATGCGAGGGCTGAGTCGAAGCCGTCGAAGAATAGAAGCGCTCGAAGACCGTCGAGCTTTCCGCCCAGCGGCGCAGCTGTGGCATCGCGCCAGGCTCGGAAAAGCTGTCGTAGCGCAGGGTGTCGAGGGTCAGGAGGACGACACGAACTGGCGGCTCGGTCGGCACTCCACAGTCGCGCAAGCCCAGGGCAACCACCAGGGCGGCGATCAGGCAAATCGAGCGAAGCAACCGCCACACACCGCGGTACGTGCTGTTCTGCTCTTGCATGATCTCGAAGGAGTCGATTCCGGGGCACCGCAGAGTCTCTGCCTAGTATAGCGGCTGCTAGCCGACTTGATCACCGCGTCTCGGGGCGTCCGCGGTAGACTGAATGACCCGGAGACAACCCTTTGAAGAACCTCAGCTCTCATCGCTGCCGCACCTGGCTGGCTGGCTTCCTCGCCTGCTGCGCCATGCTGCTCAGCGGCTGCGCGCGAGAACGTCCCAACGTCGTGCTGATCACCGTCGACACGCTGCGGGCGGACCGGTTGGGGTCCTACGGCGCTGATTCCCAAACGCCCGAGATGGATCGCTTGGCGAGCGAGGGCGCCGTGTTTCTCAATGCCGCCTCGCCAATGCCGAGCACCCGGCCCGCACACTTCTCGCTGCTGGCCTCGCGCTATCCGCGCGACCATGGCGTGACCAGCAACGCCCTGGCGCTGGCCCCCGAGATCCAGACGCTACCCGAGATCTTGCTGGCCGACGGCTACCGGACGGGCGGCTTCACGGGCGTCGCGATTCTGGCGAAGGGCTCGGGAGCAGCCCGCGGTTTCGAGACCTTCGACGCGCCACGAAGCGGTGCCCGACCCGCCGGAGAGGTGATTCCGCAAGCGCTCGAGTGGCTCGAGAGCGACGAACAAGGCCCCTTCTTCCTTTGGGTGCACGTCTATGACCCGCACATGCCCTATGGACCACCGGACGGCGTCGAGGTCGAGACGCCGCCGGAGCTCGCGTCACCAGCGTTCTCTCGAGCGGCGATCTGGCCGCACCTCGAGCGCCACGACGGTAACCTTTCGCGGCACCTCTACGACTACGCGCTCGCTCTCTACCGGGCCGAGGTCGAGTATACGGATCGACAGCTGGGCCGGCTGTTCGACGCGCTGCGACAGCGCAGCGACTTCGAACGCACGGCCATCGTGCTGACCGCGGACCACGGCGAGTGCTTCGAGAACGGCTTCTACTTCGAGCACGGTGGCTGCCTCGGCGACGGAGCGACGCGTATCCCCCTCATTCTGCGCTACCCGCCCGCGGTACCAGCTCAAGAGCGGATCGAGCGCCAGGTGGAGCTGATCGACGTCGCTCCCACGCTGCTCGAGATCGCTACCCTGAAACCTCCCGCCGCCTGGGCGGGCCAATCGCTGTTGGCCGCCGACTCGTCACCGGAGCGGGAGCGGCCAGCCTTCATCCAGCATACGGTGTGGAGCGAGCGTGCCCTGCGGGAGCGCCGCTCCCGCCGCGAGGTGTTCCGATCGATCGACGGCATGCCGGTGAGCCCGATCGACTCGATCAACCGGCTGGCGCTTCGCACCCCGAGCTGGAAGTACCACGTGAGCCCGATGGACGAAGCGCTCTACGACCTCCGCACCGACCCCGAGGAGCGCCGAAACGTGGCCTCGACTCATCGCGAGACCGTCGCCGAGCTGCGCGCTCGTCTACGGCGCTGGCTAGCGGACCACCCGACTCGAACGACAGAGCCGGCCGAGCTGGACCGCGAGCTCGAGAAGACCCTGGAATCGCTCGGCTACCTTTAGGGAGCCGCGATCTCTATGAGCCTGCCCATCGACGTGGATCGCCGAGTCCTCGCGGCCTGGGCGCTGTTCGCGTCCCTCAGCCTCATCTTCTTTTGGCAGCCCTTGTGGACCGGCGAGGTGCTGGTCCCAACGAATCCTCGAATCTACGAACCGTGGTCGGGAGCCGACGATACCCCCTACGTCTCCAACGACCTGATGAGCGACACGCTACTGCTCACCTACCCGTGGCGGCTCTACGCGCATCAGGTCATGCGCGACGGCGAGATCCCGTTCTGGAACCCTTACATCTTCTCGGGTTATCCGCATCTCGCCGCCCTGCAGGCCAACGCGCTCTACCCGCCGGTGGTGCTGTTCGATCTGTGGCGACCCATTGCCGGCATCGCCTACGCCATGGCTCTGCATCTAGCGCTCGCCGGGGGCCTGATGTTCAGCTTCTTGAGGCGCCTCGGTCTGGGTATGGCGGCCGCCACGTTTGGTGGCGTGCTGTTCGAGCTCAACGGCTTCTTCCTAGTCCGCATGAGCGCACCGAGCTATGTGTTCAGCGGGATCTGGACGCCGCTACTGCTGATCGGAATTCGCGACCTGATCGAAGGTAGGGGCTGGCGAGCGTCATGGAAGGTCGTCTTGCCCACCTGCCTGGCGATTCTCGGAGGGCATCCGCAGATCGTCGTCCTGATGCTGGGGATCGGCGGCGCCTACACCGCCTACCTGACGGCGGCCGACCTGTGGAAGGCTGAAACCCGCAGCCGAACGGCGGCCCGCCTGCTGAGCGTCGGCCTGGCGACGGGCCTCGGTGTCGCGCTCGCAGCCGTCCAACTGGTCCCCTTCCTAGAGCTCGTGCAGCACTCCGAGCGCAGCCCCGCCGCGTTCGAGGAGTACCGCAGCCTGGCGCTGCCGCTCGTCGCTCTGACCCAGGCCGTGCTGCCAGATATCTTCGGCCACCCGGTAGATCACAACTATTTCTTGGGCAAGCTCCGCGAGCCAGTAGGATCGCCTGCGGCCTCTCACCTGTGGCGCTGGAACTACTGCGGCCAGAATCTCTTCATCGGCATCACGCCGTTACTCTTCGCAGCCTTCGCCCTGCTGCGAGCCCGCAGCCGCGAAGTGCTCTTCTTCAGCGCGATCTTCGCTACTTCCCTCATGGTCGTCCTCGGCAGCCCACTGGTGCTGCCGCTGTTCTACGAGCTGGTTCCGTCGTTCCAGTTCTCGCGTGCCGACCGGATCATCTATGCCTATATGCTGGCGGTCTGTGTTCTCGCAGCCTTTGGCTATGCCGCAGCGGAACGGGCGGGCGTGTCCGGCAAGACGCTCGGGCCGATCGGCACGTGGCTGGCACGGCTCGTTCTCGTCCTGCCGGTGCTTGCGTCCTGCTTGGAGCTGCTCGCCAGCACGGAGGCTCGCGCCGGCTTCTACCGTGCGCTGGGTTTGATCCGGCAGCATGGCGAGCAAACCGGACTCCATGGCGCCGTGCTCAAGACGCTGACGATTGCGGTGGCCAGTCTCGCCATGCTGTGGCTGCTGCATCGCCTCGACCGTTCTCGACGCCTGCTGTTGGCTGCCGTCGTGCTGCTGGCCGTGGTCCCCCTAATGCGCTTCGGGTGGCGTTTCAATCCCGTCCAACCGGCTCCACTGCTGCCAGCCAGCCCCGTCATCCAGCAGATCGCGAGCGAGCTCGGTGAATTCGACCGTATAGCGAGATTTCGTAGCTCAGGGCTGCGGCCCAATCTTGGCCAGCCGTTCGGCTTCTTCGACGTCAACGGAGCGAGCGCCGCCTCGCTCGCGAGCTACACGCGCATCATCCACGCTTTGGATGACCGTGCGGTTCTGCGTCAGAAGTCGATCAAGACCTTCTATGACCCCGAGATCTTCGATAGCCACCTGCTCGATTTTCTGGGGACTCGGCTGGTGATCGCCAACCGTCAGTCGCTGCCGCTGCCTCGAGCTACCCCTACCCTCGATCCTGCCTCCAACGGTAACGCCTCTGACGGCACTGACCAGAGCCCAATCTCGCTTTACCGCAACCCGGAGGCGTTGCCGAGGTTCTTTCTGGTCGACCGGGTCGAGACATACACCAGCGAGCTCGCGGCCGTCCAGCGGTTGATCTCAACAGGATTTGATCCTGCCACGACCGCCCTGGTCTCCGCCGATGCCCAGCTCGACGTGGGGGGTGGCGGCGACGGCTCACAGGGTCAGGTGGAGATCTTGTCCTACCTGGCGCACGAGATCACCCTACGGGTTCGATCGACGGGTCGGCGCCTGCTGGTTTCGAGCGAAGTCGACTATCCGGGGTGGGAGGTCGAAGTCAATGGCAGCCCGTCGCCCAAGATACGGGTCAACACCGCGTTTCGCGGCGTCGCCCTCGACACAGGCGAGCATCTCGTGCGTTTTCACTTTGTGCCGCGGTCGTTTCACCTTGGTCTGGCGATCAGCCTGGCTGCACTCGCCTTTATGATAGGGAGTCTCCGCTCGCCCGAGAGATTCGATCGTTGGACCCGCAGCCAGAGGTAGACGTGGCGCGAAGATCCCCTCGCAACAGGCACGCAGCCCGAATCGCCCTCGCCATCTCTGGCTCGCTGTTGCTGGCGTGCCAGGCTCCGGTAGAGCCACCGCCGGCGAGCGCTCCCGAGACGTCGGAGCCACCGCTGATCATCCTGATCTCGATCGACACGCTGCGCGCCGATCACTTGGGGAGCTACGGCTACTCGCGGGATACCTCGCCCGTTCTGGATCGACTGGCGGAAGAGTCGATCCGCTTCAGCTCCGCTTTTGCTCCGACGCCGTGGACCTTCCCGTCCCATGCCTCCATGCTGACCGGCATGCACCCCTATGAGATCGGTATCGACAACAGTCTGCGGACGATCCCAGACGACATCCCGATCGTGGCCGAGCACCTGAAGCGCGCCGGCTACCAGACGGCGGCCTTCGTCGACTCCAGCCCGATGGGTTTCGTCGGCGCCGATCGCGGCTTTGAGCGCGGCTTCGACCTCTATCAACATGGCCCGCATCGGGCCGATCAGCTCCAACGCTTCGACATGGCGACCACGGTCGATGCCGCGATCGATTGGCTGGACGGCCGGGATCCCGAGCGTCCTTTTTTTCTCTTTCTCCACACCAAGTCGGTACATGCGGTGCCCAACGACGCGGAATGCCTGGATCCACGGTGTTTTCCCTACGAAAAGCCGGCGGCCTGGCAGTTCAGGTATCTGAGCTCGGAGCAGGCCACCGCTTCCTGGACCACACCGCAAGATGGTGCCGGCCAGCGCTATCTCTGGTCTTTGAATGCCAAGATCCTCGCGGGGGAGCTAGATCCCGAGACGTATCCCGAAGACCACCTCGAACAGCTGGTGGCCTTTTATGACGCCGGGATCAACTACGTCGATGCCCATTTCGAGAGGCTCCTGGAAGCGCTGCGCGCTCGCGATCTCTACCGCCGTACGGTGCTCGTCGTCACCTCGGACCACGGTGAAGCGTTCCTGGACCACACGCTGTTCATGCACCAGGAGGTGTTCGATCCGGTGGTACAGGTGCCGCTGATCCTGCGCTTGCCGCAGTCCTCCGGCTCGGGGGTCGAAGACCGCCACGTGATGCTGTCCGACATCGCCCCCACCCTGCTGCAGCAAGCCCGGTTGCCGGTCCCGGAGCAGATGACGGGTCGCTCCTTGCTAATGCCGGAACCCGAGCTCGGTACCCGCGGCGCTCGCGATATCTTTTCCTATTACTTCTTTCCTTCGAAGTTCACCTATCAACCGGTTGCGCTGCGGCGAGGAAACTGGAAGCTGGTGGCACACAACCCGGACAACCCCGAGGACTTCAGCTGGCTGCTGTTCGACCTGGCGACCGATCCTGAAGAGCAGCGACCGGTAGCTAGCGAGATGCAGCGACTCGCAGAGCTGAAGCGCTCGCTTCGCATGGTACTTCGGCGACCGCCACTCTCCCAAGGAGCCGAGATTCACCCGCAGGATCTACCGGACCTCGAAGCGATTAGAGCCCTGGGCTACATCGAGTAAAATGTCTGTCTCGAGCCGAGGTCACGCCTCGAGAGAATTCAGTATGCTGCAATCACGCCAATCCAGCGAGCTTCGCTTGTCGATCATCGTGATCATCCACGAGATGCACCGCGAAGCACCGCGAACCTTGCATTCTCTCTCACCCGATTATCAGCAGAACGTCGGCATCGACGACTACGAGGTCATCGTTATCGACAATGGCTCCAAAACGAGGCTCGGGCCAGAGTTCATTGCGAACGTCGGCGGGAATGTCCAGTACTTCCACCTGGCCGAAGCTTCCCCCTCGCCTGCCTACGCCATCAATCTCGGCGTTTCGATGGCGCGGGGTCAGCATCTCGGCATCATGATCGACGGGGCGAGAATGCTCACCCCCGGTGTGCTTCACCATACGCTCCTGGCTCTCGAGGGCTTTGATCGAGCGGTCGTCGCTACCCTGGCCTTTCACCTCGGGCCGAATCTGCAGAATCTGTCGCAGAAGCAAGGCTATGACGCAGCCGCCGAGGATGAGCTACTCGCCAGCATCGACTGGCCTGCAGATGGCTATCGGCTCTTCGATATTGCCGCCTTGGCGGGCTCCTCCGAATACGGATGGTTCCTTCCCATGGCGGAGAGCAGCTGCCTGTTCATGCCCAGATCTCTCTTCGAGGAGCTCGGTGGCTTCGAAGAGCGATTCAGCTCGCCGGCGGGCGGTTTCGCCAATCTCGACTTCTACTACCGCGCCTGCCAGCTGCCCAATTCTCAGCTGGTGATGCTCATCGGCGAGGGCAGCTTCCATCAGATCCATGGCGGCCTGATGACCAACTGCAGCGCCGAAGACGGCCAGCAGACCTGGAAGCGGTTCGACGACGAGTATCAGCAGATCCGTGGGACCCGCTTTTCGTGGCCCGACCGTCAGCCGATGCTGCTCGGCAACGTCTCCAAGCCAGCGATACCTTGGTTGGAGAAGTCCTGCCAGGCATATCTGCACGGGACCGCCATTCCGCGCCCGTCGACTTAACCGCGCGCCGTCTCAGGCTCCCGCAGCCCACCCCGGATGTCGCAGGCGACTCTCGACGCCTCTCAGAACCGAGAATCGCCTTCTCACCCGCGAGAAAGTCGATCGCCGCCCAGAAGCCTAGCGGGCTGAGTCCGCGTTTCTACGAGATTTCGCGTCTTTTTCGACGTTTCGAGAAACCCGATCTCTGTTTCGTGCCCAAGCAAGGCGGGCACCTTCCACAGCCCGATTCAGAAAGCTTTTTTCTTTCTCAAAATTGAGAAAAAACCTTTCCACAATCTTGAACATTCGGCCCAAGACAATACCAGGAAAGCTCACAAAAACAATAGCTTAGCGCCATTTTGCCTGGATAACCGACGAATTTCTTGACATCGTCCGGGAGCGCTTTTAATATTATTATGTTTTCGAACATCGCTACGCTGCGTAGCCAACAACCCGCCGATTCCACGTCAGCAAGACACAGCGTCCGGCAACTCTCAGACGCTACCGCGTGGAGTTTATTTACTCTCGAACGCTATTCAGCAGCGGCTATTCGACCACATCGCGTGCTTCATCTCGTTTGCAGTCGTCACAACCTCACCGCGCTCGGCCCTGAGCTGAGCACCACACCACAGAGACGACTGCACCAACCATGCGTGGAGGCTATTTCTTGAACAAGACATTCATTCTCACCCTGGTTCTGTCGCTGTCAGCCTTTGGCGCCGCAGCTGAAACTCCGAAGCCGGCCGCGGACGTTCTCTTCGGACCATCCGGAATCGACTTCGCCATGAGCCAGGCCGTAGCCGCGTCACTGACCGTGACCGGCCCCGGCGGCTACTTGTTCGAGGCCGAATTCGCCGCCAACGAGACCCCTTACGTCGACCTCTTCGACAAGTCCGGCACGCCCCTGGCAGCGGGAACCTACAACTGGACTCTGAGCCTCAATCCCCAGAATGCGGATCGCGAGCGGCCGGCGCCGGCCATCGCGGCCGAAAACTCGATGCAATCTGGCGTCTTCACCGTCGGCGCTGACGGTGCCTTGGTGTCGCCAGACGCTATCGAGAGCGGGTTGCTCAAAGACCAGGTCATCGCCGATGACCTGATCGTCGACGGATCGGCCTGCATCGGCTTCGACTGCGTCAACGGCGAGTCGTTCGGATTCGACACCCTCCGCTTGAAGGAGAACTCTTTACGCATCAATTTTGAGGACACGAGCACAGCCCCAGGCTTTCCTACCAACAACTGGTCACTCATCGCCAATGACTCGTCGTCCGGGGGTGCCGAGAAGTTCTCGATCCAAGACGTCGATGGTGGCAGGACGCCGTTTACGGTCGAGGCACGTGCCCCGAATCACTCGCTTTACGTCGACGACGGCGGTCGCGTCGGATTCGGCACTTCAACGCCGGTGGCCGAGCTTCATGTCGTCGACGGCGAGACTCCGACGCTACGTCTCGACCAGAACGGTTCCTCGGGCTTTACTCCTCAGACCTGGGACGTCGCCGGCAACGAGGCCAACTTCTTCGTTCGCGATCTCACCAATAGCTCGACCCTCGTCTTGCGCATCCGACCTGGCGCCCCGTCCGATGCACTCTACATCGATGCCGACGGCAACGTTGGCCTGGGTACCTCATCCCCAGACGGCGATCTAGACGTCATCGATGGAGGTTCTCAGTTCGTGCTCGACGTTGGCGCCAACAACGACAACGTGATCGCTCTAACGTCCTCAGATGGTGAAAACCTGCTCACTCTCTTCGAGACAGTAGGTACCGGTGCGGTGCTCTCGATGTACGACAGCGGCGAGAACGAACGCTTCAGGATTGCGACGACCGGAGGCGCCAATCACTTCTCGGGCAATCTTGGCGTCGGCTGCAACACCGCGAGCGCAGATCTCACCGTGAACTCGTCGATCAATGCCGGTACGACGACCTGCGGCTCCGGCACCGAGTCGACGATGAACGCCGGCGACACCCAATTCGTCGTCACTTCATCGCGCACCTACAAGGAGAACCTCGAATCCGTCGAGGTCGAGGGGCTGCTGGAAAAAATCTCCGACATCGACGTCTATCACTACGATTTCATCAACGGCCCGAAGGATCGCGTCGGCTTGATCGCCGAGGATTTCCACCAGATCTTCGGCCGCGGCTCCGAGAAACGCCTGAGCGGCCAGGAAGTTCAAATGGCTCTCTGGCTAGCGGTCAAAGAGCTGACGCAACGCAATGACGCACTGCAGTCGGAGCTCGACGCAGTGAAGGCTCTGATCGCCAACGAAGCACAATAGATCACCACACCGCACCGACCTTCAGGTCGGATTTCTTGAAACCTCAATCTCATGTGCCCCACTCGGATCTAATCTAGAGGGTGCACAAATAGGCTCGATACGCCGCCCGGCGTAACACGTTTTCGCACAGAGCATCCGCTCACTGTATCAACAGGTACGCTCAACTTACGAGGAGATCCATCTATGAAGTCAGAATCCTCAGTCTCCCGCACCCCGTTCCTCAAAGCCCTCGCGGGCATGTTGGCCCTATGCCTCATGGTGCCTGGCATAGCCCTCGGCAACGATGTCGTCGCCGAGATCGAGAACACCAGCAACGCTCTCGTGTTCTATCCGGTCATCGAGTACGACAGGCTGGTGCTGACTGTAACCGGCCCTTGCAACTATGAGTACCGTGAAGTCTTCGATCGCGGCACGCCGTACTTCAAGCTCAACGAGCAGACGATTGACGGCATGTACCGCTACTCGCTGACCGTCATGCCCTCGGTCGCCCCCGAGATTATCGACGTCTTGAAGCACGCTCGTCAGGTCGGCGACAACAAAGAAGTCGATCAGCTGTGCCGCGAAGGCAAAATGCCGGGCGCACCGGCGATCCAGTCCGACGGCTTCTTGGTCTCCCGCGGCAAGATCGTGTTCGATCCGGGCGCGCAAGAGGATCGTTTCGGTGATCTCGGAGATGCCGACTACGCCGATGGCAGCGCTGACTGGTACGCCAAAGAGAACTACGGCAGCTCGAGCAATCAGCTCGGTGGTATCCCGACCAAGGACTTCGTGATCAACGACGACCTGATCGTCGATGGCTCGGCCTGCATCGGCTTCGACTGCGTCAACGGTGAGAGCTTCAGCTTCGACACCATCCGCCTGAAAGAGAACAACCTGCGCATCAAGTTCGACGACACTTCCGTCGCCGCCAGCTTCCCACGCACAGACTGGCAGCTGACCGCCAACGCTTCGGCCAACGGCGGCGCCAGCAAATTCTCGATCGACGACATCAGCGGCAGCCGCACGCCGTTCACCGTCGAGGCCAACGCCCGCAGCCACTCCCTCTATGTGGACGACGGCGGCAGGATCGGCAACCGCACTTCGACTCCGTCGACCGAGATCCACACTATCGATGGCGACACCCCGACCCTGCGCCTGCAGCAGGACGGCTCCTCCGGCTTCGCGCCGCAGACCTGGGACGTGGCGGGTAACGAGACCAACTTCTTCATCCGCGACGTCTCCAACGGCTCGACCCTGCCGTTCCGTATTCGCCCCGGCGCGCCGACCAGCTCGATCTTCATCGAGACCAACGGTGACGTCGGCTTTGGCACGGCTTCCCCGGACGCCGCCCTCGACATCACCTCCGGCGACGCCCAACTGCTGCTCGACATCGGCGCCAACAACGCCAACGTCATCGAGCTCAAGTCGTCCACCGACGGCGAGAATCTCTGGACTGTGTTCGAGACCGGCGGCGGCGGCGCCCAGTTCAGCCTCTACGACAGCGCCGAAGGTGAGCGCTTCCGCATCAGCACCACCGGCAACCCGAACTGGATGTCCGGCGACCTCGGCCTGGGCTGCAACGGCGCCACTGCCGATCTCACCGTCAACAGCTCGAACAACGCCAGCGCGACGGCCTGCGGCGGCGGCACCGAGTCGACCATGAACGCCGGTGACACCCAGTTCGTGGTGACCTCATCGCGGTCCTACAAAGAGAACCTCGAAACGATCGAGATTGACGGCCTGCTCGACAAGATCGATGACATCGACGTTTACCACTACGACTTCATCGACGGCCCGAAGAATCGCGTCGGTCTAATGGCGGAAGACTTCCACCAGATCTTCGGTCGCGGCTCCGACAAGCTCCTCAGCGGCCAAGAGATTCAGATGGCGCTGTGGCTGGCGGTCAAAGAGCTCTCCAGCCAGAACCGTCAGCTGATCGATCGGTTGACCGAGGTCGAGTCTCAGCTGCAGGCCGAGTAAGGCCCGCAACTCCCGACCGCTTCGCTAAAGGCGAGGGCTCTGGCCCTCGCCTTTTTCTTGTCTGGCGCTCTAGCCTGGCGCTTACTGCGCCGAGTCGTCCAGCCGGGTGGCCTGGCGCTCGGCTCGTTCTTCGATCACCAGCTGCGGCTTTTCGTGCCGCACCACCATCGGAATGAAGTTGGTCCAGTAGTAGGCGATGCGCTGGTAGTGCTGCGAGAGGAACGGCAGCAGGGCGTTGGTAAAGGAGTCGCGAAACATCACGACGCGCGGTAGGTCGGGATCATCGATCTCGTGCGCGAACGGCAGGCGATGGGGCGGCAAGCGAACGGCAAGCTCCGCCACGCCATCCTTGGTTTCGACGCTGCGCGACGGTCCGCGCAGCTCGAAGCCCCAATAGTCCGAAAACATCAGATCCGGCAGACCGAGCATACGAGCGACATCACCGCGACGGCGCTGCTGAGTGATCTCGAACGCCTCGAGAGGCAACGGCGCGGCCGCTGGGAACCACCTGGCTACCCGCTTCTGGATCGCCTCATAAGCGAGGTAAGCGCCATAGTCGTTCCAATGCGAGCCGTTGCTCGGATAAAGCTCCTGATCCTTCTTGGCGGCCAGCAAAACCCCTCTGAGATCCAGGATCTCGAGATCGGTCTGCTCTTGCAGGTGGCTCATCAGTTGGTCGGTGCGATCCCGTTCACGCGCTCGGCGGATGCGTTCCGGCAGATATTCGGGATAGATCGAATGCTTGTCCGGAGCCAGCACGTAGAGGTAGGGAATGCCCATCGCCGCCAGCAGATCGCGCCGCTGCACCAGCTTTTCGCCGTACTCCTCGAGCTCGAGGTCGGTGTAGGGACGCACGGCGCGCCGGTCGTCGAGCAGCCCCCCGCCAGCGTTGATGTACACCCAATCTTCCTTGCCGACAATCACCGGCGTGTCGTGAAGGTTCGAGCCGGTGACGAGACGCAGGCGATTGTTGAAGCGGATCAGAGTATTGCGAAAACCGAAGTGGTCGTCGTAGTAGCTCTCGAGCTGCTTTGGCAGTTGGCGAAGGTTCTCCCAGCTCATCTCGGGCCAGGCCTCCGGAACTCGCAGCTCGACGACCTTGGGCGCCGGATCCAGCTTCAGCCAAGTATCGGCCAGCGGTAGCCAGATGGCCACCAAGAAGCCAAGCACCAGCAGCCACTTTCCTCGCACGACGACGTCTGTTTCGGGTTTTGCTGCCATGATCAGAATCGGAAGTAGATGAACGGGTTGTGGGTGGTCGAAGCCAGCTTCATTGCCGACACGACCAGCAACGCCATCAGAGCCACGGCGCTGGCAGACTCCAAGAGCGCTGGCCAACGCGATGTGCTGCTCGCGAGCCGCTCCTTGAGATAGGGAACGACTGGGCACGAGCCCACCAGAGCGACCACCAGCACAACCCACAGCTCGCTATCGAAATAGAGTGCCGGATAGTGGCTCAGCCCATCACCCTCGGCGAATCCTGCCATCGCCCGCAGGAAAGCCCAGGCCTGGGTAAATGTCTCCGCTCGAAAGAACACCCAGCCGACTATCACCATGAGCAGCACATAGGCGTGCTGCATAGGGCGCCAGAACGCCCACGGCACAAGCGACTGCTGCCGCGCAATGCGCTCCACCACCAGCAAACCGCCGTGAAAGAGTCCCCAAACAACGAAGTTCCAGCTCGAGCCGTGCCACAGGCCGCAGAGGAAGAAGACCAGCCAGAGGTTGAAATACGTCCTGGCACGTCCACGGCGATTGCCGCCTGCCGGGATGTAGACGTAGTCGCGAAACCAGGTCGAAAGCGAGATATGCCAGCGTCGCCAGAACTCGGTGATCGAACGCGATATGTACGGGTAGTTGAAGTTCTCGAGAAAACGGAATCCAAACATGCGACCGAGACCGATCGCCATGTCGGAGTAACCTGAGAAGTCAAAGTAGATCTGAAATGTGTATGAGATTACGCCCAGCCAGGCCAGCCCCGACGTCAGCTCGGCATCGGGGATGGCGAAAATGCGGTCGGCGGGCAGGGCAAAGGCATTGGCGACAATGACCTTCTTGCCCAGCCCGATGATGAAACGACGCACCCCGTAGGCGAAGTCGTCCGGCGTCACGCGGCGGTACGCGAGCTTCTCGGCGATGTCGCGGTAGCGGACGATCGGACCGGCGACGAGCTGCGGGAAGAGCGAAACGAAGGTCGCGAAGTTCAGCAGGTTGCGGGTAGCCCGCACATGGCCGAGATAGACGTCGAACGTGTAGCTCATCGACTGGAACGTGAAAAAGCTGATGCCCAGGGGCAAGGCGATCCGCAGTGTGGTATCCCACTGCATGCCGCTCAGGCCCAGCGCTCCCACCGTCGCGTTGAAACTGTCGACGCCGAAGTTGAAGTACTTGAAGAAACCCAGGATGCCGAGGTTGGCGATCAACGAGAACAGCAACCCGAGGCGCTGCTGAAACGTCCGCTCGCCGCCAGGCGTCAACTGCGGGACTTCTTCACTCCACGGCCTGCCGAGCGCACCGGCGATCATCAAACCCGACAGATAGTCGATGACGATCGAGGCCAGCATCACCAGCACGAACCAGGTCTCGCCCCAGGCGTAGAAGAACAGGCTGGCGACCAGCAGGCATAGGTTGCGCAGCGGCCGAGGCGTCACGAAGTAAACCAGCAGCACCGCTGGCAAGAACGCGAAGAGAAAGACTGTCGAGCTGAAGACCATTGCAGAGCCTGCCGGTCAACCGGCCTCAGCCATCATAGATAGCCGAGGGCCTTCAACCGCTCTGTCACCTCGCTCGCGCTCTCGACTCGCGCCGCAACGTCGACGTCGCTCTCAACCTTCTCGATCCAGCGCAGCAGCGTTGCGGTCATCTCTTCCGCCAGCTCGGGTCGTCGCGTCATGATGTTGACCCGCTCCCCGGGATCTCTGGCGAGATCATAGAGCCGAACGTCGCCAGTCTTGATGTTGTACGAAAGCTTGAAGCGGCCGTCGGTCACAGTACGCGAGTAGCGCTGCATGCCAAAGATGTAGCGATGGATCGCGCTCTCCTGCTCGATCAACGGCCGCAGGCTCTTGCCCTCGAGCTTGGTCCCGGCGTCGATCTGCAGGTAATCCAGGACCGTCGGTACGATGTCGAGATTCTGCGCCAGATCTTCCACCACGGTCCGCTGATCCAAGCCGGGAACCCACACAAACAGGGGCGTTTTCATGACCGTGTCGTAGGACAGATCTTTGCAGTGGAAGAGGTGGTCATGGTCCATGAACTCCTCGCCGTGATCCGAAGCCAGGACGATCATGGTGCGCTCCAAGGTGCCATCTTCGCGAAGGCGATTGATCAGCTGCTCGAACTGTTGATCGAAGTACAGGATCTCCTCGTCGTAGAGGTCGAGCGTGTGGGCCAGATCATTGTCATTGAACTCGACCACCGGCCCCTCTTTGTAGAGCATGCGGTACATTGGCAAGAGGGTGCCATCGGCTACCCAGCTCTTGTCGTACTCATCAGCAGCGAATACTCGCTGATGCTCCTCCGGGGGCTGGAACGGGTCATGCGGCTCGAAGTAGTGGAGGTAGAGAAAAAAGGGATCGTCTGCCAGCTTGTCGAGCAGCTCGAAAGCCCCCTGATTGATGCACGAAGCCGGTTTGCGCTCGCAGCTGTCATTGAAATGGTCGAATCCGGCTCCAAATCCCCCGTCAGGATTCTGTGGCCCGGGGTTCAGGCGGATGATGGGACTCGCCGAGACCGCGCCCGTCGCATAGCCCATCTTCTTGAGCATTTCGGCAAGCGTCGGCATGTATCCGGGAATGCCCCAACCGTAATCCTTCATAGTCTGCAGAAAGAGCTGGGGCTGCTGCGAGGTCAGCATGGAGTTGACCGAGGGGAACGTGCAGCCAGCTTGACTGCGGGCATCCTTGAACATGACACCAGTGCCGGCGAACTGATCCAAGAACGGCGTGGTGGACCGGTCGTAGCCATAAAGCTTCAGATGATCGGCTCGCCACGTGTCGACCACGATCAGGATGACGTTCCAGCGCGGCGGCTCCGGCGCCTCGCGATTGCAGCCAGCGAGCAGCAGCGCTAGCGCCGCCGCTACCCAAATCCTGGTGAAACTGCGAGTGCTCGGTCGTCTGGTCATTCCTGGCCACCCAATTCTTCCGGAAACTCGACCGGGCCGGCGGTTTCGATCCACTTCAGGTATGTCAGCTCGTCTCCGCCGTTGGCGGCAAAGGGATCCGGGAAAGCGGCCTGCAAGTCTTCCCGCTGACGGTAGATTTTGCGATGTGGCGCCATCACCTTCTGACCGTTGCTGTATTTCCCGAGGCGCCATGACAAGTCCATGTCGGGAAGCAGCGAATGAGTGCGCTCTTTATACCACTGTACCAAGCCGTGCACCGCTTTGTTTCCAGCGGCATACCAATCGATGACTTCCTGGTGAGCCCCGCTGTCGAAGCCGGTGAAGTGGTAGAACCCGAGATCTTCCCCCTCGACCTTGAAACCCTCGTCGAATGAGCCTTCGAAGTTGCGCTGGTTGATGTTCCAAGGCGCGACATTGAATCGCGGGCTGCGCAGCGTCGCGATCTCCGGGAAGAACACCGGCGCATGGTTGATCCACTTCTGGTCGGTGAAGACCCCGGAACGCCAGTCTCCCCAGCAGAAGTCGAGGCAGCGATCACTCCACCAGGAAAGAAAGGCTCGCCCTTCCTCACAGTCTCGAACTCCGAAGAAGCCAAGATTGAAGATTCCGTTGCGCAGGGCGCAGATCTCGTGGTCGCGCACCGCCTTGAGGTCTTCATAGGGCACCAGGAGGTGGGGCGTCAAGACCGCGCTGGCTGAGCGTAGGGCCTCGACCAGATCATCGAGTGGCGAGAAGACTACCTGATCGGGGTCGAAGTAGATCAGTAGCTCGCAGTCCTCACGCTCCAACAGCGACAGTGCGACGCCGGGCTTGATAGCCGTCGAAAGCTCGACGATGTCATGCTGAAACAACCAGCCCGGATCGCGGTAGGTCTCGAAGTCGTCGAGGAATATGACGTTGTCGATCGGATCATCGGCTAGAGCCTCTAGCAGCGCATCATTGCGGGTTTCGGCAACCAGCCAGTGAACCATCATGTCCGGGCAGTGTTCCTGCAAGGACTCGCACAGCGCCCGAACCTTCCCGACATAGTTGGGCGCCGAAGACGTAAAGACATGAATCATTGCGTTGTTCCACGAATATAGAGCTCACACGGTGAGCTCGAGGCAATCCTCGAGGTGTCCCGCGTAGTCAGGTCGAAGTCTGTAGTAGTCGCGAACCGCCTCTCGAACGGTGCGCACCGGCTTGTCGCGCAGCCGCTTTGCGACTTGCCTCAAGGCACCGCGTTCCCGGTCGGCCCACAAGAGAAACTCGATCAGATCGTCGTTCTCGCGGCCGAAGAGAAAACCGTCCGCTCCTTCGCTGATGCGCTCCGCATGCGCGCCTATCGAACGCGCCGCCGGCGGAACACAGAAGCACCAGCTCTCGGAAAGAGTAAAGGAAAACGTCTCGGGCACCAAGGACAAGAAGATCATCAGATCGAGGCGGCGCCGCTCGATGATGTGCTCTAGCGCGTCAGGTTCATAGTGATGCACGAAGGAAGCTCCCCAGCGGCCGTCGTACTCGACTCCGGCCTCTTCTGCTCCGATGATGTGAAGGTCTACGATCGTTCTGACACTATCGAACTTGTCACGTAGCAGCTCGCGTCCTTTGTTCCATCCCAGGAGGCCGAGCAAACCAACCCTCAGACGCCGACCTTCCTCGGCACCGCCGAACAGATTCCGTTTGCGATGAGTGATGCCGTGGCCGATGATATCGAAATCTATGGCATCCCATCGCGAATCCAACGCTCGCAGGTTGCGAGGCACCGATTGCGACGGACTGACGTGGCGGACCGCAGCACCGTCGACCGCCTCGAAGTAGGCCGAGCGCAGCTCACGGTAGTAAGCAGGCGAGCCCTTTGGCCGGTGGCTAGTATCCCACGTCGCGCAGCTCGCCAAGTCTTGCTCCGTGCAGCTTCGGCAGATCCCGTCGCGGGTGATGAAAAAGGCAGGACAGAAGGGAAAGTAGTCGTGGTAGATCTTGGTACAGGGTATTCCCAGCCTGAAAACGTCGAGCGATAGACCCACCAGGCTCGAAACGTAGAGGTGTCGGATGTCGAATCGGGCACAGATATCGAACAGTACCGCCGCGACCTCGGGATGCGACGAGCGGACCTCGCTGATGGGATGGCGCAGGGTCCAGCTGTCGAGCTCGGTGCCGCTCGCTACGTGCACTAATCGCAGTCGCAGCCCGTAGCACTCCTCAGTCCCCAAGGAATGCAGCGCGAGGTTTTCGGACAGCCCGTCTGCAGCGGCGAAGTCTTCGATCCAGGCCTCAGTGCCACCACCCCAGAGATGCGACACGTGAAGGTTGGTCGGCCGCGCCGACGACCAGCTCATGGTCGGAGGCTCTTCAGCCCCTTCAGTACCGCGCGCAGCGGAGCGGTGAGCTTCCACGAGAACCGTCCCAGCATCTGTTCGATCTCTGTTCGCGCCGCATCGCGCTCTTGCTGAAGGCGCTGCGATTCCTCACGCGCCTGGTCCAGCTCTGCAGCGAAGATCCGACTCTGCTCGACGAGCGCGACGTCACGCCCTTCGATAACCGCCCGCCGTTCCGACAGTGCCGCATCTCGCCCTTGGGCTGCGGCATCTCGTGCTTGGATCGCTGCATCGCGCTCGCGCTGTGCAATATCGAGAGTCAAGCGAATGCGATCACGCTCGGCAAGCATGGCATCGCGCTGGCGCTCGATCGAGGCGACTTCCTCGCGAGCCGTCTTCCAGCGGTCCTCGATAACCGCTGAAACCTCGAGGCTCTTGCTGAGGAGGGCCAGATGTTTGTGCTCCAACTTGTCAACGATCAACTGCTCGATTCCGCTGATCCCATCAGCGATTCCACTGATCCCATCAGCGATTCCGCTGAAACCATCAGCAATGCCGCTGACCCCCTCTGCAATTCCGCTGACCCCATCAGCCACCGTCGCCAGGGACTCGCCCTGCTCATCCAGGGTACCTCGGCTATCGACCAGCTTCTCTACCTGAACCTCGAGCTTGGTCAACGATTCGGTGACCCGGAGCTGCCGCTGATCTCCAGTCGAAAGCCCTTCGCGAACTACGGCCAAGCTGCCCACGACTTCCTCTTGGCGCCGGGTCATCGCGTTCTGGCGTTCGACCATCTCACCCTGGCTCTTGGCTAGCTCTTCTTGGCTTCGGGCCATTTCGCCCTGGCGATGAGCCATCTCACCTTGGCGCTGGTTCACCTCGTCCTGAGTTTGGGCGAGGTCAACCTGGCGCTGCGCCATCTCGATCTGGCGCTCTGCCATGTCGCCTTGGCGATGGGTCATCTCACCTTGGCGCTGAGTCATCTCGTCCTGACTTCGAGCCAGCTCATGCTGACGCCGGGCGGCGTCCTCGTGCCTGCGGGTCGAAGCCTCTCGAGCTCCCGCCAAGATCACTGCCAACGATTCCTGGCTTTGCAGTACCGAAGAGCTGACCTTGGCTTCACCCTGTGCGATCGCAGCCGCCAAGGACTCTTGGCCTCGCGTGATGGCGCGCTGCACGTCCCCTAGCTCGTCCCGCCGGGCGACTTGGCCGACGCCGGCCTTGATCTCTCCGATCCAGTGGCCAAAATCACCCAGCTTGGCTTCGACCTCCTGTAGCTGAAGCCTCTGCCCTCCGAGCGAGTTGAGGGACTCACGAATCAGCTCTTGGCTCTGGTCGCCGACGGCCGCGCTTCGCTGGATCGCCTTGTCGAGGGTGGAGCCCTGCTCTTCGAGCTGGTGAATGCGGGCCCCGACGGCGCCCAGCGAATCATTCAGCTTTTCAAGCAGCGTATCTGTCACCAATCGTCGCTGGTCATCGAGCTCGGTCTGGCGGCGCCCCCACTTGTCGAGGGTCTCGTGCAGGCTCTCGACCAATCGTCGCTGGCGATCTTGCGACGTGACCTGCTCGCGGACCCAGATGTCGACCGAAGATCTAAGAGATTCGATCCCCTGCTGCCGCTGATCGGCGACCGTTACCTGATGCCGCGCCCACTCCATCAGTTCATCTCTGAGGCCGGCCAGCGCGCTAATCTCAGGAAGGAGGTTGGAGTACTTGCTCTCGATCTCATCCTTGAGGGAGATCTGCGCCTCACGTTCGCCCTCGAAGGAAGACCTCAAGGCATCGACTTCGGCCCGTTGAGCGTGAATCTCACGGCGCTGGTTCTCGATCGACTCCCTCAGCCAGTGCAGTCGCTCATTGACCAGCTGGGGTCCCCAGAACTCGGGGTCGCCAAATTTGAATGCGTCGGCTTTGACGATTTGAGGCCGCAGCTCGTCGAGCTCGGACTGCCCTGATTTACCACCGTTCAAGCTCAACGATGTCAAGGCGCGATAGGCAGTAGCCACCCAAGGATAGTCGGCCAACTGCTCGAGGCTATCCTCATAGCTGTGATCCGAGTGCAGCAACGAGAGCTCGAGAACCTCAGCAATTGCGCCCTGTATGCGCTTACCGGACAAACGCGACTGTCCCGTAGCTGACCGAAAGCGCTTGTTGACTTCATCAGCAGGAGCCGCTTTGACTTCTTCGAAGTTGAGCCAGCTTCTCGTCAAATCGCGAGTCGCGATCTCGGCTTCCAAATTGTGCCGCAGCCACAACAAGAAGCTCTTCTCCTGGCTGAATTTATCGCGTCGATAGAGCGAGTCGGCGACCGACAAGGGCGACCTCAGGACATGCAGAAACCTGAGATCAAATCCACCTTGCTGCAGGACTTCGCTCCATAGCGGCATGAGCCGACACATCCTGGGATCTTTGATCACCCAACGCTTCTTGGGCAGCAGGGACTCCTGCGCCACGGCGCGCAGGCTTTTACGGGCGACCTCGGCGGCTTCACTCTCGAAAGCCTGCGGATCCATGGGTCGGGGATCACTCCAGCAACGTCCTATGCCATGGAGGAAGGCGTCGTGAATCTCGACGATCTCTCGCGGCTCCCAATAGCCTTTGGGATTGTCATCATCCGCGGGTACCGACTCGCCAGGCATTTCAAACCCCAGATCCACCAAGATGTTCCCGGTGGCCGAAGTCCCCGCTCGGTGCATCCCGAGCACCACAATGCCCTTACTCTTGCTCGCCATGACACCTCTCAGAGTTGCCTGCTAGTCCGTCCATGCAGGCACACCTGAGCTGGATCAGACGGTTGCTCGCGACCGCCGATCTCAGCCTCGGCAGGAATGCGAATTCTATACCAGAACCACAGATCGAAGCTTTGGCTAGTCGCTGACTGAGCTCGCGTGGTATCCCGGCCATCGTCTCGCTGCTCTGGAGTGGCCCCTGACTTTCTGTGATATCTTTCCGGGACCAGATACAAATCGAATCATGCCAGAGAAGCATAGCTTTTCGGCCTGTTTCTGTATAGCCCATAGACGACAATTATCGAAGTCGTATAGCCGGCTGGCAATAGATGAAGGTAAGCCGGGCATTCCTGCGCTTTGATCTTTAGAGAGCCCGGAATCGACCATCGACAAGGAGAGATACACTCCGCTCTTTTCTATACGAGACGGATGCCTTCAGCGGCCCTATCGCCTCCAATTCAGCACGGGTCCGAGCTGCGGTAGAGCTCTCCAGCCACTAGCGTGAAACGTTCGAACTCTTTGGTGTGTCATGTTTTACTCAAGAAGTGTCTCCACCCTAAGACCCGGCGTCAACATTTATGGATATGTCTTCGCCGAGCATGGGGTGGGTGAAGAAGCCCGCACCCTGGTCCAAATCGCCCGACAGGCCGAGCTCGATTATGCGGTCATTCCCTACACTGAGACCTTCAGTCGCCAAGCGGTTGCCTTCGACGATCTCGGTGAGCGGGAGTCGACCTTCGATATCAATCTAATCATCGTCAACGCGGATACCGTGCCGAAGTTCGTCGAGCACGTCGGCCCCGAGGTCTTGCAGGGGCGGTACAACATCGGAATGTGGGCCTGGGAAGTCGAAGATCTCCCGCCGAAAATGGCACGAGCCGCTGAGCACCTCGACGAGATCTGGTCATGTAGCCGGTTTTCTGCCGAAGCGATTGCACGATCGGTCTCATGCCCAGTCCAAGCCTTGCCACTGCCGGTCACGGTGCCCAAACCTCCTCCGGGGACGCGCGCAGATCTAGGTCTCACCGACGAGTTTCTGTTCCTGTTCTGCTTCGATTTCAACAGTATCTTCGAGCGCAAGAATGCATTGGCCGTTATCGATGCCTTCAGGCGCGCCTTCAAGCCGGGCGAGGGTGCTGAGCTGTTGATCAAGACGATCAATGGCGACGACTTTCAGGATCAGCTGCAGCGCCTGCACGCGGCATCCTTGGATCGACCGGATGTCAAAGTCGTTGACGGCTACCTCCAAGCGCAGGAGCAGCGCGTGCTGATGAACACCTGCGACGCTTATGTCTCCTTGCACCGCTCTGAGGGATTCGGCTTCACCATGGCCGAAGCGATGGCGCTCGGCAAACCGGTCATCGCTACCGGTTACTCGGGCAACATGGACTTCATGACCGAAGCCAATAGCTACCCGGTGCCCTTTGAACGAGTGCATGTCGGACCAGGCTCGGCACCATATCCTGCGGACTCTTACTGGGCACAGCCTGACGTCGCCGCCGCTGCCGAGCGGATGCGGCGGGTCTTCGACCGCCCTGACGAAGCGCGGAAGAAGTCAAAGCAGGCACGTCAGGATATCGAGACCCGACATACCCCGGAGCTCAAAGCTCAGGTCGTTCTGGAACGGCTCCAGGCCATTCGGGAGCAATCCCTACCGAAGACCAAACGAAGCTCGTACACAGTCTTGAGCTACGGTGAGGACAGCTCTGGGGACGGCGCGACCGTTCGCGACGAGATCCTAGAGAGCCGCAAGCGCCACACCGATCGTACCTAACGCGCTTTCGATTCTTTGAAGAGCTTGATGGAGTCGCAGCTCCATCGATTGACCGATGACGATATCGATTCCGACCTGATTTGCGGCTCACTAGACGGCGCGCGACTCGACAGCGATGGCCGGGTTGGGTTGTGGGGCTGGGCCTACGATCCACGCACCAACACCCCGGCGCGCGCTATCGCCCTGGTGGTCAACGATCGTCAGGTACCGATTCAGATCCGGGTGGGTAGCGAACGCCCAGACGTCGCCAGCTACCTCGGTCGTCCCGAGCTCAATTCCGTCGGCTGGAGCTTCATGGTGGCTCCAAGCTTCCTGGCTGAAGGCAAGAATGACTTTGAGGCCTACGCTCTGCTCGACGATGGCCGATTTGGTAGAGTGGCTGGCAAGGACGGCAACGGCCTCAGCGTGACGATCAGCTGAGCGCTGAAGCTTTCCCAGGCTCCCTCCTGAGTCTCTTTTCTCCAGGCTTCTCAACCCAGGGGCCTGGATGAGACGCTGTTAGCTCTCGAATTCTCGAGAGCACCCTGCCCTTCCCCACCTGGTCTCCCCTCGGTCACGCCAGCCGAATGGAGAGCACTACGGCTTCCGTCGGCTCTCTTCCACCGCATGCTCGAAGCCTTCAGAGAGACACGGCGAGAGGCACCCTGAGAGGCATTGTGAGAGGCACCCTGACTCCCAAGCTCGTCCATATCCTCGTAGCTTGCGGGCTGCTGGCCAGCAGCCTTGCGAAGGCCGATAGCGGCAAGCCGTGCCGTCCCGCTGATCAGCTAGCGGAGGCCCTGCTCTCCGGCAGTATCGCGTGGGGCGATCTCACCCTCGAAACCGCCTACACGCTCGACGAGCAGTTGCTAGTCGACGAAGGCGTGCTGGAAGCCACATTACTGACTCGGCTTACTGGCAAATCCCTGCGCAGCTTGCAGAACCTCGCTACCTCGACGCTTTGCGTGTCGGTGGTCCTGGATGCGGAAGGCGAGCTTCCCATCGCAGATCACCGACGTCTCGAGGTCCCCGAGCTGAGGGACGCCAAAGCCTGGACCTACGGCGCCCGGTTCCGTCTGCCCGAAACTGCCGGCCAGCTCCTGCTGATTCTCGAAGACCCAACCTCTGGACTCTGGGGGGCCGCCATCGCCGATGAAAGTGGCACTTCCCTGCGACCGGGCCCTGCTGCGACCTTCCTCCCTGGAAGGATTCAAGCGTGGCACGAAGTCACGGGCGGAGCTAGGCCACGCGTGGCCGAAACAAGCTCGCCGTCCAACGCACCCACCCTCATTCGCCTGGTGCCGCCTCGTCGCCAGACGGTCAAGGGCCTTACCCGCTTTGACGCCCTGGTATCATCTACGGCGGTAGACCGCGTGGTTTTCGAGCTCGACGGCCAGCAGGTAGCAGAGCGTAAGCGCTCCAGACTCCTGGAGCGTCCCTTCGCGGCACGGATCGATCTCGCTGATCCACCGCGCCCTCAGACACTTCTCGCGATCGCCTTTGACGACCAGAATCGCGAGATCGGCCGCGACACCCTGATGGTCAACGAGATCGACGCTCCGCTTCGGGTGCGTATCAGCGAGCTCTCAGGAGATCCTTCCTCCGGCTCGGTAGAGGTCGCGGCCGAGATTACGATCCCAGCTGGCAGCGAGCTCGAGCGTATCGAGCTGTATCGAAATCAGACCCTGCTGCAGCGCTTCGATGAAGGGCCGGTTCGCGCTCGGGTCGCGACCCCTGAACCATCGCCCGAGGATTTCATTCGGATCGCCGCGTTTCTCACCGACGGCAGCTCGATCGACGACGTCGTGCTCTTGAGCGCACCGTTGGAGGTCGAAGAAGTCGAGGTCAACCTGGTAGAGCTGCACGTCGTCGTCACCGATGATCAAGGCGAGCCGGTCAGCGATCTAGCGCCCGAAGACTTCACCATCATCCACCGCGGTAAACCGCAATCCACTCAGAGTTTCGCCCATGCCGACGACGTGGCGCTCCTACTAGGCCTGGTCATCGACACATCTGGCTCGATGCGCTTGATGATGCACGACACCGGCAAAGCAGCGATCAAGTTTCTCGGCACCACGGTTCTGGAGCTAGACCGTGCCTTCCTAGTCGACTTCGCGCTTCGGCCGCGACTGCTGCACCCGACCACCGCCGACCTCCCTCGCTTGCTCGTCGAGCTCACTGAGCTGAAAGCAGAAGGTAAGACCGCGATGTATGACGCGATCGTGTTCTCGATGCTGCAATTCGAGCGCCAGGGAGGCCGCAAAGCTCTGGTGGTGCTCACTGACGGCGACGACATCGACAGTCGCTTTGGCCCCAAGTACTGCGTCGACCTCGCATACAAGACCGGCGTGCCCGTCTACGTCATCGGCCTCAGTCTCGACAGTTACCAGCGCCGCTTCAGCAAGAAGGACCTTCGCAGAGTTACCGAAGGTACCGGTGGGCGCCTCTATTTCGTCGAGTCGTTCGAAGAGCTCGACCGCGCCTATGCACAGATCAACGCTGAGCTTCGCAGCCAATACTCGCTGTCGTTCTATGTAGATGGCGATCTAGAGGATGCCGAGCGGCGCGACATCGAGGTCCGGGTCAACCGCAGTGGTCTGACGGCACGCACGGTAATCGGCGCTGGCGCGACTCCCTGAGCCCCCATCCGCCAAAAAGTCGCCGGCAGGCACCAGGCACCAGTAAGTTACGACCAAGCCGCCTTGGACAAGGCTTGGTCTAACCCCCATCCAGCGATAGCGCCAGCGTGGCGTTTCATCGCCAACGAACCGTCCTCGATGGACGGTCACGCTGGGTGAGGTACAGCCTAGTCCAGAAACGATACCAGCACGGAGCGGCTCCCCAGACGGGCGTCTCGCTCCAGAGGAGCAGTATCGCTCGAGAGGGTATTCATCGAGCGCGGGGAAATATCTTAGTCAAAAAAACTCAAGTCAGGGAATAAGCACCTATACCTTAGCGTTATCAACTCATGAATACGACATTCGATATGATTGTCAACGACTGAGATCTAACCAATCCAGCAAAGAATTGAGAAAGTCACGCGTCGAAAGACCCTAAAGATAGATCCAAGGCCTAGCACCTCCTGGTGCCGATCCTCAACCGGCGTCCCGCGACGCCCAGATTCGAGCGACGGCCGACGCCGTCCCAGTCCACGAAGCGCCATCCGGCGCCATCTATGTCAAAAAAGGAGAGACACGATGTTTCAGCACGCTTTGACCCGCACCCGCACTCCCTTCCGCCGTCACGAGCCGTTCCAGGGTCTCTTTGGCCAGGTTCTCGACAACTTCTGGAATGACGCTGACTTTGTCGCCGATGGCGACGCTGGTCAGCGCACCTGGCTGCCAGCAGTCGACATCCGCGAGACCGATGGAGCCTTCGTTGCGACCGCTGATCTACCCGGCCTCACCAAGGAGGACATCGACGTGTCAATCGAGGACAATGTCCTCACGGTCAGCGGCGAGCGGAAGTTCGAAGACGCGAGCGACAATGGCACTTTCCGGCGCGTCGAGCGCGCCTACGGCACCTTCCGAAGGTCATTTACCCTGCCGAGGGGCGTTGACTCTTCGAAGGTCGAGGCCAAGTTCGAGAACGGCGTCTTGACCCTCGACATTCCGAAGTCGGAGGTCGCCAGGAGCCGCAAGATCACAGTCGCCTGACGTTACCGTCCACTGAGACAGACGCAGCTGATGAAACGCCCGCCTCTGGCGGGCGTTTTTGTTTCTGGTTCGCGGCCGCAACAATGCTCTGCGGCTCGCGGCCGCAATTACTTCGTCAACGGCTCGGGAGGCTTGGGCGGCGCGACCAGCATGAAGCGTGTCAGGTGGCGCTTGTCCTTGACCAGCAGGCCATCCGGTAGCCAAGCGGGCTGAGCCCAAACCTCACTGCTGGCAATCTGATAGCGCTCGACCTCTTCCATAGCCTGGTCCTGCCACCGCATCACCCTGAGCTCAGCGGCGGTATTTGCGACCAGCAGCCAGTCGCCGACAACCGTAAGCACGGCATTGCTGCCACCTCGACCTTCTTCCTCCCACAGGACCTTGCCAGTCTGAGGATCGAGAGCGAAGAGCTGTCCCTTGCGTCGGTTGGAGAACCCGAAGACCAGCTTGCCGTCAGTGACCGGTGAAGCCATACGCTGGGTGAGCTCTTTGTTGTGCCAGTGATCCTCGACGACCCAGCCCTTCTCGGTCTTCTTGGGCCACAGGGACAGCGTTCCGTTCTCGTAGTCTGAGATCAAGATGCGCTCACCGACAACCAGCGGATCCACGATGTTCTCGCGCCACTTGTCGGGATAATAACGCTTCCACAACAGCTCTCCGGTCTTCGGCTCGAAGCCCAGCAAATCGGTAGTGGCAAAAGCAACCACCTGGGGCTGACCTTCGATTTCAATCCAAAGCGGAGAAGCATAGCCCGGGCCTTGGCCTTCCCAGCCCCACTTCTCCTCGCCGGTCCGCAAGTCGGCGGCGATGAACCGGCCGGCTCGGTCGTCACCGAGGTGTACGTAGACGGTGCCGTCGACCACGAGCGGGGACATCGAAGAGCCACAAAAAGTCTCTTCCGGCGCGGACTTGTCGGAGTAATCGCGAGTCCACAGAACTTTGCCGTCCTCGGTCTGGTGGCAGGAAAAGCGGGCGTCGATTCCCAAGAAACACACGACGCCGTCAGCGACGACCGGTGTCGACTTCGGGCCCTTACCATACTTCACCGCTGCTTGGTGCATCTCATAGGGCGCTGGAAAGCGCTTAGCCCACCGGAGCTTCCCTTCCTTCACACTGAGAGCCATGGCGACTTCCTCGTCGCCCTGCCGCGTCATCAGATAAACCGCGCCCCCCGACACGATGGGCGAAGCAAACCCCTCGCCGACCTCGATCTTCCAAACTTCCTGTGGCAGCTCGGGCCAGGTCGACGGCACTTGGAACATCGAAGCGTGACCGTCCCGATGGGTGCCGCGCCATTGAGACCACTCGTCACGGGCTTCAGCCGGGGCGAGCGCCACCGCCCAAAGCACTAGGGCTGTCGTTACACCCGAAATCCTGAGTCCGAAACTTGAATGCATTGCAGGTTCCTCGAGCGTTGATTGCAGTTTGTCACTAGACCACTGAAGTGAGGTCCACGTCGGCAGCAGATGAGTCGGCAGGGAGAGCCTTAGTTGCCCGAGGCGAACCGAAACACCCCACACGCGGTGAACCCGAAACATCATATAATCGCCTGCTCTTCGCTCCAACCAAGACGTTTTCGAGACAAGAGCTGACAAGGATCGATGGATTGGACCGCCATGATCGGGCGCCACCGCCCCGTGGAACCGGATGCCTTTCGTATTCTCGTAGAAATCCATCAGCTGGGAGCACGGCAGGATCGGCGATGGTTCATCCAAGGGGAGCGCACGCTACAGTCCTTGGATCATCTAGTGCAGCAGCCGATTGCCCTGGCCTACGTCGCCTTGATCGCGCTGCGTTCTCGCGATCCCCCTGCCGCGTTATTGAAGGAGGCCGCCGACCGGATCCGCCGCCTGCTGAATTTGCCGCGCACGCTGAGGCATCGGCGATCGATTGCCGAGACTTTCGAGATCGGTACATGGACGCGTTGGGACGACTGCTTGGCCTACTTGAAATGCCGAAACCTGCTCGCAGTCTCGCCGATCGAGCGAGACGACTTGCGCTACGAGCTCACAGATCAAGCCATTCGCTGGCTCGACGATTCACTTTCCTCCATGGCCGAGAGCACAGCAGAGCTCGGGCGCATCGTAGAGCGATGTGTCCTGCTTCGAATGGTCTTTGAGCCCAAGGTATTGAACCTTCCGGAGCGCCTTGCGGAAACCCTGCGAGAAGTAGGGCCCCGACTCACCGTCTACCGCCAGGAAGAACAACTCGCACTGGAAGACGACTTGATCAGTCGCCTCTTCCAAGCGACGTTTCTGGAGCCCTTATGAGCGCGCTCGACAGTCTCTACTCTGCGCTACGACCGTCGCTGCGAAACATCTCGCGCGAGACCTTCGACGCCTGTCTGAGCGGCCTGGAGCCGACTCTGGAGATGCTGCCCGAGCGGCGCACCCAGCTGACCCTACAACGCCTGCGCTTTCGCGGCGAGAAGACCGGCGACTTTCGATTTCACCCCGGCGTCAACGTGCTCCGCGCAGGCAACGACAAAGGCAAGTCTTCGGTACTCAAGCTGGTTCACTTCTGCCTGACGGGTCGCAACGAGCTCAAGAAAGACGTCAATGGCTGGATCTCGGAGGTCGAGCTCTTCTTTCAGCTGGGCGAAGCCTCACACGCCATCGCAGTCGACAAGCGCCGGCGGCCCAGGGGAAGGCTGGTCCGCCTGAGCCCCGAGGCCAGCCGTGGGGTTCACGCCAACGGCCAGGTTGATATCGAGCTCGATCCTCTGCATGGCTCCGAGGTGCTGGTCGAGTTCCGCAATGGCAAGCAAATGCAGCGCGAGCTGGAGGCCTTCTTCAACCGAGCCTTCGGCCTGAGGCCGTTGATGGGTACCCAGAAAGCGTCGCGCAAAGACTCCGACGCTCTGCTCGATTCGACGACCTCCTACCGCGCCTACTTTCGGGGCATGTACATCAACCAAGACCTCGGCTACACCGCCTTGGTTACAGACGGTATCCCCTACGGCAACTTGTTTATGAAAGTCGTCGGTATGCTGCTGGGGGTACGCGGGATCGATGCCTTCTTCGCGGTCGAAGCCCAGCGCGCCCACCTCGAGAACCGGCTGGCCAAGGAAGAACGATACCACCGCCGTCTCGAGGAGTCGTTCGAGCTCCCCGATCTGGCGACCCTCGACGAAGAGATCGACCGACTCGAGCGCTATGTCGACGAGCTCAAGGTGGAGCGCACTGCGGCCTTCGTACGCGTGACGTCCAATGATCTCGACCGAAGGTTGAAAGAAGTCACCGATAAGCTCGTCGCTTTCGACGACATGCGACAGCAGATCGCCAGTCACCTGAGCACCGCCGAGATCGAACGACAGCGCCTACAGCAGGAAGCCCGAGAGCTCGAGGCGGCGATCTCCAGCCATCGCTCCCTGTCAGCGATTCACCCCGACCGCTGTCCGGTCTGTGAAACGCGCATCGCCGAGCGACAGCGCCATCGAGACCCGGTAGCGGGTCGCTGTCTCCTATGCCACGAGGATCTCCCCGAGAGCGAAGATGAAGCAGCGTTCGCGGCCGTCGCTGAACGCCGCCTGACGGAAGCCCAAGCCTCACTGTCGGCGCAGAGCCAGCGGATCGAAGCCCGACGAGCCGACCTCGACGAGCTCGACTTCCGAGCCAAACAGAGCGCCCAGCTCAAGAGCCATCTGCAAGCCCAGCTGCGCTCGGCTCATCAGAGCACCAAGGAGCTCGAGCGAGAGATCGAGCTCGAAACGCGGTACCTCGGCCGCTTGGAAGCTCAGCGCGACAACGCCACCAGGCTGATCTCGGACGACAACGACGACTTCGCCATGAACCAGCTGCTGCGCCGCAAGCAAGTTCTCGATATCGTGCTGAGGCACCTACGCACCTTGGACGCCGATACCAACGAACGCCTCAAGCGCAACTTTGCCCGCCGGGTGCAGGAGTACTGCACGACTATCGGTTTCCCTGGTCTCGAAGACATCGCGTTCGACGCCCAGCTGAAGCCCCAAGTCCGGCAGAACGGTAAAGAATACGCTTTCGAAGAGCTCAGCCCCGGAGAGAAGGTGCGCTTTGTGCTGGCCTTCTATCTGGCGCTGGCCATTGCCACCGCCGAGGACCTCGAGCACGGCGCGCATCCCGGGCTGCTGCTGATCGACTCCCCGGGCAAAGAAGAGATGGTGGTGCGAGATTTCGAGGCCGTCGTGAACCTGCTCCGCCAGGTCGAGGAGCGCCACGCCGAAAGCATCCAGGCCATCGTCGCCACTTCCCTACCGGCAATCAGCGCCGCGACGCCGGCCGAGAAGCAGTTCTTCATCGACAACGACGATGAACCGCTGTTCGGCTAAACAGTGCTCAGCAGTCACCCGCAGCAGCTGCCTCGAATCGGTTCAACGCCAGCGGCAGCTGACCGATAAACGGTTCTAGGTCCGCTTTTTGAACGACCAGGTGAAGACAAACCGTGAGACTTCGATGCCGTCCGGCATGCGACCCACGGTCTCGACCCGGGCAGTCGCCGCTTCGCCAGTGGTCAGGGTCTCTCGCACCGCAGCGAAGATCTTGTGGCCCTCATCGCAGGTGAATGTCGTTCGCGCCGACGCCTTCTTGCCGAAGCTCGCCTCGAGGCCGGTGATCAGCATCGCGATCGAGGCTGGCGCTTCCTCGACCGCCAGCTTGGCCAGGGCGCCGGTGGAAAGCTCTGCAGCCATTGACTGCGCGGCGAAGTAGATCGAGCGAAACGGATTGGTGCTGCGCCAGCCGTAGGGCACTGAAGTCTGACAGTGTTCGACATCCAGGGCATCGAGACGCATACCGGCGAACAGCCCCAATGGCAATCTGAACAGCATGAAGCCTCGCATCAGGAGCGGATTCAGCATCTGACGACGCAGGCGCTCGATCTTCTGCTCGTTCAATCCGCCAGCGGCGTTCGCTAGCGCAGCACTCTCCGATACTGACATCCGTGACTCCTTGCGCTTTGACGGCTTATAGGTCCATTCCTCGCGTCCACTCTGCGCGGTTGCTCGTCCTCTGCCGAGGACGCTGAGTCTATTCCAAGGAACCTCTCAGGTTCCGAAGGCGCCATCGAGCTCGACGACGTAGATCGCTTGCGAGACGGTTTCAGAACCTGGTGACCCCGGGCTGACCACATGCACCAACAGCTGGTCGCCCTCGGGACTCCAGGCCAGATCGTCGATCAATGCCTCGCCGAGGAAGTGATCGGATTGCGGATCGTTGAAGAAAGTCAATCGCTCCTGGCGCCGCTTGCTCGCCGACATATACCAGACGTCTCCCTGACGCGGCAGGACGCGACCTGCCGGGGGCTCGATGTTGCGACTCGAAACCCAGACGACGCCATCCGCTCGCGGAAGGGCGAACGCCAGCTCGTCGAGCTCACGAGACGTCGTGGTCAACGGCTTCGCGGTGCCGCTCTCGAGATCGAGCTCCAAAATATCGCGGCCACCGCTAGATCTCCCACCGGAGATCAACAGGCCGCGATCGTTGGGGGTAAAGCCATGGGCGACCACAAAGCCCTTCTTCAAACCTGGCTGATAGCTCTTCACCTTACTGATGCGCGGAACCCCACGCCGGATCTTGAACTCGGCCACATGGGGCTCCCACTCACCCCAGCGCCCCAAGCTCACGACCCGTTGACTCCACACCAGCTTGGAGGCTTCATGAGAGAAGTGTGGATCCAGCACTGCGGCACCGCGCTCGCGAGTCTGGGTCAGCTTGAACGGCGCCTTGCCGTCCGCAGAGATAATCCAGATCTCGCTGTGCAGACCGCGGTGGGGAGTCGTCAGGCGCAGAGTATCGAGCTGTAGCTTGTTGGCGTGCTCTTGCACCTGAAACACAAGATACTCCCCCGAGGGATGCCAGGATGGGCTCAGGGAGTTGGTCTTGCGGAAGTCCCAGATATCGCAGGTCAGGCACTTCTCCCGACTGCCATTGGGCTTCATCTTATAGAGATGATAGAAGCCGCTCGAGTCTGCTCGATCGAACGCGATCCAGTCGCCCTGCTGCGACCAATCCATGCGTCCGGCACCATCCACCAACACCCGGACGCCTTGTACTTTGCGGTGCCCGGGGCGGCCGCTTTCAGCGATACGGGCGGTGACGACCTCTGCCTCGCGATAGGGTTTGGCCGAGTCTTCGGAATCCTCGGCGGACGGAGGTTTCACGGTGCCTTTGAATGGTTCCGCCTCCTGAGCGCCGAGCCCGAAAACCCAAGCCACCGATACCCAAGCAATCACCATGCTGCGGCGCCAAGCGGCTCCGGCTCGCCGCAGCATGCCAAGCCGATTCGCCTCACTGATCGAGTCGAGTAAGTTCATCATGATCGCATCCTGTGCAAGAACCGTGCTGAGAGTCGCGTTGCGCTTCGAGTCGGCCGAGGCTGTCTGATAACGTCCATAATCCTGTGGCGATTTGGGAGTCGGGCAACCCCGAAGGGCCCATCATCTGGAATCGCCCGACACGCTCGTATTCTACGTACGCTGAAACGAAGGGACGCAGATGCGCGGCCGAGCTGATCGAAAAACCACCGCTTGCGAGCCGCCAGTCAGCCGATGACGCACGACGTCCAACCCGCTGATCCGCGACTCCGCCGACGGTTTCTGACCGTGATGGTATGCGTAGCGGCACTCATCGCGTTGGGCATTCGGGCACTCGACGCCCACCTGCTAGAGCTTCATGTGCTGGCCGAGACCGCTCAACCCGAAGCAGCCGTCAAGGCCCAGGACTTGATGTACAAAGTGCTGGCAGTGTGCTTCCTCGCCGCGGCTGGCCTGTGCTTAGTCCTCGTCCGGTCGTCGTGGAAGATCATCAGGAGCGAGCGCTTTCCTGCTCCGGGAACGCGGGTCCTCAGCGACACTCCTATTCGCCGCGGGCGAGCAGCCCGTCGCTATGGCCAGGCGGGCCTGATCGTCGCGACCCTCGTTTTGTTGCTGACTTGGCTGATCACGATCCAGGCCAACCGAATCCTCGAAGGCTCGCTCGACACTCGCCTACAGCCGACCCCGGTCGCCTTTGACTAGCCAACTCCTGGCGAGCTTCTCCACGCTATTCGAAAGCGTCAGTCGGTACGTCCGAACGCCGCACCCAGAGCTTATCGGCTGGTGGCTGGTAGCGCTCGAGGGCGGTCAGCAGCTCCGGGACTGTCTCCGTCACCAGTAGGAATTCGCGATAAGAGCTGCCGACAAAGCCTTGTTTGACGGCTCGTTCGAGCATCGCAATCAAAGGATCGAAGTAGCCTTCGACGTTGAGCAAGCCCGCCGGCTTGGCATGGATATCGAGCTGATTCCAAGTCATCGCTTCGAACAATTCATCGAGCGTGCCGATCCCGCCAGGCAGCGCGACGACAGCTTCGGCCTGGCCGTACATGAGCCGCTTGCGCTCGTGCATGGAATCGACCACCTGGAGATCGCTCAGCCCGAGGTGAGCCACCTCACGGTCACGCAGAGCTCTTGGAATCACCCCGATCACTTCGCCATTCTCTGCCAGCACGGCGTCCGCTAGCGCGCCCATCAAGCCTACTCTGCCGCCGCCATAGACTAGGCCCAAACCACGCTCTGCCAACTGCTTTCCAAATTCTATCGCCGCCGCCCGGAACGCCAGATCGGCCCCGTCATGGGAGCCACAGAAGGCACAGACTCGTTTCAGCTCGAAAGACTCACCGGCACTCATTACGTTCTCTCACCTCGGTGGGTTCGATGGGCCGTGCGGCTTCGCAGTCGAAGCCAGCACGCTCGGGGTTCGAAGATCGGCGAATATAGCACCAACACTTCTCGGCACTGGCGCGTCTATCTCTTCGAAAGGCCATGATCTCCAACACCGAAACCGCTGTGCTGAGCCCCACGTTGTTGTCACTCGAAGACCGTCTCACCGATCTGTTCGACACCCACCACCAACGTCTCTACCGGCTCGCGCGGCGCATGAGCGGCAACGCCGAGGAAGCCTATGACCTGGTGCAGGAGTGCTTTCTCCGCGCCGCCCGCCACGCTCACCGCCTGCCCGCTTCCGCCAGCGGTGCAGAAGCTTGGCTGGTGCGCACCCTGGTCAATCTATGCCGCGATGGCTTCCGCCGCGCCGAGGTGCGAAAACGAGCTGGCGATGCGGAGACGCAAGAGATGATCCAGCAAACCCTGCACGACGCAAGCTCGACATCGGGCAGCGACGTCGAGACCCGGAGGGTCCATCGCCAAGCGGTGCGCAGCGCACTGTCCACGCTCGATCCCAGGCGCCGCGCCATCGTCATCCTACGTGAGCTCGAGGACCGACCGATGCGAGAGGTCGCACGGATGCTCAGCATCACTCCGGTCACCGCTCGATGGCACCTGGCGAAGGCTCGCCGCCAGCTCGCCCAACTGCTGCAAGATCCCATCTCGGAGCACCCACCATGACCCGTCCCGATTCCAAGCCTGAGACGCCTCTTGTGCGGACCGATCAAGAGCTACCCGCCAGGCTGCGAGAGCAGCTGCGGGCTGGTGACCCGCTGCATCCCGACGATGCCTTGTCCCCTCTGCAGGCGACTCGTATCCGCAACGCCATGCTCGCGGAAGCCAACCGCCATCGACCGCAGTACGGCTGGCGATTGGCTGCCGTGGCAGCGGCGCTGAGCGCCGCGATTGGAGGTAGCTACCTGCTGCGCCTCACCGAGTCCACCACGACAACCCCAGCCGACG
Source organism: Acidobacteriota bacterium (assembly GCA_039030415.1). Taxonomy (GTDB): domain Bacteria; phylum Acidobacteriota; class Thermoanaerobaculia; order Multivoradales; family J023; genus JAAELT01. Next base: position 44,778 of record JBCCEE010000005.1, read on the forward strand.
TGCTGGCCGCCAGCGGCGCAGCCGGCGCTCGTATCGCCCGTACCGTCGATCCCGAAGAGCCAGACCGCCAGATTCAATTCACGACCCCCGGGGGCACCCGCGTGATCTGGTTGCTAAAACCCAAAGCGACGCTCGAACCATGAACCCGCTCCTGCTAATCGCCCCCATCTTGAACGCGCCCTACTTGAGCCCGCGCTATCTACTTGAGCCCGTGCTCCTCGAACCCACGGCCCTCGAACATTGGTTCTTGAACACTTCTACAAGGAGATCCCGTGAAGCACTTCACGCTGTTCGTCATTTTGCTGCTCAGCATCAGCCCACTCGGACCGCTCGCCGGCAACCTCTACGCGCAGCAGCCCGCGCCGGAATCTAGTGCCAAACTCTACCGCGACGCCACGAGCCGCGCATGGCTCACTCGAGCTCCCAAGGCCGAGAGCCTGTTCGATCGCCCGACCTATTCGTTCCAGGTCAGCCTGCTGCTGGCGGATGCCGCGGGCCAAGGAGGTTACGAAGGCTTGTCCAAGAATGCGCAGAAGGCGCTCGAAGATCTGCGCGACTTTCTGCCCTTCAAGAGCTATCGCCTGCTCGACTTCGCCTGGCTTCGGACCTCGCTTCGCTCCTCCGCTCGAGTCCAAGGTCCGGACGGTCGCGACTTCGAGCTCACTCTTTCGATCGGCGACACACAGTCGGAAGACACTGGCAGGCTCTACATCTCGGGATTCGATCTACGCGACACCAGCACTCTGAATCTCGATGTCGAAGCCGGTCCGCTGCGACGCGCTCGCTCGCTGATCTCGACCTCATTCGCCATGGAGGAAGGTGAGACCGTGGTCGTCGGCACCTCCAGGCTCGAGGGCGATCAACGAGCTCTGATCGTCCTACTGACCGCGGTACCCACCTCGCTGACCGGTCGCTAGAGCTGACGCGGCTTAAGCTCTCAGAACGTCACTCAGGAGGCCACCACAGGGACCGGAGGCTCCGCGCCTTCAGCATCGAGGCCTTCTGAAGTCTTGGACTCGTGTTAGCCTCAGGTCTGAAAGATCGACCGCAATGACCGAGCTCGCCCCCATTCCCTTTGTCGACCTCGTGCGCAGGATGCGTCACGAGATGGCGAGCTGCCGGGCTATCTTCGACCTGCCAGTCAAGAAGTGGTGGATGCCGAATCCGGCCATCGACCTCGGGGCGATCCACTTCGGAAGACGTGCCGCCACCCCGGTTGGGCCAGCTGCTGGGCCGCACACGCAGCTGGCTCAAAACATCGTGCTGTCGTGGCTCGCAGGTAGCCGGATCATCGAGCTCAAAACGGTACAGATCAATGACCAGCTCGAGCTGCCGCGGCCCTGCATCCACGTTCCCAACGTTGGCTATAACGTCGAGTGGTCGCAGGAGCTGCGGGTCGAACAGTCGCTTGGAGAGTACGTCAAAGCATGCTTTCTGATAGAGATTCTCAAGGCGACACGAGGCTTCGGCGCCTTCGACGCCGGGATCTCGACCAAGTGCTTCGACGTCATCTACGACATCAGCGTCGGTTACGACCTCGAGGGTATCCAATCCGAGAAAGTCACCGGCTTCATTCGCGCCCTGCAGGATCCCAAATCGCACTTCGACGTCCTCAGGCGAGAGCTCGAAAGGGCTCCGGATCTCGCCGAATTCGCGGACCTCGAGCTGCCGGTGACGCTTTCCGACTGCGTCACGCTATCGACGTTTCATGGCTGCCCGGCGGATCAAATCGAGCGCATCGCACGCTACTTGATCGACGAGCTCGAGCTGCACACCATCATCAAGCTCAACCCCACCCTACTCGGCTTCGACACGGTGCGCGAGATCCTGCACCAGCGTCTCGGCTACATCCACCAAGAGCTGATTCGTGAAGCTTTCGAGATGGATCTGCAGTACGAAGATGGGCTCGCCATACTCCACCGACTGAAGGAGCTCGCGGAGCGTCATGGCTCGACCATCGGAGCGAAGTTCACCAATACCCTCGTCGTCGCCAACCGCAAGGAGCTGTTCCCAACCCAGACCGATCCCTACATGTATCTCTCGGGACAGCCGCTACACGTGATCGCGATGACTCTGATGCAGCGCTTTCGGGAAGATCTGGGATTCGAGCTACCGGTATCATTCTCGGCCGGCATAGACGCTCGCAACTTTCCGACGGCGGTCGCCTGCGGCATGGTTCCGGTGACCACCTGCACGGATCTGCTGCGCCAGGGCGGCTACGGCCGCCTGCCGGGCTACCTGAAAGCGTTGACCAAGGCGATGTCCAAAGCCGGCGTCGACAGCCGTGAAGCCTATGTGCTCGCAGCCGGTAGTCACGGAGCGGAGGCAGTGGAGCAAGTCCTGAAGACCCACGCCCCCGAGCTGTGGGCTCGGCAAGGCACAGAACTTCAGAGGATCGCGATCGACGAACCGTCTCAGCTGCCCGTCGCGTTGCGCCGCGCTGCAGAATCCGAACCGACGCTCGACCGCGAAGTGCTCGTAACTCATGCCCTGAGGACCGCGGGCCGCCTCAATGGGCGCCAGCTCGTTCCGCCGATCGCCGAGGACCCCCGGTATCACTCCGATCGCAATCAGAAGACGCCGCGGCGCATCGACAGCACCCTCGAGCTGTACGATTGCGTCAACTGCGATCTGTGCATCTCGGCCTGCCCCAATGACGCTATCTTCGCCTATGACGTCGAACCGACGACCGTCGAGACCGAGCGCTTGACGAACGACGACGCTGGCGGGCTGCAGCGCGCTAAAGGCGACGGGTTCGTCATCGCAGAACGTCATCAGCTGGCGGTACTCGAGGGAGCCTGCAACGAGTGCTCGAACTGTGAGGTCTACTGTCCCGAGCTGGGAGCCCCATTTGTGATCAAGGAACGGGTTTTCCACTCTGCCGAGAGCTTCACCGGCGCGTCCCATCTCGATGGCTTCTACCGCGACGGGGCAGCCCTACGCGCTCGCATCAACGGGCTCGAGCTGAAGTTTCAGCCGGTGCCCGAGGGCAACTCCGCGACCGTCACCGGCGAAGGCTTGCACCTCGAGCTGAGCTGGCAGCCCTTCGAGGTACGAAAAGCCCAGCTCGGCCAACACGCGCAAGATCTCGATACGGCAGTGCTCTGGCGCATGCGCAGGGCCTGGGAATCGATCTTCACCGGTCCCATCCCCAGCATGGTCCACCCCTCAGCGCTGGCCAACGAGCCCGCTTGAGCTGACAGCTCGATAGCGCTTACGTAGTTTGGGCGCGAGGCACGAGGGGTCGTGGATGGAAGGAGATGCCCAATGAAGATCAGGACCCAGCTACAGGCCGGCGCCTGTAATGGCGACTCAGGCGGCCCTCTGACGGGCTAGCCCGGCCAGCTCCGCTCCCAAGCGCTTGGCGGTATACCGCGAGCCGAGAATAAAGCGCATCGCAGGGCCAAACGTGGGCTCGGCAATGCCACCGACCATGTAGAGCCCCGGGGCTTTCGTTTGGAAGTCTGCGCCCAGCATTGGCGCGCTTTCTTCCCCGCCGAGCTCGTCCACCAACCCTTGGGAAAAGAAGGGTAGGCCCCGCATCGAAAACCGGAAACCGGTGGCGGTAACCACAGTATCGACTAGCTCGCCAGCGGCTCCACAATACAATCCTCGCGACGTTTCCCGCAGTGAGAGGTCCTTCGAGTCCTCGAAAACCTTCTGCACCGCATGGTCGTTGAAGACCTCCTTGAGGCTCGGCGTGATCGTGGTCTTGAAAATCGGCTTCGAGACCGTACGCAGAAGTGGTGGCGGCAGCTGGTATAAGCCACGGGAAAAGAACATCAGGGTCTTGAAGACCGGAGTCGGAACCCGCAGCGGCTCACGACAGAAGAACGGTCGATGACGCAGCGCCCAGGTCACCCGATTCGAGCCACGTAGGCTCGCCACCGACTCCGCAGCCGACTGACCGGCGCCGATCACCAGAACGCTCTTGCCTTCGAGACGCTGGATCTCCTGCGTGTCCCAGCTGTGCAGCAGGCGTTCCGCTGGAAGCGAACGCAGCCCGCGCGGCGTGTGCTGATGTGAACCGAGCCCGGTAGCGACGACCACCGCTTTGGCTTCGATCTCGGTATCGTCACTCAGGGTCGCTCGGAACGAACCGTTGTTGCGCTCGAGGTGATCCACCCGTTGGCGCAGCAGGTCGAAGGGCAAGCGATCCACCACCTCGCGCAGATAGCCACGAAAGGCCTTGACGCTGTCGCGCTCTGGCGACTTGTCGAGATCACGCTGCTGCAGGTACTGCGCGAAGCTGTAACGCCCGTCGTGGGTGTAGATCTCGCTCGCCTGGCAGTCGGAGCGCAGGCGCATGTTGTCCAGGGTGTGGTTGTGCCAGAGAGCGAAAGGCTCTCCGACCGCCACACACTCGACCCCACGCCGCCACAGCTCATGTGCGACGGCGGTGCCGTAAGGTCCGGCACCGATAACCAGTACTTCGGTCACGCGCTCAACTGCTGCACGAGCTGCTCATTCCAGCCGCGTGTGACGTATCGGAACAACCAATTGTTCGACAGACGGAGGCGTTGAAACGACTCCTTCAGGTCGAGCAGCATCGTGATGCGTCGTCCCAGGTGATTGAGCTCACCGATGGTGTGTGTCGCGACGGTCTGAAAGCCGAGAATACGCTGGTGAAACTTCATCGGGCTATTGGGATCACTCTCAAACACATCCGTGATGAAGTGGGTGAATCCGCGCTCGAGGGTCTCTGTGGTCGCAGCCCCCATCAGGCCGGTCGCCACCAGGATGCGCTTGCGGTACTCGGGCAGCACCGCATAGCGCCCGATCTCAGCGATGCGATGGTTCTCCAGAAACGCCGCCACGTCGAGCGACTTGTCGACCAGCTCGAAAGCATATTCTTCGTAGAGCTGCCGCGGAATCTCGAATAGCACCCGAGTGACTCCCACCGGCTGGCCATCCACTTCGGCCACGTACCAGGAAACCTGGTCGTTCTCCAGGTCCGCCTTGGGGAAGAACTCGTTGAGATCGGAGACCCAATCCTTCTCCTCCTGATAGACGGTGGCCAGCACTTCGAGGGCGCGGTCGCGGGTCGCCTCGGTCTCGATCCGGCGCACGCTCAGTCGATCTCTAAGGGACATGGTTTCTCCTTCGCTGTGCTTTGGTGTTCCATCGCTTGCCAGACAACCGGGCGATCTCCGACATGAGCGTTTGATGCAAGCTACGGATGTCGTCCTTGCTTGGCTTGTCTTCGCCTCGCTCGTTGAGCGGAGCGATCGGCGGGCCGAACTCGATCGTCATCGGCTCCGTGTCCTTGATCTGCTTGTCCGGCTGCTGATCTGGGAATCGAATTCCCACCGGCACGATCGGTACTCCGGCTCGCAGTGCCAATTTGGCTGCGCCGGTCTGGCCGCGCAGCAGCCGTGTCGGATGCCGGTTCATGGTCCCTTCGGCGAAAATACCCACCGAGGAGCCTGCCTTCAGCATCGCGAGCGCGCGATCGAACGCTGGAACCGGGTTATCGAAGAGCGGCTTCAAAAGGTTGAGCGGCTTGAAACGAGCCCGCTTGCTGGTGACGGTGATCACCTGACCGGCACGCAGCATGAAACCTGCGATCGGCACGAGCAGGGTAGGCCAGTCGGCCATGAAGTGAACCAGCTTGCCACGCCGGCTGAAGATCAGCGCGCTGGGGAGCAACACCGCTTCCATCCGCTGGCTGTGATTTGCTGCCAGCACAAACGGGTCGGCGGCGGGAGCGATGTGCTCGAGACCGCGTGCTTCGCGCACGAGATGCCGCCCCATCGTCGCCGCGAGACGCGTCGCGAACCGTGTCGACGGCGCGTCATGCAAGTAAGGCATGGGGTGGCTCCAGACCGCCCTGAGGCTGGATCCGAACAACGAAGCCGACGGTTTGATCAATCGCGGGCCCCCAATCGCCTCCATTTCAGCGTTCATTCCGACATCATATGACGCACGCGCAGATATAGCAGCAAAGTCCAGATAAGGATTTCGCGAAGGGTGCCAGATACACCGATTTCGAGCCATTCGCTTCAGCCTGGCTCATGGGTTGGGTGCTGATACTGCTTGCGCCCTGATGAGCTGCGCGTTGATGGGTTGTGGCACTAGCGACATGGTTCCGAAGCAGGCATTCGACTCACGTCCTGCTCTGGACACGAAATCGCTTTGGATACAAATCGCTGCGACCACAAAATCGCTGCGACCACAGTGACCGGCTACGGTAGAATCCTTCTAACGTTAACCTGATGAGGACCTTACCATTCGCCTTCGTTTTGTCAACCTCCGCATCCCAACGTCAGAGAACGCGACGCGACGCGCAGAGATTTTGGTCGAAGACCAGCATATCGCTGCGATCGACCGTCCTGGCACCGGCGACGCGACCAGCGACGATGAAATTGTCGATCTCGAAGACGCCCTAGTCCTGCCCGGGGTGATCGACGGCCACGTCCACTTCGACGACCCTGGCTTCACCCATCGCGAAGACTTCGCAACCGGCACCCGCGCCGCAGCCGCCGGCGGAGTCGCCTGTGTTGTCGACATGCCCTGCACTTCGCTGCCGCCGATCACCTCGGCCGCCAACCTGCACCACAAGCTCGACATCATCCAACCCAAGGCACATGTCGACTTCATGCTTTGGGGTGGTGTTTGCGCCAACTCGATGGCCGAGGACAGCTGGCAGAACGACCTAGCTGAGATCGCACAAGAGGGGGTCGGGTCGATCAAGGTCTACATGCTGTCGGGCATGGACACCTTCCGCGACCTGGGACGCGACCAGATCCTTAGAGTTCTGCGCCAGACCGAGCGCCTTGGAGTGCCGGTTGGGGTGCACGCCGAGGATCGCGAGCTGGTGCATGAGCTGACCGAATGGCTGCAAAAGAACGACTGTAACGACCTCCTCGATTACGCCGCCTCGCGACCGGCTGAAGCCGAGATCAACGCTGTTACCACCATGCGCGACCTGTGCCGCGAGACCGGCGCCCGGGTCCATATCGTGCATGTCGGCTGTGGCCGCGCGCTGGACGTGATCGCCGATGCCAAGAGTGACGGTCTGCCGATGTCAGGCGAAACCTGCCCGCACTATCTCGAATTCACCGCCGAGGACTTCGCCACCAAAGGCTCAGCGCTCAAGACCGCACCGGTGGTCAAAGGAACCGGCGACCGAAGACGACTGTGGCAGGGAGTGGTCTCCGGCGAGCTCGACTACGTCGCTACCGACCATGCGGCGGGCCAGTGGCCGGAAGAGAAGCACACCGGCAATGCTTGGACCGACTACGGCGGCATTCCCGGCGTCGAGCTGATGCTGCCCTACCTCTACTCCGAGGGCGTGCGTGGGGAGCGCATCACCCTCGAGCGGCTGGTGGAGATCACCTCCTCGGCGCCGGCTCGCTTCTTCGGCATCGAGCAGCGCAAGGGCCGACTCGCTCCCGGTTTCGACGCCGACCTGGTGGTGTTCGATGAACGGGAGCGATGGACGGTACAAGCTGAAGACCTGCACAACATGAATCGCTATACGCCTCACGAGGGCCAGGTCTTCACCGGCCGCGTGCGCTCACTCTACGTCCGCGGCGAGCGAGCCTTCCACCGCGATCCGCTGGGGCGAGAGAGCTTCGGCGCCGCCGGCGCTGGCCAGTGGGTACGTCGCGCGTCGAAAACCCACTGACGCCAAACCACTGGCGCGCCTCCACAGATGCTGGCTGGCTCGGTGCCTCGAGCTGCTGAAGCCTCGACGCTTCTAGCTTCATCCTAGCGTCTCGGTCGGCCCACGGCCGGCTCGAGATGGTGGCCCTTGCCGCCAGCGTATTGCAATTTCCGTGAACCTTTCTCGTTGGCCCTCGTCTCAGTAAACAAACTACCGGTCGGTAGGCTCCACACTACTGTGGCATAGAGCTCCTTCGGCTACTTCTCAATGAGGGACCCAACTACCATGGCGACGCACGAACCCACAGAGATCTCCCGCCAACTCCGCCTGAAACAAATCGATCGACTGCTGCGCCAGGCTCTCGACTTGGAGGCCGACCAGCGCCCCGACTTCCTGGCTCACGCCTGCGGTGACGACGACGAGCTGCGTGCCGAGGTCGGTCAGCTGTTGCGCGACGCTTTGACCGATGACCCTCTGCTGTGCTCGGGAGGCGCCTTCGAATCGCAGCTGCTGGCTGAGACCCCGCTGGCGACCACGACGCTGGACCGTTCGCCTGTCCCTTCAGACAACTCCGCCCAGGCCCCGTATCCCACACCGGATGGCTTACCCGATGCTTCTCCTACTGCAGCCGGCACAACGTTCGGTCCCTATCGCATCCTACGTTTGCTCGGCCGCGGCGGAATGGGCGTGGTCTACCTGGCCGAGCGAGCAGACGGAAGCTATCGCCAGCAGGTGGCGATCAAGACCTTGCGGCGCAGCGCCAGCTCCCAAGCGCTACTGCGATTCCGGCGCGAGCGTCAGATGCTCGCCAACCTTCGCCACCCCCAGATCGCCCGCCTGCTCGACGGCGGGGTAACGACGGCCGGCCAGCCTTATCTGGTCGTCGAGTACATCGAAGGCATACCGATCGACCGCTACTGTGAAGTCCATCAGCTGTCCTCAGAAGCGCGCATCGCCCTGCTGCGCCAGGTTTGCGATGCGGTCGACGCTGCCCACCGACAGCTGATCGTGCATCGCGACATCAAGCCTTCCAACATCCTGGTCACCGACGATGGCGAGGTCAAATTGCTCGACTTCGGCATCGCCAAACTGCTCGAGGACAGCGAGCCGGACACCGCGCTGCTGACCGAGCAAACTCCGATGACCTTGCAGTACGCCAGTCCAGAACAGTTTCGAGGCGAGCTGGTGTCGACCGCTTCTGACGTCTACCAGCTCGGCTTGCTGGCCTTCGAGCTGCTCGCCGGAGATCGTCCCTACTCACTCTCCGGCGCTTCACTGGCCGGGGTCCAGGAATACATCCTCGGGAGCGATCCTCAGCTGCCGAGCGCCGTGCTGAAGCAGCGTGAACAAGATATCGACCGCACGCTCTTTCCAATCAGCTCCAGCGAGCTGCGAGGCGATCTCGACATCATCGTCATGAAAGCCCTGCGCAAAGAGCCGGAGCAACGCTACTCCTCGGTCGCAGACCTCGAACGAGATTTACAGAACTACCTCGAAGACCTACCGGTCAACGCCCGGCCTGCGACCCGCACCTACCGACTGCATAAGCTGCTGCGGCGACACCGTATCCCGGCCGCCATCGCCGCGGTGCTGGCGCTGGCGGTCTCCGGACTCACCGGCGCTTTCATCTATCGGCTGCAGATCGAGTCGCAGCGCACTCAGCTGGAAGCTGAGCGCGCCCTGCGCGAGCGCACAGTCGCCCAGCAGGCCCGAGCGGAGGCAGAAGAGGTCACCGAATTCCTCATCGATCTCTTCCAGCACTCCGACCCGAACGAGGCCCGCGGCGAGCCGCTGACCGCCGACGAATTACTCGAACGTGGTGCCGCCAAGCTCGAAAGCGAGCTCGGTGAGCGCCCGCGAATTCGCGCCCGTCTGACCCACACCGTCGGACGCGTCTATCTCTCGATGGGGCGCCACCGCCAAGCTGCCGAGCAATTGGAGCACAGCCTGGCAATCGCCGAGACCCTGGCCGAGCCCGATATCGCTTTGACGGTCGAGACGCTCGACCAGCTCGGCTTGACCCAAGTCATGCAGGATCGTCACGACGAAGCCATCGCCAGTTACGAACGGTCGCTAGACCTGGCAGAACGCCTTCTCGGGCCGATGGACTATGACAAGAGCCGCCTGCTCATCGGCCTTGCCAAGGCGTTGCTCGTTGCGGGCAGCTACCCGCGGTCAGAGCAGCTCGCGAGCTCGGCGGTGGCGTTCGCCGACGAGCACTATGGTCCGTGGAGTGAGCAGGCGCAATACGCAACCCAGTTCCACTCGGACATTCTCGGCGAGCTGGGGCACTATGAAGCCTCCGGCGAAACGCTGCGTCGCTCTCTCAATATCGTGCGCCGACTCGAAGGGCCCGACAGCCTGCGCCTAGCTACCGGGCTGGTCAACCTCGCAGCCCTATACGGCGAGCTCGGCCAGCCCGCCGAAGCGGCCAACACTCTGGAAGAGTCGCTACCGGTGATCGAGAAAGCCCTCGGGCCTTCTCACCTGAACCACGGGATCACACGCCTCAACCTATGTATTGCGCGCATTCAGCTCAGCGAGCTGGAGCGCGCCGAGGAGCACTGCCAACGAGCACTCGCGATCGCCGAAAGCGTCGGACAGGCCCGTCTCATCTTCGGCGCCTACAGCACGCTGGGCGGACTCCGATTGTATCAGCAGCGACCGGGCGAAGCGGTCGAGCTTCGGCGTCGAGCCCTCGAGGTTCTGGAGGGGAGCCTCCCCGCTGGGCACGAGTTTGTTGCCGAGGGCCTCAATGATCTCGGCGAAGCCCTGCTCGCCAATGGGCAAGATTCTGAAGCAGAACGCCACTTACTTCGCGCGCAAGAGATTTTTATCGCGACGCTCGGCGAAGAGCATCTCCACCTGTCCGAGGTCCACCTCAATCTCGCCAAGCTGTACCACGGGCGTGGCGACGCTCCCTCCGCCGAGCGTCATTACCGTCGAACCTTGGACATTCGACTCGCCACCCAGGCTGAAGGCGGCCACGATCTCGAGCTGGCGCGTAGCGCTTATGCCGGTTTCCTTAAGCAGCAGGGGCGCATCGCCGAAGCCAAGGACCTGATAGGCCCGGCTGCGAACTGTGCCGACTTCCCGGCGACGTCTTAACAGCCCATGTAGACTGCTGGTCCCAGAGTCCTTCCCAAAGCGATCGACTCACGGTCAATCTTGGCTGGGAGCACGTCAAGGAGGTGCATTATGCTGTGCGTTACCCTGAGAAAGAAAGATGGTCTCGCGAGCGGTAGACCCTGGCTTCGAAGTGCAGTGAAGACGCTGCAGCTCGGGCTCAACGAGGCCGGCCATCCCCAGGAGCCCGATGGCCTGTTCGGCTCCAATACGGAGCGCGCCCTCAAAGCTTTTCAGCTATCCCAGGGCCTGCTCGACAACGGCATCGTCGGTAAAGCGACCTGGAGCGCCCTCGACCCGGCCATCCAGCGGGCAGTGGATTCAGAGCAGACGGCTATCTCCGAGCACTTGCCCACGTTCGACGGTGACCTGCTGTGGGTCCATCTCCAGGAGGGTCACGCCGGACGGCCCTACTGGCCAGAAGGAAAATCGGGCGTGACCCTGGATCCGGGTGTCGACCTTGGGCACGCCGAGCCCGACCTGCTCGAGCAGCTCCTGAGCGATCACTACGGTCCACTGCTGAGTGCCGAACAGCGCGCAGCCATCGACGCCGTCATCGGCATCAAAGGTGACAACGCTAAAGCGGCGTTAGCGGCCGATCCCATCCTGAAGAGCATCCGCATCAGCCGCGATCAGGCTAACAAAGTCTTCCCGGTCGCGTCCCGCCCGTACTGGAACGGCATCAGCCAGAGATTCCCGCCACTCGTCGACCTCGACACGCCGGCTTCAGTGCAGACCGTGCTGCTTTCGCTCGCCTACAACCGGGGCATCCACAACCATCACCTCGAGTCGTTGGGGCCGCTACTCGAAGCGCAAGACTGGGTCGAACTGGCCAACAAAATCGGTGATATGCAGCAGCGTCACAAGCAGAAGGGCATTCGAATCCGCCGCCAGCACGAGGCCGCGCTGATCCGAGCGGAGCTGGCCTGTCTTCAGGCCTGAGCCTGCTTATTAGTGAGACGATTCTGGAGGATCGCGAGGGCCGCTTCTGGTCACCTTCTTTGACGCCAGCGCGCTAGTCCAATGCTGACAACGAATCAGTCGGACGCTAGTAGCGCACGCGCCGCAACCACTTCACGCTGCCCTTTGGGTAGGTCGACCTCGAGCGCCGCGACGGCCTGGCGCGCCA
>JBCCEE010000006.1:0-46006 GCA_039030415.1 Acidobacteriota bacterium
GACAACAAGCTCTTCCAAGGCGTCACCACCGAGATCATCGGCAACTGCGGCACCTCCAGCGGGCCGGTCGGCCCATTGCTCGTGAGCACCATGGAGGAGTTGGCCGAGGAGATCGGCTTCAGCTTCAGCTGGCGCAGCCTCGGCGGCTGGTTCGAGCAAGTCACTGCCTACGGCCTGCCGTTCAACATCGGCACCTTCGTAGGCCACAGCACCCTGCGCGCCGGCCTGTGCGAAGACGCCCAGCAGATTACCCGCCACGAGATCGATCAGATGCTCGAACTGCTCGAGGAAGGCATCGCCGCCGGCGGCCTCGGCCTGTCCACCGGATTGGTCTACGCCCCGGGCAGCTTCGCCGACACTGAAGAGATCATCGAGCTGGCGCGGGTCGCGGCGCGCTCCGGCGGCATCTACGTCAGCCACATCCGCGATGAGCGCCAGGGGCTCGAAGACTCGATCGAGGAGACCGTCCGCATCGGTAGGGAAGGCCGGCTGCCGATCCTGGTGAGCCACCTCAAGTCTGCCGAGAAGCCCAACTGGGGCAAGATCCCTAGAATCATCGAGCGCATTGAAGCGGCGCGCGCCGAGGGGCTCGAGATCAACTTCGAGGTCTATCCCTACGCCGCCGTCTCCACCAAGCTGCGCACCTTCATCCCCAAGCCGCTGATGGCCGATGGCGTCGGGGGCATGGTCGAGAAGCTGCGCACCGACGAGTGGCGCCAACAGAGCGCCGACTGGCTGGTGCAGCGCGGCACCGACTTCGCCGCCATGATGCTGATCGGCGACAGCGTCCCTGGTGCCCGCGGTCGCAGCGTCACCGAGATCGCTGCTGACCGAGGGCGACCCCCGGAGCAGACCGTCGTCGACCTGCTGCTCGCCGATCCCGACGCCTGGATCGTCTACCACTGCATCGATGAGGCGGACATGGACGCCGCCATCTTGTGGCCCGACGCCATCATCTGCAGCGATTCCTGGAGCCACCCGATCAACGCGCCGCACCAGTTCGGCAATCCCCACCCGCGCACCTTCGGCGCCTTCACCCGTTTCCTCGAGCGCTACGCCCTGGCTGAAGAGCGCATTCCCTTTGGCCACGCGATACGCAAGATCACCTCCCTGCCCGCGCATTGGCTACGCCTGGCGCGTCGCGGGCGGATCGCCGAGGGCTACTTCGCCGACCTCACCCTGCTCGATCTGCCGAAAGTCAAAGAGAAAGCGACTTTCGCCGACCCGCGTCAAATGAGCGAGGGCACTGACCGCGTGTGGGTCAATGGCACTCTGATGTTCGAAGACGGCGCCGTGATCCGCGAGATGCCGGGGCATATCCTCAAGCGGCACGAGATGGCCTCCCTATGAGCGACCGCCCGCGGCGAGCGGTGGGGATTCGGCCGGCCCGCCAGGCAGACGCCGCCGCCATCGCCGAGATCCACAACCAGTCGATCCAGGCTGGCGGTGCGACCATGGAAGACGAGCTCAAGACGACTGGCGACGTCGAGCGCCAGCTCGCTGCGTTCGGTCCGCGCGAAGGCCTGCTGGTGGCCGAGAGCGCTGGAGTCGATGAAGTTCAGGAGGTCATAGGCTGGGGTCTAATCAAGAAATACAGCCCGCGCGCCGGCTACCGCTACACCTGCGAGACCGCCGTCTACGTCGACCGCGGTGCCCTCGGCCGCGGTATTGGCTCGGCGCTCAAGAGAGCCCTCATCGTGCGCTGCAAAGCCCTCGGCTACCACCACATGGTGGCCAAGATCTTCGCCAGCAACATCGCCTCGATCGAGTACAACAAGCGCCTGGGTTACGAGACCGTCGGCCGCCAGCGCGAGATCGGCTACAAGAATGGCGAATGGTGCGACGTCGTCATCATGCAGCTAATTCTGGCTGACGTCGAGCCGGATCCGGCGATCACGGGCTAGCCGGCTTATTCGTCGTCGCTGGATTCCGCTGCCCGGATCATCCCGACGACTTCCTTCGCCAGGTCGTTGGGAATCGGGATCGTCAGGTTGTACTGCTCGATCTTCCAGCCATCCTCATGCTGGCGCAGGACGCCGGTGCCGCGGCACTCGCCATAGGAGTCGTTGTCGAGCACCTCGTCGAACCAGGCGATGGCTCCTTCGCGCGTGATGTGGCGCTCGACGACACGATAGGTCCAGCCTTTGCCCTGCGAGAAGTAAGGGTCGGCGAAGCCTTGGAAGGCGGTCTTGGTCCAGCGCTCATCGCCGTCGGTGCCGAGAAAGATGCTGGTCTCCGAGAAGTGCGAGAAGTAGCGCTCGCCGTCCGCCTCCGAGGCGGCGGCATGCATGTCGTCCAGCACCGCAGCGATACGTTCGACTTCGGGATCTTCCGCAGCCGCTGCGTCCATCGTGAAGCAGAGGAGCACGCCGAGCGCAGTGAGGGTGAAGCGTCCTCGGTTCATCTTCAGTTTCCTTTCGAGCGCCATATTTTCGACACGTCGCCATTTTAACGTTGCGAGCATGATGCAACAGAAGCTCATACATCTCACCGGGTTCGTGCTCGTGATGTGGCTCCCTGGACTCCCTGTTCTCGCCGAGTGTCCATCGATTCGGGAAATCGATTGGGCGCGCTACCTGAGTGACCGCGTGATCCCCAACCCGGACGACTGCGGGATGGATCTCGGTCCCGACAACCTGCCCGTCGATCTCAAGTCGGTGGACTACGCAGATCTCGACGGCGAGCCTGGCGAGGAGGTCGTGGTCCGTGCGCAGACCTGTTTCTTCTTCTCGGGCGGCGCCGATATCTCGGAAGTCCTGAAGCTGAGCTGCTCCGAAGATGGCGAGTGGACCCTGGCCGAGATCCCTGTCGAATCCGTGCCCTGCGAGATCGGGCCAGGTAGGCCGCGCTACGCCGCCAAGCTGTACACCGACGGATCGACGCTGAAGTCATGGGTCAGCCTCTACCGCCCCACCGATATCAATGTCGAGGCCACCTGGAATCGCGACGTGACCTACGTGCTGATCGATGGCGTCTTCAAGATTCGATCGATCGAGATCGGAGGGCCCAGGCTATGATGAGCCGTTGACCCCAGCTCCCAGCCCTGCTGCTGGAGCCCGTCGTTCCAAATAGTCGGCGTCCGGCCGCACATGCTCGAGCGCCACCCAGCGATCGAGGCGCGGGTCATAACCGCGATAGACCCGACCCATCCCACCTTCGCCGAGAAGCTCTCCCACTTGGTAGACGCCAACGTCTCGCTGCGGCATCTTCGGCCAAGACTATCCCGAAGGGCGGCCGATACTCGGTGAGCTTGGCAGGGGCTTGGCGATGGACTGGTTGGACAAGGCGGGTTCGAGGTGGCTTTCGGGTGTTGGAAGGTCTCCTGGAGTCGAGATCGTGCTGACTTTGACCCGGCGCCAAGTGGGTCTCGATTCCGGCCGATCAACTCGAAGCAGAGGATTTAGCCGTGGACGGTTGGCTCAGCCAATGGTTCCAAGGTGCAAGTAGTCATGCCGAATCGCAGAAAGTAGCAGATGCCTGGTTGATCCAAGAGCTGCTTTGCGCTGAAGAGTCTAAGTCCGGAGACAACGGCACTCACTTCAGACTGGCCTGGCGCATTGAAAGCGAGAACTCAATCGCTGATCGCACTTGAGCGCAAGCCATGGTCCAAGCAACCTCAACCAACGGATCGAGACTATGTATCAATTAGCCTGCAAAAAGCTTGCTCGTCGTTCAAACCAACACGCGCCCTGTTCGAACAAACAGTTTATAACTCTTGGCCCCCGACTTTTCTGCCTTTTGCTTTTGGGAATCCTGGCCCCAAAGACGGCTGTTGCCAAGACAACGGCTGAAATCTGCAGATCAGACTCCTATCTCGCTTGTGCCCAATCCGTCGAGGACGCCTTGGCTACGGTGACCGACGCCAAGCAAATCGTGGAGCTGTCAATCCTGTGGGCCGAGACATTCTCACGTCGGCTCGACACGCTCGAAGCGACAGGCCGCATTCAGCGATCCAAGAGTGACCGCGAGCTTTTCATCGAAGCCATTTGGGGCGAGATTTCTCCGGTCGAGATTGCCAAGGAAAAGGCCAAAGAGACCATTCTGGAGCGCTACGCCAAGCAGTTTGCTGTCCTGCTTGAAAGAGCCAAGCCGGCGATCGCGGGGTTGGCGGCTTTCTTCACGCCGTCGCAGACAGCCACCGACCTGGACGAGTTGGAGCTCGTCAACCAAAGCGTGCAACAACGCATCAGCGCTCGACTGGCACCGTACCTGAAGCCTGATCTTGATGCGCTGATCCAAGACGCTGCCCGGAAGTCTCAACCGAGCATAGTAAGACCGTGAGCTCGACAAGGGAATATCGAGGCCAGGTTGCTCTGTCGATTGACGATCACCTGGGAACGACGGGATCTGACTCGGACGGGACAGGCCTACGATGAACAGAATCGCAGTCTCTGTGGTCGCATTCGCACTCGTTCTGCTGACGCTGTCTTGCCCTCTGGAGGCCAATGACGCTCTGGCACTCGACCGGTTTGCTCAACAGGCCCAGCTGTTGCTCGAGTCTCCCCATCCGGAGGCACAAGAAAGCCTAGAGCAGCTCAGCTACGGCCTGGCGCGGTATCTCACCGGCCGCTTCGATCGTGGCTCCTGGGCGTGTGATGAGACACGCCGGGGCGAAGCGCTCCTTGGAGCCAGCAGCGAATCCGCGATGAGGGCGCGGCTCGATCTGCTGGTTCGAGATCGGCTGGCCCCGCTGTGGGCTGCCATGGAGCGCCGCGAGCTATCAAAATCGATTCGCGGGGAAACGCCATTGCCCGAGAGCTCGCGGTCTGAAACCTGCGCCCGCCTGGTAGCCCTGGATGCTGCGTTGCAGTGCCCAGCAGCGGGTGGCAGCGACTGCCAAGCGTCTTGGTTTCAGCCCGTACCCAAGGACGGCAAGGTGACGCTGGTCGTGTCAACGCCGCTGATCTCGGTCAAGGCTGCGACCCTCAGCTGGGCTCACGGACTCGTGAATTCATTGGCTCAGGATCCGTCCTGGCGAGAGCTGATCTTCGCCTTGCAGGGCTGTGAGACCTTGCGCGGTTGCCAAGAGCTCGAAGAGCTCTCGAAGAAGCTGGAAAATGAGGCGCATTCAACGTTGCGACGCCAGGCCTACCACGTTCTCTACCGCCGGTGGAACGAGCTGGCCCCCAGTCTTCGCCAATGGGTCACGGCAGATCTCGAGCCCAACCTGCTCACCGCGGCCCAGGAGGCCAGCAAAACTCTACTCAGCGCAGCGCAGGCCACCGAGGAGACGGCACGTGAGGCCGCTGCTCGATCGGCTCTTTCGCTGGTCGAGGCCGAAGAGACATTGGCGAGCTTCATCGATGCGGCGCTTCAGCAGGTCACCGAGGCTCAGCAAAGACTGGGTAAACCCATTGAGCAAGCTCAGGCCGCCGCGAATACTGCTGTCACCGCGCTCGCAGACGGCATTCCGCGTTGCGACGAGGCTGATTCAGCCGAGGCTCAGGAACCCTCGGTCGTGCTGCTCCAGAAACCTTCAGCCAACAGCCCCGGCTTCCGGCTCCTCACTGTACCGACCCATCGTCCGGCACCGGCGCCTTTTGCAGGACAGTCTCTGTACGAGGTTCGGCTGGAGCTTCTCATCGCCCCCGGAGAGTCGACCTTTTCCGGAGACTTCGAGCTGCCCGAGACCTGGGATTGTCCAGCCAGCTCTCCCCAAGTCATGCGTAGTTTCGATATGGGCCTGCGGATCTTGGATGTCGTGAAGACCCAACAGGGTTGGCGAATTCTGGGAGGCGAGCAGACCGGACTCAACAACGTGGTGAGTGACCTGAAGCAGTTCACCAAGAGCCTGACGGCGCTGGGAGTTGCCGGGGATTGGCTGGACTCGGACGTCGAGTGGGAGGTCGGGCCAGACTTCAGAGATCTGAGCTTCAGGTTGCCTGGGCTTGACGGCGGCCAGTCTTTCCAACTGATTGCTGACGGAGCTTGGGCTCTCGATGCTGGAGAGTTCGCACAGACTTGGTGCCAGGCATTGCTGAACGAGTGGCTGCCGCGCAAGATCGAGGGCTGGAGTCGACAGATTCGCCTACCCATTCAAGGCTGGCGCTTGGAGCTTTCCGGGATGCCCTTGGAGAGGGGTGATTTTGGACCCACATGCCATACCAGGAAGCTCGATTCAGAGGGCAAACCAGAGGCGGCTGGGTCCGGAGACTCAGTCGCCAAGGTGTTCGCCGTCACTCAGGAGGCCAAGCTGGTGGGCGAGTGGCAGCAGCAAAGCTTCGAGTGGACCGGGATCGCGGCGCTCGAAGTCGGCCCAGCCAAGACGGCGCTCAAATCCTGGCGTTTCTCTCATCCGCCACCGCAGATCTTGGATCAAGCCTTGCGTTCGGCCTTCGAGCAGATGCGGCAAGAGCTCGCCCTATCAGTCGAAGGTCTGAAAGTGGAGCTCACCGCGGGCACCCCGGTGCTTTCGCGTGGTTTCGAGTCGTTCGGCGTGCCGTTCTCTCTGAGAGTCTCGCGCGACGACTGTCACCTCGATCCACTCACCGGACATTGGGACCTACCTGGGGGCCAGATCTCCTGGCCCGGGGTCGACCTGGGAGAGACGCTTCGCCGGGTCGTGAGCTGCGAGGGGGGACGGGTCTTGCAGGCGGCAGTGGCGAAAGCGATCCAGTGCGAAGACGCCGCCTTGAACGTCTTTGGCGTGCCCGCAGACATCACCGTGCGGGACAAGAGCTCGGCTGGTTGCCGTGTGGACCTCACGGCTAGGCTCGGCAGCGAAAGTGTGTTTCTACGGCGTGTTTTCTTGCATCAGCGCAAAGACGGATTCCTTCCCGACTTCTCCAACGTCGAGCTGAGCGCCACGTTCACGGAGCGCCTCGCGACGTATCTCGAGCACCAGCTGGGAGCTCTCGAAAGCATCGCTACGGCGCGGGTCGACAACGTCCGATTCGACACCTCGACCCTGACGATGCGGCTCACGCTGCTCGACGTACCGCTGCTTGGCAGAGTCGAGTTGGGCTCCCTCACGATCGGTGTCGACGGAGGGGTGGGCTGGCGCAGCGATCTAGTGTCGTTGCTCGAGCAGAGAATTGGCCCCATCGTCGCCAAGGAGTTGAATGCTGTGGTCGTGCAGGTCGTGCCGAGTGAGAGCCCGGTGGACATCTCGGTCTACTGGGATATCAACGGGCTTCGTGCACGGGCTGAAGGCAAGATTGCCGTCTACAAAGACATTGAAGCGCCGTTCGAAGTACGGCTCTGGCCGGAGGGTGAGTTGACGCCTCGCGTCGATATGAAACAGCTGAAGGGAGAGCTCGCTGCTCAACTGACGGGTGTGGTCGAGAATGCCGTGCCAATCAAGATTCCGCCAGTGAAGATCGATCCACCGGAACCCGAGATCCACCCTGACGGTTCAATCTCGATCCGGACCGGAGTAGAGATCAGCCTGGATTCTCTAGGCAGTATCAAGGTGAAGCCGATCGTGATCTCAAAAGAGGGTGTGGACTTCGGGGGACGCTTTGTCATCGAGATCGACAGCCCCATACCGATCGTCCCAGCACCTCCCCTACCCATTTGGTTGACCCGGCCGGGCATCGCTTATGACTTCGAGTCGGAAACCCTCAGTGCGCTGGGTCGTCTGACAATAGTCGCGCCCCACATCGACCGGCTGGGCCACGTCCAGGCGACGTTGACCGCCCTAAACGAAGAGCCCTACCGGTTTCTCACCGCGCTCCAGCTACGCGGTGACCTGGTACTCATGAATACCCTCAGCTTGGTGACGGCAGAGGGCCTGGTCGCCCTCGATCCGGCCAAAGTCGAGTTTTCAGTCCGCACCTCGCCGGCGCTCAAATCGATTCTCGAAGCCAGCGCCCATGGAAAAATGACTGGCAATCCAGCGGCCTTCTCGCTCGAAGCTCGTTTGAAGGTTCTGGGTATCCAGCTTGCCGAAGCCGGGTTGATCGGCAACCTCGAGCAGTGCCCCAAGCGCTGCTTGACGGTTCATGCCGCGGTGAACTTCCTGCTCGGCACGGCGCAAGGCTCGGTCTCGACAGACCCGTTCTTTATCGACCCGCTGGTCAAGCTGGGCTTTGCTCTCGAGATCTTTGGTAAGCGGTTCGGCGGCGCCAAGATCGAGGCCGAACTCCGCCGAGCCCGGCTGGACGCCGACATCTTGGGGTTGATTCACCTGACGGTCGTAGTGCCGGGCCTGGATCTCCTCACCCCAGGCTACCTGGCAGATGTGATCGCAGCCTTGTTTTCGATCCGACTCGAAGATCTGCTGAACCTCGACCCGACCCGGATCGTGATTGCCCCCGCAGGTGGCGGATCGGGGGACGCCTCCAGTCAGGCCAAGGGCAAGTCGACACAAGAATCTGATCCCGACGGGCCGGAGGAGCCGACTCACAACAGCGACCCACCCTCTCTCCCACCCGGCGATCCACCGCCCGAGTCGCGGGGGCTGCCCCCGCAGATCCCTCCAGCAGGACGTGATTTCGCAGCCTGCCGAGAATCGGATCGGTCCTACGGCTCCCTGCGCTGGTATGGCGACCAACGCTGGTACTACTGGTCAACGGTCCGCCAATTGACCCGCGAACAGTGGAATACGGTGTGCACGGGCCGCCGCCCGTTCCCGCGTGTCAAGGGCGTCTTCACCATCACGCCTACCTATTCACTAGTGGCTTCCGACTCTTGGCTCCATCGCCAGGGCGGCTCCTGGTACTTCGCCGGCTCTCCCGGTCCGACACCGACCTTCTCGGTTCAGCAGATGCGACCCATCGCGGGCAAGCCGAGGTACTCACGTATCGCACTATATTACCGATTCTTCCGGCCGCACGGCGGCGAGCCGCGTACGGAGACAGTGGAGATCCAAGTCTCCGAGAGGTACAAGCTCGATGCCTGGAAAGGGCGGCGGGCTAGCGGTATTCAAGACTCTCTCGAGACGTATGTTCGATCTCGTTTTCGCGACGGCACGATTCTGAGTCTCGGGGAGCTCGAGCTGCTTGGAACCGGACGCACGTCCGACAACGCGCCTCGGATTCGAGCTCGCGTCACCTACCAACCGAGGACCCGATTCCGGAGGGTCTGGGAGACCGTCAGCGTCTGGACCCACGTCGATGGCAACCGAGCGTTGCTACTGCGCTCGTGCAGTGCTGGTAACTCGGATTGCAAGACGATGACCGAGTCGAGCGAAATCCTGAGCGCTCTCTCGAACCTGGATGCGATTCCCCCAGGGAGGTCGCTGGTTTTGGACACCCCAGCGACCGCCTGGCTGGTCAACGAAGCCATACCGGCAATTCTCGAGGGCCGAGCCGTGCCTCGATTGGGGGAAGAGTTGAGCGTGGACTATCGACCGGAGGGCTGTCGACTTCAGCGCCTGCAGCGGCTCATTGCCAAGGGCCAGACCCGATTCCGGACCTCGACCGAGCTCGCCTTGAGCTCCGTTGACAACCCCGAAGCCACCGTCACCGTGCGCCGAGAGGAATCCTTGCTCGTGCCGGCATCCCATCCCTTGGCCTCGAAGACAGCAGAGGCAATAGGGGAAGGGTCGCGGGCCGAGGAGCTGGCGGACTGGATCGTGTGCCAACGCGCACCCGATATCTGGCTCAACGATACGGAGGTATGGGCTTCTTCGGCTGAGACCCTATCGGTGGCGCGTCATGCCGCCGGCACCAACACGCACCTCGAAGTGATCTTCTTCCTCGAAGGACGCGTCGGCCAGCCAGCACTTCTACCGCGCTACTCCCCCTACACATCGGAGCCCAGGCTATTGTCCGCGGACGCCCGAAAGCGCCTCCTCTCGCGGCTCGAGGGACCGCTTCGTGATCAGGCCGAGCTGGAGCAAGTCTGGTTGTCGGTCAATCCCGGAGACAACGTCGAGTATCTACTGGCACGTACCCCAAGCCATTGGATCGTCGAGGTTCGGGGCGCCGACTCGACTGGGCGCTCCGTCCTGGGACCAGCGACCTTGACGGCCACGCTGAACCGCCAAGCGGTGGAACGCTGCCTGGAGCAGCTCGGGGCACCGAGTCTTCCGCAATGGACGGCGGATGCCACGGCAGCGTTGGATGTCGGCGTATCGCCAGCCTTCGTCTTGAGAACCCTGATGGAGAAACCCGATGCCGCGTGCAACTGACCCAAGAGCCTTCCCGATCTCGAGGTGGGAATACCTTGTGCTCTTCGCTTTGGCGACAGGCGTCGCGAGCGCCGCCTACGCCTATGTGCTCGCGGCCTTGCGCGATGGATATATCCACTCCATTCAAGAGGCGAGCGTGGTCTGTGACCAGTTGGTGCCGTACGGCGAGAGCCAACAATACGATTGTCGCGCGCGCTCGACGGTCCTGACTCCGCGAGATCTGACAACCCTCATGCATGCGATCGGAGCGGTCGAGGCAACGGATCTCGAAGATCCCGGGCGCATACTCAGGATCAGGGAATCGGGAGCCGCCGGCTGGGTGGCTACGGCCTGGGCTTCCGCGCGGCAAGACGATCAGCGCATCCTGGTAGCGCCACCGAAAGATACCGAAGACTCGATCCCGACCCTGGAATCTCTGGTCCGTTTGTGGGCGTTTATCGGGCCGGCGCAGGCTGTAGGTGCGGCAACAGTCACCGGCGTCGAGGAAGGCGTCAAGGAAAGAATCCGCAGCCTCAGTCACGACCTGGCCAGTGCGCTGGTCGATTCAGAAACGCACCCGGACCTACTCGGAGCCCCTGATCTGTTGAAGCGGACCATGGCCGAGCCCTTCAGGGTGTACGAGCCAGGAGTTCTCGCCTCAGACCTGGGGTTGCGGCAGACCCTCGAGCAGCTCTCTTTTGTGCCTACTGATGGCTATTCCCCTACCAGCGAACGGCTGAACCTGAATGAGCTACCCTGGTTCAAGAAGGACCCAGGCGTCGTCGCCGACACGACCTATGAGCTGAGTTACTACCTGTTGAACGCAGTCTTGCAGTCTTCGGAAGTTCGCCACCGCCGATTCACCTACATCGCCCTGCGCGGTTCGCTGCAATGGGCCCTATGCGTCGTTATTCTATTCATCGCCCTCTTGGTGGGTTGGCGGTACGTTGCCGTCCGCCTCTGGCAGGGCAACCCCAGCGCCTCTTTTATGCTGCCGACGCTCGCCACGCAGAACCCGAGCTCCCTGCCTGAGGATGCTCTTGGGCGATCCCGCCTGCTGATCGATCGATGGATCGACACGCTGCCTTTGATCGGCCTGTTCGGCACAGTCTATGGAATCCTAAACGGACTCCCCAACGCCGGAGCGGTCGTTGCCGGCACCGGTCCGGGAGCCCAGTCTTCGATCAATGAGCTGTTCGAGCAGCTTGGTCTCGCATTCAGCACTACCGCGATTGCCATCGCCGGGGTGATCTTACTACAGCACCTCTGGGGTCTACAGCAAGGCCTGGAGGATGCGCTATGAGTCGTCGGAAGGGTAGCGGTCAGAGTGCGTTCGCCATGACGTTCTCCGATCTCATGATGGGAGCGACCGGCGTGGTGATCGTCATGCTGCTGTTGCTCTCTGCGGTTCGGATCCGAGGTTTCGGGACCGAGGTGATGACTGCCGAGACGTCTTTCTCACCGGGCCTGCGTCAGGCTTTGGCAAATCCCGTGGCACGAATACGCCTGGTGGTTCGTCCGGGGCGTTGGATTCAGTCACTACAGTTGCAAGGGCTCACAGTCGACGGATCTGAGGTCCTGAGCTTGGCAGCCGAGGCAGACATGTCGGACGTCGATGTCGGCGTCAAAGAGTGGATTCTACTCGACGGCCTGAAAAGCAGGGAGCTGAGCCTGGTCACCGACGAGCCCCTCGAGGGCATCTTCATCAGCGTCACGGTCTTCATCGCCGGCACATGGATACCTCGGCAATGGGATGACTTTCAGGTTTCCGCACGAGATCTCGACGAACCCTTGGCCCGGATTGCTCTCTCGTTCCCCGAAATCATCCGGCGCCCATGAGTACCCGCGTTAACCGCCTGGCGTTTATCTTCCTCGACGTCTTCCTCGGTGGGTTTCTCGTCGGGATCGTGCTCTTGACAACCCTAGGTCGACCTGCGGCCAGCGACGCCTCGACCGGAGGGGGAGGCCTGCCCTATCTTCTGCTGCGATTTGTCTGGGATGACCCGAATCTTCTAGTCGTGCCTAGACTGAGCCACTGCCAAGAAGACGGCCCCGAACCAGCCTGCGAACCGCTGTTCCCGCGCGGGGTTGCCGATATCTGGGCTGGGTCTTCGCCCCTATGGCCCGAGTTCGATTGGCGATCAGGGCTTGTAGCAAGCGCATCAGACCGCTACGCGAAGCTTAGCCTCAGCGGATTCGACCCGCGCGGCCTCATACGGCTTACAGACTCCAACACGTCTCTGACACAAGGCCTGGTATGGATGAGTGCGCCTTGCCCGGGCACGTGGCGGATTCGGCTGAGGACCGTAGGGTGGGTAGACGCAAGTCAGGGCATCGCCTCTTCCAAGGCCTTCACCCCGGAGTTGCTTGCGATCTGGTCAGGATACGAGGAGAGTCCCAGGGAGCCCATCAAGATCCCCTACCGCAGGATTTGGCCGATCGAGGTAGCGGCTGACCAAGGAGTCTGGAGCGCCTTGCCGCGAAAAGAAACTAAGGCCGAATGGAGCCTGAATTTGACAGCCAGGGATGAGGCTCAGTTCATGCACTGTCGCCAACAGTAGGCCTTGAAGCAATTCTGCCTGACCGCCTACGTCAAAGAGAAGCTGACCGATCAGCAGATGAAGGCGCGTGGAGCTCAGGGTTTCAAGGATGTGTTCAAACAGTCGCTGGGAAAACGGTCAGCAGGGAAATACTCTGTGAAGGCATCGACAGCGTTTCAAGACTACAAGCTGCAAGACTCCCCGATCCAAGCGTTCAAGAGCGTCAAGAAGAAGCTCTAAAGGCTAAGGTCGCGCTCAGCGACCTCGGCCATCGTTTTTTGATGTAGCTCCTCGGCTTCTGGCTGGTCTGCTACGGCGCAGCGAGTCGCCATCTCTGGTGTGTTTCGTCCGCTATGTCGTGGGTGGCATGGATCTAGGGGCCGCACAGGATGCCTTCCCGAGCTTCCTCGAGGGATCACAGCCTCACCTCGTCACAGATTCCGTTCATCGAAAATGGTGATCGACCAACTGACCGAGGGTGGCGTCATGGAAGTCGCCACCCTCTATGAGTTACCCTTCACCAGTCTGCTACGCGGGGGACCGGAAGAGCCTTCGACGGCTGGGACAGCTGCCCCCATATCTCTTCGATCGCCCGCTCGAGACCTTCAAGCAGCTCTTGGCCCAGCCCCGAATCTGGCAGTCCCTTCACCGATCGTCTCACAGGAGGCGATCTGAGCTATCGCTTGGGTATAAGAGTGAACGAGTGGCTGGTAGCAGCTGTCTACTCGTCACTCAATCCTGGTACACGGTCTCAGGCAGAATCGTCCCGAACAAGTCGGTTCTGGGGCCTTCGTCTCCGCTCCAGCAAGACCAGGGGGTGGAATCGGGAAACGACCAGTCTGCCGAGTACATGTCTTTTCCCAGCCGCAGCATGTCCCAATACCCGCCGTCGAAGTCTTTCGTTCGAAACTGCTTCGGCGCACTCATATAGAAGTCCCGATCTCTCCCAGCCACCATGGCGTGAAGCACGCTCACGCCGTTGATGGTGGCATCGCCGCAGAGGATCGCATCGTCGAAGTCGACGACGATATGACCTCGCGTATGAATAGTCTGCGGGATGTCGAAGGTGCTGCGAATCTGTTCCAGACCTTCGACAATAAACTTCCTAGTGACCATCCCCATCTTTTCTCTAGCGGCGGATGAACACGTCAGGCTGTGGGCCGTCTCGACCTCCATTCCGCCACCGAGCCTCAGCCGCTTTTCTTGGAAGTCGTATTCGAACAGTGCGTCGCGAACGTCGAAACAGACGCCGGGGAGGGGAAGGGGTAGTGAGAGAATTGGTACCCAAAGCGATGTGTGGTTTCCTGGGAAGTACTCGAGAGCGGCATGCCCCACCTCATGATTCATTACCATGAGTTTGCCTTCAGCGCGGAAGCCAGCTTTCCCGTTTCGCAGATCGGCCTCGATAGCGCCGCGGAGGTGCACCACGGTGAGTTTCGAGTTCCCGTACATGGGCTCAAGGAGCGCCGGCATCGGATAGGAGATCTCGAAATCGTAGTCCTCACGAGCGCGGATGAACGACGCCGAGCTGAGCGCGAGGTCTTCGATGCGAATGGGCTGGTGACCTTCGGAAATGGGATTGGGAACCAGGACCCGCGCGTCCGTGAGCGAGACATCAGCTTTGTCGACCCGTGCCCGAGCCCGGACATCGTAATCTCCTTGGCTGCCTAGAGCCAGGGGAGCTGTTGAACGGGTCTCGACATAGGGATCGGAGCCAAGCTGCACGTCGAAGAGGCCGCCGATAGCCTGGGTAGGTGCCCAGGGCGTAGCGTTCAGGGAGCCTCCTCGGTCGCAGGTACCAGAGGTTGGGGACGGGCTTGGGAAGGTGCAGCCACGAACTGAACCGGGACCCAAGTCGAGGGCGAAGGCAAATTGATGAGAATTGTCACCAGAGTCTCGAAGCTCTTCGATTGAGTAGCTCCAGCTGGTTTTCTCGAGCTCGTCGACGATGCCGACGGTAGACTCAGCAACGCTTAGGCGGTCCAGAAGGCTCAGCGCTTGGTACTCTGCAGTTGCCTCTGCCGTAAGGAACGTTTCAAAGGTGGAGTAATGCTCACGTTCTTTGCTGGAGAGATACAGGTAGAAGGCTCCAGCAGATAGAGCGACAAACACAAGGGATCCAGCAACCGGTACTAGCCAGCGAGGTGGCGAAACTTTCGACATTTTGAGGGCCTCCCAACAGTCTCTGATCGGAGAAGAGCTTAGGCCTGACCCCTCGGCAGAGGTGCGAGCCGTACAGCTACTTAAAACATGGACACACACCATGCAGTAAGTGTTCAGATCACTAGGCTGGTGAGCTTTAACACTTAGTTAGGCGGCGCCACTCGCGATCTTAACACGGAGGCTTTGAGAGGCTTGGGACCTAGTAAGCTCAATCCGAATGTAAGACAAGGGGCCACCACGCGTTGGGGCGATTTCAGAGGCTTTCCGAGGCGGTGGCCTGTTAATTCTCGGCGTAAGACTCGTCAGGCCACCAGGTGGCTCGCTAATTCTCGATGCGATTTGCGTCAGGCCACCGGGTGGCCGGTTATTTTTCGACGCTGAGCTCGTCAGGCCACCGAGTGGCCTGTCATTTCTCGACGCTAGGCTCGTCGAGCCACCAAGTGGCTCGCTATTTCTCGATGCGAAGCTGCCTGGGCCACCGGGTGGCTGACTAATTCTGGACTCCACAGCGCTCGAGCCGCCGACCCGGTGCTTCTGGCTGTATCGGATTCAGGGTCGTTGGGTGGCTCCGGAAGATATCCCGGTTGACGCGTCGAGCACGACGCGAGCGTCGGAAGCCCTCGGCTCTCCAGGCAGCAAGATCAAGCAATGAGCTGAAGGTCCGCTGAGGGTGTGTTCAGCTTTCGTGACGATGTATTTGATATCATGCATATATCGTTGTTCTGGTCGCTGAACGCTCCCTCACTGCGGAGGATCCATCTGTGCTCGAACCTGGAACTACTCGTTTCCCTGCCTCTCGAGGCGATTGCTCGGACTTTGCGAAGGCTTGGCTGGCGCCGACTTGGCGGGTATCGGCTTGGCTGACGTTGATCGTACTGTTGACGGCATTGCTGACGGCGCTGCCCGTTAGCGGTCAGGAGCCCCCGCTGCAGCATCTTGGAGCCGGCGAGCTGCCGGACGGTGCTGCCGGCTGGGCGCTCGAAGAGACGTTCGACGGCGATCCGCCCTCGCCATCGCAGAGCCTGCTGCCCGCCAACTTCGACTATGTCGTTACCCACCGCACGCATCCGCAGGAGCAGTTCACCAAGGTGTACCGGCTGTTTCCCGGCGATCACGACCTCGAGTGCAACGGCCCGAACCCTAACGTAGATCCGATTCCTCAGCATCCGATCCGCACGCGACAGGACAGCGACGGCACCGATCGCGACGAGAGCTTCTTCCTGTGCAAGAACCACATGATGACGGCTCTCGGCGAGGTCGAGGCGTACTCGCTGAGCGGGTTCTGGCCGAAGCAGGAGTTCGACTTCGCAGGGGGTGGCACGCTCGAATTCGAGGTCAACATCAACCTCGGTCATGACAACCGCAGCTGGTGGGAGGTGATGATCACGCCACGCGATCAGCTCAGGGCCGCGGCCGGACCGGTCGACGCGGCGATCGACGAGGTTTACCCGCACGACCGCATCGTCTTCGACTTCAACCGGCTGATCCGTCGCATCAAGGTGGGTACGGGGGCGCTCGCGCCGGAGGGTTGGATCGCCAACGAGCGGCAGATGTCAACCTATGACTGGGCGTATTGGAACGCGCTCTACCCCGACGACCCCGCCCTCACCGATCGCCGCATCCGTCGCACCATGCGCATCACGCTCGAGAACGAGCGCATCACCTGGGAGATCGAGACCGCCGACGGCAGTTTCGACGCCTGGAGCGTCGACGTGCCGGGTGGCCTGCCGTTCACCCGTGGGGTGGTGCAGTTCAAGACCCACGCCTACACGCCGGAGTCGACCGCCGGCAATACGGACACCTACACCTTTCACTGGGACAACCTGCGCTTCAGTGGGCCGGAGGTCGGGCGGTACGACGTGTTTCCGGCGAGCGACGTAGTCTACCTGGAGGCCAACGGCGACCGTCCGATCGGCAGCACGGAGACGGTCACAGTCGATCTGCCTCGCGTCGGACCCAACCCGGTACTGTTCGGCCAGCTGCACCAGCCGCTGAATGGCCAGGTGCTGCTGAGCGTCAACGGTAGGCCGGACCTGGTGGTCCACCCCTACGAGTACGACCGTGACGACGGCTGCTACAGCGGCGACTGGAAGAGTTTTCGCCTCGAGCTCGATCCCGCCTGGCTGCAGCCCGGAGTCAACACCCTGCGCTGGACGATCGGCCCGCGGCCGGACTGCGCCACGTCCTATTGGGCGTGGGACGGCTTCTCGGTCAAGTTCCTGCAGATCCAGCTCGACGGCGCGAGCCTACTCTTCCAGGATGGCTTCGAGTCGGGCTCGACGTCGGCTTGGTCGCTGCAGTGATGTGACCGCGCCGCAGTGACCGAGCCACAGTTACTGTGTCACAGTGACCGCGCTGCCTCAGCGACAGGTCTCGTAGCCGCCGTTGTCGAAGTGGAAGTGGTCGCGATGGAGCTCGTTGTAGTCGGGGCCGAGGACGGTGTCGAAGTGCTTGCAGGCGCGGTCGTGGACGCGCTCGAGGAAGCGGCCCTCGGGCGTCTTCTCGCCCCAATGTTTCAACACGCTGATCTCACGACCGTCAGCGAGCACGAAGCCGGCGACGTCGACGGCATTGGCGGTGGCGTGTTGGCTGCGTCGACCCGTTGGGGCGTTGTTGATGTTGCGGCAGGAGTAGGTGCCGAAGTGCCGCACGCGCATGATCTGGGATCCCAGAAGGTCTTCGGCCACGGGCTGCAGGGTGTGGCGCTCCCACCAGGCGAGGCCGACCAGCATCGGGCAGGTGAGGGTGATGCCGCCGCCCCAGCTAATGAAGCTCGCATCGAGGCGCGCGACGTCTTCGAAGCCGCAACCCTCGCCTTTGACCTCGTCGGGCAGCCGCTCGACCTCGATACCGGAGCGCTCCAGAGCCTGGTAGCAGCGCTCAATCCCGCCGAATTCGAGCTTGAGGGCGTTGATGAGGGTTGGCCGGTGGTTGACGTCGAGCGGTCGCGCGAGGTTGTAGGCGTCTGGGGCGTAGGCGAAGTAGAGGTAGACGGTCACCAGCAGCGCCGCGAGTCTCAGGAGCCGGGCCGGCGTGCGCGATCGCTGGCGCTCCTTCAGCAGCTTTTGCAGCTTTCGGCGGTAAGGAGAAGGCTTGATCTTCAGACCTCTCTGAAGCCGACCACGAAGGCGTTGAAGGCTCGCAGCGCCGAGCCGTTGCGAAGGATGAAGCGACGCACCATGTCGCCCTCGTGAATGCGAAACTGGCCGGTACCCATCTGACGTTTTTCGATGTGGAGCGCGCTACTGGCCGCCAGCTCGTTGACCCGCTCGAACAAGGCCGCGACGTCGCGTGGCTCGAGCGTCGCCTCGCACGGATCACCACCGCTGTAGGTGCCGGAAGAGCTCTGTTCCGGAGTTACTGGCCGGTAGACAAAGCGTGCGGTGCCGTCGGGATTGGCGGTGAAGCGATAGCCGTTGCCGCTGCTGTCCCAGTAGCTGACGGTCCAGTTTTCGGTGCTGGTAGCGTAAGGCTCGTCCATGGTGAGCATCGATCCTAGCAGCCCGCGGGCCTAGCAGCTGGCGGGGCTTAAGGCGCTGGGCGTGAGGCGCTGGGCGCGAGGCGCTGGACACGGCGTCTAGGGGCGCACCCGCGCTGGGCGGCTACGAGAGTCGAGCGCTTTGTCGTCCATGGTAACGTTTCGGCATCGGGTAACCTGGCGGGAATTGACGCCAAAAAACGTAGTGATGGGTGAAGACCTCGAAATCGAGGCGGCGCCGTGCGGCAACATGCCGCGAGGCTCTGGCCTGCGAGCCGTCGACCGACGTGGCTGGAAACCAAGGAGCCGCCTGATCCCAACTGAGAAGCCAAGCCTCTTGTCACGCGAAACTGGGTGCCGAGAGCTGTTTTGCCTTGGAGAATCCTCATGAGCACAAGCATTCCCCTGACCCTCCGCCACCGCATGATCCGCGCCAGCATCGTATTGCTGGTGGCGGCGCTCGGCGTCTCGCCAGCCCTGGCTCAGCATCACAATCAGCATGATCCGCGCGCTTTGGCCGAAGATCCTCGCCTCGCGCAGGGCCAGCTGGCGCCGGTGTTGGAAGGCCTGGGCGAAAACCACTTCAAAGTCACCACCCGCTCAGAGCGGGCCCAGAGGTTCTTTGATCAGGGCCTCAAGCTGACCTATGGGTTCAACCACCAGGAGGCGCTGCGCAGCTTCAAGGAAGTGGCGCGGCTCGATCCGGACTGTGCGATGGCCTACTGGGGCTGGGCGCTGGTGCTGGGACCCAACCTCAATCTGCCGATGCAGGCCGACGTCGTCGAACAGGCGCACGAGGCGATTCAGATGGCGGTGGCGCGCAAGGCCAAAGTCTCCGCCAAAGAGCAGGCCCTGATCGACGCACTCGCCGAGCGCTACAGCGACGACCCGGAAGCGGATCGCGCCGCCCTCGACCGCGCCTATGCCCAGGAGATGCGTGACGTCCACGACGTCTATGCTGACGACCTCGATATCGCCACCCTCTATGCCGCCTCGCTGATGAACCTGTCGCCATGGAGCTACTGGTCGAAAGACGGCGAGCCGACGGGAGCCACCGAGGACATTGTCAGGATTCTCGAGTCGGTGATCGAGCGCGACAAGTATCACGAGGGCGCGCTGCACTACTACATCCATGCCGTCGAAGCGGTTGACGCCGAGCGCGGCGAGCAGGCCGCCGATAATTTGCGTGGCCTGGTGCCGGGCATCGGACACATGATGCACATGCCGTCGCACATCTACATGCAGGTCGGCCGTTACGCCGATGCCTACGAGGCCAACGAGCTCGCGGCCAAGGCTGATGAGGGGTACATCACCCAATGCCGCGCCCAGGGCATCTACCCTCTCAACTACTATCCCCACAACGTCCACTTCCTAGCCTGGGCGGCGATCATGCAGGGCAAGAGCGAAAGTGCTATCGCCAGCTCACACAAGGTCGCCAAGATCGTGCCGCACGATCAGCACGGCGACGTCTGGGGGCTGTACCAGACGTTCCTCAGCATGCCGCTCTACACCATGGTGCGCTTCGGCAAGTGGGACGAGATTCTCGCCAGTGAGCCGCCGCCGTCTGAGCTGCGCTACTTCTCAGGGATTGGTCACTATGCGCGCGGCATGGCCTACCTGCACAAGGGCCAGCTGCGGCCGGCGCGGCGCGAGCTCGGCAATCTCGCCAAGCTGGCTCGTGCCGCCGATTCGCCGGAAGTACTCGTCGGCTTCAGCAACGCCGCTACCCTGCTCGGTATTGCCCATCACGTGCTGGCCGGAGAGCTCGACGCCAAGCGCGGCAAGATGGAAGAGGCCCTCGGACACCTCTCCCGTGCCGTCCGTCTCGAGGACAGTCTGCTCTACAACGAGCCGCCGGACTGGTACTACCCGGTGCGCCACACTCTCGGCGCCGTGCTGCTCGAGTCGGGCTCGCCGGTGGAAGCCGAAGTGGTCTACTGGCAAGATCTCGAGAAGCATGAGGAGAACGGCTACGCCCTTTACGGGCTATGGCAGGCGTTGAAGGCCCAGGGCAAGACCGACGCCGCTGCCGAGATCAAGGAGCGTTTCCAGGTCGCCTGGAAGGATGCCGACCAGCCGCTCGAGTCGTCTCGCTTCTGAGCTGCCTACTGGCGGTTGAACGAGAACGTCATGACGCTCTCTTTGCCGTCTTGGTTCTTGATCAGCTGAACTTCTAGGACGCCCTCGCTTTTGAGGGTGTAGACGAGCTGAGAGTCTTCGATCGCGGGATCGCGCTCGAAGACGGCCAGCCCGTCGCGATGCTCGGCGAGGTGGAAGTCGACGGTCTCGTTCTTCTCTTCCCAGCCCTGCAGGCCAGGGTTGAAGTGCTTGATACGCAGCACCGGACCGGTGGGGCTGGGCTCAATGAGGATGAACTCGTAGAAGCGCACCTCGTCTTCGGTGAACCAGCGGAAGCTACCCATGATGGCGCCGCCGCCGGTGGTGCTCCAGTATTCTTCGATGGTGCCGCCTCCCAGCTCGCCCCGCCAGTGACCGACGAGCCACTCAAGCTCGGCGACACTCGCTGGGGTTTCGGTCGCTTCGGCACCCGCTACCAGCGGCAGCAGCAGCAAGAAGAGGACGGCAAGGGAAAAGACGGCAGAGAGCGAAGGGGCGCGGTGATGCTCGGGCATGGAGGACTCCTTGGGTTGTTCAGGACCTATGCTCTATGAACGTTCGGCTGTGCCGCCCGGGGACATCATCTTCCAGGGACAGTGTCTTCCGGGATGCTGAGCGGTATCCTCTATAATCGCGCCGCTTCGACCCAGATCATTCTACCCAGGGGACCCTGCCGTGAAGTTCACTGAAGAACATCAGCTGATGCGCGAGTCTCTGCGCGAGCTCATCGATAGCGAGATCAACCCCCACGTCGACGCGTGGGAGGAAGCGCAGGCCTTTCCGGCGCACGAAGTCTTCAAGAAGCTTGGCGACGCCGGCTTCTTGGGGATCACGCGATCGCCGGACTATGGCGGCATGGGGCTCGACTGGTCCTACACCCTGGTGATGGCGGAGGAGCTCGGACACATCAAGTGTGGTGGCGTGCCGATGGCGATCGGCGTCCACACCGACATGTGCACCCCGGCCCTCGAGCGGTTCGGCAGCGACGAGCTCAAGCGCGAGTTCCTGGCGCCTTCGATCGCCGGTGACGTGGTGGGCTGCCTCGGGGTCAGCGAATCGGTGGCCGGCTCGGACGTGGCATCGACCCGCACCACGGCGCGCAAGGACGGCGACGACTACGTCATCACCGGCGAGAAGATGTGGATCACCAATGGTGGTCAGGCCGACTGGATGTGCTGCCTGGTCAACACCTCGGAAGGGCATCCGCACCGCAACAAGTCGCTGGTCGTCGTGCCGCTCGACTCCCCAGGCGTCGAGCGCTCGCGCAAGCTCGAGAAGCTCGGCATGTGGTCATCGGATACCGCGCAGGTGTTCTTCGACGAGGTGCGCGTGCCGCAGCGCTACCTCATCGGCCAGGAAGGCATGGGCTTCACGTATCAGATGATGCAGTTTCAGGAAGAGCGCCTGTGGGCCGCCGCCAACACGGTCACTGGGCTCGACAACGTGATCCGCGAGACCATCGCCTACACCCGGGAGCGCCAGGCCTTCGGTCACGCCATCCTCGACAACCAGGTGGTTCACTTCCGTCTCGCCGAGCTGTCGACCGAGGTCGAGGCGCTGCGTTCGCTGGTCTACCGTGCCACCGAGTCGATGATCGCGGGCGAAGACGCGACGCGTCTGGCGTCGATGGCCAAGCTCAAAGCCGGACGCCTGCAGCGCGAGGTGGTCGACAGCTGCATCCAGTATTGGGGCGGTCAGGGCTACATGTGGGAGTCGCCGGTGGCGCGCGCTTACCGCGATGGCCGTCTGCTGTCGATCGGCGGCGGCACCGACGAAGTCATGCTCGGTATCATCTGCAAGTACGAGGGGACGCTGCCGGGAGGCCGGTGACGGACGGTGGAATGCAGCCCGAGAGCATGATCTCTGAAGACCTGGTGGAGGACGCTTGGATGGAAGTTGGCGCGATGCCGCCAGCCAAGGCCGAGCGTGCCATGCAGCGTGTGGCAAAGAAACAGCGGGATCTCATCGCGTTCGTCGCCGCCTACTCGGAAGATCTCTCGGAGTCGGCCGCCGAGCTCGCGTTCTACATGTTCTTCACGATTCACCGCATGTTCGAAAAAGCGGCTGGCGGCAAGCTCCAGAGGATCCGCGGCGGTCGGGTCGAGCGCTGCCTCGATCAGAATGAACAGCTCTTGGGACGCCTCGACGGGGCGCACGAGAAGTTCATCGAACGCGTAGCCATGGTCGAGTCCAGCCGTCAGCCCTTTGTCATGCGCTACCTGGTCGAGACCTTGATGGAGGCTCCGGACGGAGAAGATCCGGTCGATCTGACCGAGGAAGAGATCGGAGTGCTGTTCCTCGTCTTGAAGACCTTGATCGATGTCTTGGATCAGTCGCTGAAGCGCGACTGAGGTGGTTCGTGGTGTAGCATCCCGACCGGGATGTGAGCGGGGCTCGAGTCGGCGAGCCCTCGAGGGTCAGGGAGGTCGAGCTTGAAGGAGGCCTGCGATAGCAGAGGACCAAGCTTTGGAGTGGTCCCCGCTGCGCTTGCGATAGCTGTGCTGCTGTTGGCGGTCGAGGCTCGAGCGCAGGCCGGGGGAGCAGGGAAGCCGCCGGCCCGCAAGTGGGTTTCGTGGCAGCTGCAAGAAGAAAATGACTTTCTGGCGCCGACCGACGGTGATGATGAATTTTACACCCAGGGGCTGTTGCTCACCTTGGACCGGCACCCCGATGCGACACCGAAGTGGGCCTCGAAAATCAGTGACAAGCTGGGAAAGCGCCTGTTTGGAGCCCGCGAGCTCTCGCCGACCTTCGGCATCGAATTCGGGCACTACATCTTCACGCCGGAGGACCTCGACCCGACCGAGCTGCAAACCGACGATCGACCCTATGCGGGCTACCTGTATGGTGGGCTGCTGCTCACTCTCACCACTCAGGATCAAATGGCGCAGCAGATCTTCGAGCTTCAGCTTGGCTTCGTCGGGCCGGAATCAGGCGCTGAATGGGTGCAGACTCGCCTGCACGAGCTGATCGACTCGCGCGAGCCGCGGGGTTGGGACCATCAGCTGCCGTTCGAGCCGACCCTCGAGCTGATCTATCTCGGACGCCGACGGTTTGGCTCCAGCTATCTCGATGTCGTGCCGCATTGGGGCGGCGCGCTCGGCAACGTCCAGATTTACGCCAACGCCGGTTTCACTCTGCGATTCGGTAGGCACCTCTCTGGCTTCCCCGTGCTGCTGAATCGTGCCACCATCTTGCCCCTGAAGGACGACCGCCCCGACTGGGAGTTTTATGGCTTCGTGGGGGCTGAAGGCCGATGGGTGGGTCGCAACCTGTTTCTCGACGGCAGCACCTTTCGAGATAGCCACAGCGTGGATCGCGAGCCCTTCGTCTATGACCTCAAGGCAGGGTTCTCGTTGCGCTACCGCAGCTGTCGGATCAGTTACACCGCGGTACGGCGCAGTCAGGAGTTTGATCCTCTGCCGATGGGGCGGACCCGCGGCGAGCACGATTTCGGTTCGCTGAGCTTCGCCGTCGATCGCAGATTCTGACCGCTTCAGCCCGCTGCGGTGGCGGCCAGCGGAGGCTCCTCACCGGCTCTGTCGCTGCCTCCCTTGAGCAGCAGGGCGCGCCGGTTGGCGATGCCGTCCAGCCAGATCGGAACGAAGGCGATGAGATCTCGCAGCATAGTGTCGATCTGACGCATCAGGCTGACCAGGCGAGCGCTGAGCTCGGCGT
Source organism: Acidobacteriota bacterium (assembly GCA_039030415.1). GTDB lineage: Bacteria > Acidobacteriota > Thermoanaerobaculia > Multivoradales > J023 > JAAELT01. The sequence goes on from JBCCEE010000006.1 coordinate 24,032, forward strand.
GGCAGATCTCGAGGTGGCGGACGCCCTGCTCACGCTCCGGTATCGATTGGCCGACATCGCGTTTCATGGCCTCGATGGTGCGTCGGCTGATGGCGTAGAGCTCGATCAAGATCCGGCACTGGGTCGGCAGGTCGCTAGCGTAACGGTCGAGAATCTCCATCTCATAAAAGCGGATGCCGCGCAGCGCCAAGACCTCTTTGAGTTTGGGGGTCAACCCGTCGATCAGCTCGTTGAGAAAAGCCGCGGCCTCGTTCCAGGCGCGGCCGGTCGGTAGGGTTTGGGCGCGTGAAATGTCAGCTGCCAGCTGGACCAGGCGCCTGGCGCGGTCGGGATCCATCTGCTGCAGGTACTCCTGCAGACGGCTGACGGTGGCGTGCAGCCACTCGGCTTCTTCGAGGTCCTGGGGGAAGCGCTTCGACAAGAAGTAGTCGGCATCGTGGAAGCTGCGCGGATCCTTGGCCATGATCTCGCCAAAGGCATCCTGCAGGAAGGAGTGGATCTGTCCGATCGACACGCACAGCAGCTTGCGCAGCTGCATGAGCTGGTCCGGCGGTACCTCGGAGGAGAACTCTTCGAGATCGGTCAGGACCGAGGACGAGAGCATCTTGAGCGACAGCTCGGCGCGTTGCCGTGCCTCTTCGAGGTCCGGGAAGGCTGAGGGCTCGGCCAGCAGTGGAGCCATCTCGGTGTGGATCAGCTGGCCTACCTGCCGGACCTTGCGCCAGATCTCGTGCAGGCGCTCCGGGGAGCAGTGCAGGATCGCGTAGTTGCTCTCCAAGACTCCCCCCAGCAGACGGATACAGCCGAGAAAAGTGCGAATCCTCGGGTTTTGCCAGCGGATCTTCTCGATCGTCCAGTCGGTGATCGTGAGACCTGGCGGCAGCTTGAGCTGATGATCCGCCAACAGGATCGGAGGTTTCGAGGGCTGCGCGCTCATCTCGCTCACCTTCAGTGGGGCGTCCGCCTGACGGCTTCCCAACGTTTGTCGCCACGCTGTTCGATGCGCAGCCGGATCAGACTGTGATCGGCGCGCCCGATGGTCTCCTCCAGAGTTTCGCCGCCTTCGCGCAGCGCCCAGCCGAACGACAGCGGGACGGGTGCCTGGCCCTCGAGCACGGAGTGGATCCGCTTGGCGGCTTCAGCGGTGAAGTTGCCCCACTCACCGAGCAGCAGGGTCAGAAACTCGTCGCCGCCGATCCGAACCACCGGATCTTCGGCCCGGACGTGACGCATCAGGAAGCGACTGACCTTGACCAGCACCTCGTCTCCGGCCTGGTGTCCGTGCAGGTCGTTGTAGTCTTTGAAGTGATCGATGTCGACGACAATCGCGCCCCAGATGCCACCGTCTCCATCCAGCTGAGCCTGAACCAGGTCGAGATAGCGGCGGTTGTAACAGCCGGTCAGAGGGTCGCGGATGCTGTACTCTCGCAGCTGCTCTTCGAGCTCCTTGCGCTGGGTGATGTCGACCAAGATGCCGTGACAGATCATCTCGCCGGTGGTTTCATCCTCGACCAGATAGCAGGTGTCGAGCACCGTGCGGATGCCGCCGTCGGGCCGCTTGACCTGAAACTCGTATTCGCGCACGGCGCCCTTGCGGTCCAGCAGGGCCATCTCTTTCTTGCGCAGCGAGGGGTCGACGAACAGCTCGATCGCACTATAGCTGCGCAGCTCCTCGACGGAATCCACACCAAAGATCTCGAGCATGGCCGGGTTGGCGTCGAGCAGCTCCCCGCCCCGCTTGGTGATGTAGATGCCTTCGCGCAGGTTGTGGACGAACTTCCGCAGTGTCTCTGGGGATTCGAGGCTACGGTAGCGGGTCATGGTCGAGATCCGGTCCTGGCTTCGGTACCGCGATGCTTGAATCGGGCTGCCCGAAAACCCTGGTGCAAGTCGTGCTGAATCGTCAATGATAGCGGATCGGGCCCAAGGGTTGCCATGAATCTGCCGGGGAACTGGGGCTGAGACCCGTTATGAAGCCGCTTCGCCGCGCTTCACTCGGTTCCAGGCGTCGTCCAGCTCGTCCAGGCTCGCGTCGCCGAGCCGTTGCTCGCGGCGCTCGAATTCGGCCTCGACCGCCTGCAGTCGGCGTTTGAATTTGCGGTTGGCCTTGGCCAGCGCCGCGTCGGGGTCGACCTCGAGATGGCGGGCCAGGTTGACGACGGTGAACAGCAGGTCTCCTACCTCCTCTTCCTGGCGCCCGGGATCGCCGTCTTCGAGAACCTCGTTCACTTCGTCGAGCTCCTCGTGAATCTTGGCCATGACCGAGCCGACGTCGGGCCAGTCGAAGCCGACGCCGGCAGCCTTCTGGGTCATGCGGTAGGCGGTGAGCAGCGGCGGTAGGGAAGCCGGAATGCCGGCCAGCACCGAGCGGGCTCGAGGGCCGGTCGCGTTGGATCGCCCGTTCGACGACGCTGCGCCGTCGCTCTGTTGGGTCTTGCGCAGCTCCCAGGCTCGCAGGACGGCAGCGGTATCCTCGAGCTCATCGTCGCCGAAGACGTGGGGATGACGCTCGACCATTTTGTGGTGGATGGCGTCGATCGTCTGCGCCAGGTCGAAGGCGCCTTCTTCTTCGGCCAGCTGGGTGATGAACACGACCTGGAACAGCAGGTCGCCGAGCTCTTGCAGCAGCTCCCGGCGGTCGCCGCTGTCGATCGCTGCGGCCGTCTCGTGCGCTTCCTCGAGCAGGTAGGCGCGAACGCTCGAGAGCGTCTGCTCACGGTCCCATGGGCAGCCCTTGGGCGAGCGCAGGTGAACGATCAGCTGACGCAGTTTGTCGATGTCTGGTGCCATCGTTCCCCCGGCCACCGGCGTGCCGGTGTTTTGCGGTTAGAATGTGGGATGTCAAAAAAACGCGAGCACAGCCCGGAAGGCGAGCTCCAAACGCCTCTTCTGAGGGCGCTCTACAAGAGTTGAGTATGTTCTCAGAGCAGCAGCTCAGGCAAGCCTTCCGAACGGCATGGAATTCCAAGCAACGGAGGGGTCGGCATTGAGCGATCGGGGTCTCAAGGTCACGGACAAGAGGATGTTCACTCCCGACGGTGAGCTGCGGGAGGAGTACCTGCGCCAGCGATCTTCGGAAGACGCACCGTCGGAACCGGAAACGGGGGAGGGAGCAACCGAGCCGGCGCCAGCTGGCGTAAGCTCGGCAGCCCCGCAGTCGGCTCCGCCTCCCGAGGCCGCACCTCAGGCTGAGGAGCCACCGGAAGAAGAACCGCCGCCGGGCGCCCCGCGTTTCTCGGATCTGGTGCGGCTGCTGGCTGAGAATGCGTCGGTCTACCTGGCGGAAGCACAGCGTGGCAATCCGCAAACGGCGCAGGAGCATCTCGAGCTGGCGCGGCTGCACATCGATCTGCTGGGCGTTCTGCAGAGCAAAACCCGCGGCAACCTCACCGGTGAAGAGCAGGCGATGCTCGAGAGCGTCATGTACCAGCTGCGGGCGGGCTACGTCGGGATGGGTGGCTAGTTGCGACGGACGGACGCCGCGTAGCGATGAAGCGAGGAGGCTCCAGCCGCAGTCAACCGGGGCTCTGGAGCGCCGTGCTCACCCTGGCGGTGCTGCTGGCCCTCCCGAGCTCGCTGGTATATGCCAATGCGGCGGGTGAGTCGGGCATCGAGCTGACGTCACCGGTGCGACAGCAGCTGCGGCTGTTGACCGAAGCTTGGCGCAGCTGGACCCGTGCGTTTTACCAGGTCGATCGAGAGGCGGCGAGCAACGCGCTCGATCAGATGCTGACGATCAGCTCCCGGCTCGGCCTTTCGGGGCTACCGGACCTCAGCAATGCCGCCGCCGCGTTCGCGGTATCGGCGGCGCGCGAGGACGATTTCGATCGTGCGAGCTGGGCGCTCGAGATGGCCCGGCGTCTCGACGAAAGCCGCCCTGAGACCGACTTTGCAGCCGCCACCGTGGCGCGATTGTCTGGCGATACCTTCGGAGCACTGCGCAGTACGGTGGCCGGCTACGCCAGGTTGGCGGGGCTACCGATCGCCCGCACCATCTGGCTGCAAGACATCGCTTTGTGGCTCGTCTACACCTTGATCTTGAGCGGTGGCCTGTTCGTCGCGCTGCAGATGGCGACCAAAGGTGGAGCCCTGCTCTACGACCTGTCGCGCTTCATGTCGCCGCCGCTGGACCTCAGAGTCGCCGACATCCTGACGGTCATCGCCCTCGTCTGGCCGCTAGCGTTGCCCTCGGGCTTGGTTTGGCTGGCGATCTACTGGTCGGTTCTGCTGTGGGGCTATGGCTCCCGAAGCGAGAAGACCGTGTTCATCATCCTGTGGTTGAGTCTCGGTCTGGCTCCACTGGCGCTATCGGTCCAGCAGCGTGCGGTGCAGTTGACCCTAGCGCCGCCGATTCGAGCGATCGATCACGTGACGGCAGGAAGGCTATACGGCTCGTTGTTCTCAGACATCGGAGTGCTGCGGACCCTGCTGCCCGAGCATCCCGTAGCTGATGAGCTGGTAGCGGACCTGCACCGCCGTTTCGGTCAGTGGGAGCATGCGCGATCGATCTACACCGCCATGCTGGACGAGTCGAACGTCACCGGGCAGGAGGCCGCGGCGGCGCTCAACAACCTCGGGGTCTACCATCATCGCAAGGGCGACTGGGGGACTGCCGTCAATTACTTCCGAGAAGCGACGCGGCAGGATCCGGTCATGACCGAGGCCCACTTCAACCTCGCTCAGGCCTTCTCGCAGCTCTACAAGTTTTCCGACTCCAACTTGTCAATGGCGAGGGCCAAAGAGCTCGATCGCGCTCGCGTCACGGCCTGGGAGCGCCGCGAGATCAGTATCGAAGAGAGCGCGGTCGGGGTCGACGGCGCGCTGCGCCGGGTGCCCCAGCTGCGTCGCGATCTCCAGGCTAGCTGGTACGGCGCTGAGGAGTCGGCTACCGCGGTGGTGCTGTGGCGCCGTCACTTCTCGCTGTCGGTGGTCGCTGGCGTAATTTTGTTGGCGTTCACGCTACACCTGGTGCGGAGCCAGTTGGGCTATCGATCGACCCTGCTCGAGCCGCGAGTCTTGCTGTCTCCTGCTGCCGATCGCTGGGCGCGAGCCATGGTTCCCGGCTTGAAGTCGGCTCGAGCCGAGCGCGGTGGTAAAGCTCTGCTGGCCCTGCTGGTGCCGGTCGCCCTAGTGGTTGTCGCGCTTCCGGTTGGCTGGGGCTACCGTGCGCCCCTGGCCTTCGACCCCGGGTCCGGCCTGCAGATGATGCTCGCCGTAGGCGGGCTAGTCATCTTCTTTCTCGTGCGGCTCCGGATCGAGGCCAGGTCATGACGCTCGAGGGTGATCTCCAGGTTCTGGGTCTTCCCAGGGTATTGCTGATCCTGACGGCGCAGAGCAGCAACGGTATTCTGACCGTGCAGGGCGAGGAGGACATCGTAGCGGTCTCGCTGCTCGACGGCGCGGTGGTCGCCGCCGATGCGTTGAATCAAACGGTCGAGGAAGGGCTCGGGCAGATCCTCAGCAGCCAGAGTTTGATCTCGCCGGAGGACTTCAGCGCCGCGGTGCGCGATCATCAGGGGGGAGGCAGCGGCAGCCTGGGAGACATGCTGGTCGATCGCGGGATGATTAGCCGCGACGAGCTGCTGGACGCTTTGCGTCAGCAGACCTATCAGCTGATGCTGCAGGTATTGTGCTGGGAGCAAGGCGAGTTCAAGTTCTATGGCGGCGACGAGATCTCTTATGAGGACGGGTTCGTGCCGCTCTCGGTCGAAGAGCTGCTGATCCGTTCGATCGATGATCTCGCGGGCCGCGGAGGCATTCCGGGTCCCGTTCCCGAGCTCGACGCCGCCTACCGCCGGGTGCCGCAGCGCGTCGCTCCGCAAGTCCTGGGGCGAGACGGAGACGGCACCGGCGACGGAGTGTGGATCAGCGCGCTGCAGGAAGCCCTGATGCTCAGGGTGAACGCTCAGACCAGCGCCGCCTCGCAGGCCAGCGAGATGAACCTGGGGCGCTATCAGGCCGAGTTCGCGCTCTACAACTTGTTGCGCCACGATTTGATCGAGCACCTGGGTCAGCCGAAGGCCGCCGGTACGCTCGAGCTGCAGCAGATCGAGCTGGATCCCGAGCCGCTGCGCGCCGAGATCTTTACGCCTCCCGAGCCCGGTGAAGAAGCCCAGGCGCCGATCGCCCAAACCCGAGCCGCACCTTCGACCGACGTCATCCAGCGTTGGGTGGGGCCGGTGTTGGCGACACTGTGTGCCGTATGCTTGCTGTGGTCGTTCTCTCGTCAGCAGACCTCGGTACTGCTGCCGTTTCCCTGGCAGGAAGGCCAACGCGGCACTGTAGAGCGCAGCCTGCGGCAATCGCTCTATCTCAAGCTCGACCGAGCCGCCAAAACCTACTTCCTGGTGGCGGTGCACTATCCGAGCTCACTCGACGAGATGGCGGAGCTAGGGCTGATCTCGCAGGCGGATACCCGCGACCAGTCAGGCGGATACTTGGCCTACTCGACTGATGACGTGACCTATCGCATCGTGCCGCAGCTCGACGGTCATGGCGCCCAGGAGCAGAGCACCACCGAGGCGATCACCGGTGATTTCCTGCTCGACCCGCAGTTTCTGCGCACTGCTTCCTCCGACGTGCCGCCGCTCTATCTGTTGGACTGAGTCCCGGCGCCGCACGGTTCTCGCGGCCCAGGGCTAGCTCTAGGATCGCGCTCTCGAAGGGGTCGAGCTCGCTTTGGCGTGCGGGCGAGGATTGAATCCGAGCTTTCTTTCGACGGCTGGGAATAAATATGAGTCGACGATTGTCATATAGTGTGTGGCGAGGATTGACAGTGAAGGACTAAGGTTCGTATGATGCCTGAGCCTGATGGACTTGGGCTCCTTCGACGGAACCGAGTCGACGAATCCGGGCTCTCTTCTGGATTCTTCCCTCTCCCCACGCAGCTGAGCTTCACGCACGACAACTGGACACGCGGGCTCGAAGACGGGCTCGTCTTTCGATAGCGATTCGCCCACCGGGCGGCAGGAGGATGTAAGACATGGGTAAGATCATTGGAATCGATCTCGGAACGACCAACAGCGTCGTTTCGGTCATGGAAGGTAATGAGGGTAAGGTCATCGCCAACTCGGAAGGCGCGCGCACCACCCCCTCGGTCGTCGGCTTCACTCAGGGCGGTGAGCGCCTAGTGGGCCAGGTCGCCAAGCGCCAAGCGGTGACCAATCCCCAGAATACGGTCTACTCGATCAAGCGCTTCATGGGACGGCGCTTCGACGAGGTGACGGAAGAGATGAAAATGGTGCCGTTTGCGGTCGAGAAGGCCGAGAACGGCGATGTGCGGGTCAGCGTCGAGGACAAGAAGTACTCGCCGCCCGAGATCTCGGCGATGGTGCTGCGCAAGCTCAAGCAGGCGGCTGAAGACCATCTCGGTGAGAAGGTGACCGAAGCGGTGATCACCGTCCCCGCTTACTTCAACGACTCCCAGCGTCAGGCCACCAAAGATGCCGGCCGTATCGCCGGCCTCGAGGTCAAGCGCCTGGTCAACGAGCCGACGGCGGCAGCCTTGACCTACGGTCTCGACAAGAAGGCTGATCAGAAGATCGCGGTCTATGACTTCGGTGGCGGTACCTTCGACATCTCGATCCTCGAGGTCGGCGAAGGCGTGGTCGAGGTCAAGTCGACCAACGGCGATACTCACCTCGGTGGCGACAACATCGACCAGGTCATCATGGACTGGCTGTTGACCGAGTTCAAGAAAGATCAGGGTATCGATCTGTCGAAGGATCCGATGGCGGTCCAGCGCCTCAAGGCGGCTGCCGAGGAGGCCAAGATCAGCCTGTCGACGACCCAGGAGTCGGACATCAACCTGCCGTTCATCACTGCCGACGCCTCGGGTGCCAAGCATCTCAGCGTCAAGCTCACTCGGTCCAAGCTCGAGCAGCTGGTCGAGGGGCACGTCGATCGCTCGCTGGAGCCCTGCCGCCAGGCGCTGAAGGACGCCGGCCTCAAGGCCTCGGACATCGACGAGGTGGTGCTCGTCGGCGGACAGACCCGGATGCCGATCATCCAGCGCAAGGTGCAGGAGTTCTTCGGCAAAGAGCCGCACAAGGGCGTCAACCCCGATGAGGTGGTGGCGATCGGTGCCGCCATCCAGGGTGGCGTGCTGGCCGGTGACGTGACCGACGTGCTGCTGCTCGACGTGACGCCTCTGTCCCTCGGTATCGAGACTTTGGGCGGCGTCGCCACCAAGCTGATCGAGCGCAACACCACCATCCCGACCCGCAAGAGCGAGACGTTCTCGACCGCTGCGGATTCGCAGACTTCGGTCGAGGTCCACGTCCTCCAGGGTGAGCGCGAGATGGCGAAGGATTGCCGCACCCTCGGCCGCTTCCACCTGGTCGGCATCCCGCCGGCGCCGCGCGGCATGCCGCAAATCGAAGTCACTTTCGACATCGACGCCAACGGCATCGTCAACGTGTCGGCCAAGGATCAGGGCACCGGCAAGGAGCAGAAGATCACCATCACCGCCTCCAGCGGTCTCGACGAGTCCGAAATCGAGAACATGGTGCGCGATGCCGAGGAGCATGCCAGCGAAGACAAGGAGCGCCGCGAGAAGGTCGAGGCGCGCAATCAGCTGGATTCGTTGGTCTACTCGACCGAGAAGAGCCTCGGCGAGCACAAGGACAAGCTCGGCGCGGACGATGTCGGACAGCTCGAATCGGCGCTCGAAGAGGCCAAGAAGGCGCTCGAGAACGACGATCTGGACGAGATCAAAGCGGCTACCGAGAAGCTGACCCAGGCGTCTCACAAGCTGGCCGAGATCATGTATCAGGCCGCGGCGCAGGAGCAGGCGGAAGGCGCGCCGGACGCCGCCGGCGAAGCGGCTGCCAAAGACGACGACGTGATCGACGCGGAAGTCGTCGATGTCGATAGCAAAGCCAGCTGAGCTCGAGGGCGAGCTCGCGAGAGCCTAGCTAGCTCGCGGGATCCAGGCCGGCGTTCGCGCCGGCCTCCCGCCTGGTATTCACGGGTCTGAGACTAGGAGGTGTCCGATGGCTGTTCGGAAGTCACGACGCAAGACCTCATTCCTGATGATCAGCGCAGTCGCCGAGCGGTTCGACATCCATCCGCAGACCTTGCGTCTCTACGAGCGGGAGGGATTGATCACTCCCAAACGCTCCAACGGCAACACCCGGCTGTACGACGAAGAGACGCTGCGGCGGCTCGAGATCGTCCTGACGTTGACCCGCGACATGGGGGTCAATCTGGCTGGGGTCGAGGTCGTGCTCAACATGCGTGAGCAAATGGACCAGATGCGCAGCGAGATGGATCGCGTGCTCGAGTACGTACGACGCCAGGCTTCGGAGCGCCGAGCCGGTGTTCAGCGTCGCCACGCGCTGGTCAAGATCGAGAGCGGTCCGCTGGTCAAATCTGACGAGCGACCCTGACCCGGCGATCTTGGGACAGTTCTTGGGGGCCGGCGGTGACGCCGGCCTCTTGCGCTTTCAGGAACCGCTGCTGATAGCGCTCGAGGAGCGGGCCGAAAGGGTCGAGAATCGGTGTGTCCCGGCTTGCGAGCGGTGTACCCCTGATGGCCGACGGCCCGCGCAGCGAGTCGGGTATAGTAATTATGGGCGCAGGGCAAACCGCATCGGCCCGCGAAGCGAAACACACCTCGGGGATCGACGTATCCACGAGGGGCTATGGAATCCGAGAAGCTGCAACAAGCCAGACGTTGGGCACGCCGCGCATTTGATCTCTTTCCGCTGACCTGGCGCGGTTTTTTCGTCGCCTTGTTCTCTGGGCTGGCGCTGTGGCGCTTCGGCTACGGCACGCTCGACCTGCTGCTGTTCGTGATCGGCATCTCCGGCCTGGTGCTGATCGTGTTGAGCGTGCTGGCGGTTTGCGGCTGTAGCGTCTACTTGCGGCGTCGGATCATCGGCGCTCCGCCGCCCCGGCGCCTCGAAGCCGGATCGCGGATTGCGACCGGATTCCAGGTCCCAGCGTTGTCCTGGATGCCCCTGGTACGCTTGCGTTGGCTGTGGCTGGAGCCTTTGGGAGTCCGCTGCACCACCCGCCTGCGCGGCAAGCTGGCGACCGAGGAAGTCGTCGCCGAGCGCCGCAGCCTGGTGAGTGGCGTCAGGCGCCGCATCACCGTTGAAGATGCCTTTGGCTTGAGTGCGGTGACCTGGGAGCGCTCCGATGCCGGACCGCTGACCGTGCTGCCCGATGTCGGCCGCCTCAAGAACATGCCGGTGCTGCAGCCGATGGCGTCGGCTGAAGGTCTGCCACACCCGATGGGATCCCCGGAAGGCGATCGCATGGAGATCCGTCGCTATGTCCCCGGAGATTCGGTGCGCAACATCATGTGGAAGACGTTTGCCCGTACCCGCCAGCTCAACGTGCGCACCCCGGAGAAGAGTATCGACCGAGCGCGTCGCACCATCGCCTACCTGTTGACAGGGCCCGGTGACGAGCCGGCGGCGGCAGCTGCGCGGGTGGCGATCGAGCGCGATCGATTGGGCGTCGGCTGGTTGTTCGGTGCCGACGGAACGACCGAGCCGGCCGAGAGCCTGGACAGCGCGCTCGAGGCGATCGCCCGCTCGAGCTCCTATCGTCACAACGGTGGCCGCAACGGTTCGCCAGCTGCTGGCCTCTCCGCCTTCCTCAGCGATCAAGATGCGCAGGGCGAAGTGCACTGCATCGTCTTCGCGCCAGCGCGCTCCGGAGCCTGGACCGATGACGCTCTGGCGGTGAGTCGAAGCTTCTCCGGCGCGGTGTCTTTCGTGCTGGGGACGGACGGTGTCGCCGAGCGTCGACCGAGCTCCCTCTGGCACCGGCTGCTCTTCCTCGAACCGCCTGCTGAAGGCATTTCTACGGAGCAGCTCGCCGAGCTGATGGCAACGTTCTCGCGGGCCGGGTGTGAAGTGCAGGTCGTCGATCGCAGCAGCGGCCGCACCTTCGATGGCCGCAAGCTGACAGATCGCGTACAGATGCAAACTCTGGGGAGTGTCGCATGAATCATCCTCGACGCCGCTGGTGGCCGAGTTTGCTGCGGGCTTTGGTGCTGGCGCTGGCGGCGGCGATCCTATGCTGGCGGCTGACGCAGCCGATAGGCGTGATGGCGGCGGTCTGCGGGGTGCTGGTCGGAGCGATCGCGGCGGACCGGCTGGCGCGGACGAACGCTGGCCAGCTGCGTCTCAGCACCCTGGTGGTGCTGGCCTTGGGTACGCTTCTGGCAGGTGTCTGGGTGGCGCGTGGAGTCGTCGGCAGCTCGGCGATGGCCGGGCTCCTGGGGCCGATGGTGGCTCTCAAGACCAGTGAAGCGCTGCTGTGGTTTTTCCTCACGGCGCCGACGGTCTTCAGCCTGCGTTTCACGGTCCACCGGCGGCCGCTGTGGGCGGTCGCCGAGGTGCTGGCGGTCGCCCTGGCGATGGCGGTCGGGTTCTCGGCCCATCGCGACGGCATGGTGCATCGGCCGCTGGCGATCGGTGACTGGGCGTGGTCGCGCGGCATCGACCCGGTGTTGATCTTTCTGGCGCTGGGTGGCCTGGCGGTGTTTCTGCTGGCCGGCATGCTGCTGTCGGAAGAGCGTCGCCGGCGCATTCCGCTGCATATGAGCGCGTTGCTGTTGACCGCGCTGGCCCTGCTCCTGATCGTTCGGGTCAACGGCCTACCCAAGCCGCAGGGGGCCGGCGATCTCGGGTTGACCGGCGATCCAGAGACGGAAGAGAGCGAGCAAGGGGGCGACGGTAGCGGCGGCCAGGGGCAGGATCGTAGCAACCAGCTGGGCGATATCGAATTCCAGGACGAGTACAACTCTGGAGGCGACCAGGCGCCGGTAGCGGTGGTCGTGCTGCACGACGACTACACGCCGCCGACCGGGGTCTACTACTTCCGTCAGTCGGTGTTCTCACAGTTCAACGGCCGGCGTCTGGTGCAGGCGCTGCGCGACGACGTCGATCGCGACGTGGTCAAGCGCTTTCCCTTTCAGCCGCTGGAAATTCCGGAAGCGCCTGGGGTTTCCGAGCGTCGCATGGCGCTGCGCACCAGCATGGGCCTGGTGGTCGATCACGTGCGGCCGTTCGCGCTCGATTCGCCGGCCACGATCAAGCCGGTTCGCAACCCCAATCCGCTGCATTTTCAGCGCGCCTTCGAAGTTCGCTCCCACGTCCAGATTCAGCCCTACGACGAGCTGCTGGGGCAGCGCCCGGGCAGCGAAGGCTGGTCGGGCGAGCAGTGGGAGCATTACGTCGAAGCGCCGAGCGACCCGCGCTACGGCGAGGTCGCGAACGGCCTGCTCGACAACTTGCGGTCCGAGTATCGCGACGATCCGCTGGCGCAGGCGCTGGCGGTCAAGAATTATCTCGACGTCAATGGCATCTACAGCCGCAAGAGCGAGCATGCCGATTCGGCAGATCCGGCGGCGTCCTTCTTGTTCGGCGACCTCACCGGCTATTGCGTGCATTTTGCCCACGCCGCGGCATACCTCTACCGCAGCCTCGACATTCCGGCGCGGGTGGCGGTGGGCTATGCGGTGGAGGAGGGAGCGCGAGGCGGTGGCTCGGCGATCATGATCCGCAGCGGTGACGCTCACGCCTGGCCCGAGATCTACCTCGAAGACGTTGGCTGGGTGGTGGTGGACCTGGCGCCCCAAACCACCCTCGACGAGCCGACCCAGGCCCCGGACCGCGAGCTCCAGCGCATGCTGGGCGAAATGATGCGCCAGCAGCCTGGCGACGAGAACTTTCTCGAAGACGAGCTGCAGCAGCCGATCGACCTGGCCGCCGTCGCCCGCGCGCTGGCTGGCCTGCTAGCCATGCTGCTGGTCCTCGCCTACGCGGTGAAGATCTACCGTTTGCTGGTGCCGCGCTTCGCTGGCTCGGCCCAGCAGTACCGGGTGGCGTATCGGGCCACGCTGGATCGCCTCGCCGGCATCGGTCTCAGGCGGCACTATGGCGAGAGCCGCGAGCGCTTCGCGGATCGAGCGCAGACGCTGGCACCGTCTTTCGTCGGCCTGACGCGCGAGCACCTGAGCACCGCCTTGGGCTCGCAGCGCGGGGTCGACGGCGACAGCGTCCGGCGTCTGGCTGAAGCGGCCGAGCGCGAGCTCGGGCAGCGGATCCCACGCTGGCGTCGCCTGCTGGGCGTTCTCAACCCGGTTTCCTGGCTGCTGGCGCGTTGACGCCAGGCGCGATTCCTCACGAACAGTTTTTCAGCCGACCCTCCCCTTTCACTGCCCCTGTCATCGCGACATATTGAGATTATGAGCACCGACCCTGCACGTACACCTGGAGATTTTCCCATGGAGCGAACCGAAGCCGAGGACACGGACGTCATCGTCTCACCAAGCGAGCTCGTAGAGGCCGAAGAGACCGCCGAGATCTCGGTCGAAGAGCTGGCGCTACGAGACGTCGAGCCGGCTGCGGAAGACGAGCCCGCGGACGACGATGAAACGACGGTGGACTTCGAGCTGCCGGGGTCCGGGCAGCCGGGGTCTGGACAGCCGGCATCCGGGCTGCCGGCGTCCGGGCAGCCGGCGTCCGGGCTGCCTCTGCCGTCGGGGGAAGCGCCCGCGTCGGACCCGCTGGCCGAGGCCATGACGGTGATGGAGAGTTTGCGGGCGCGGGTTCGCTCCCAGGTCATCGGCCGGGACTCGGTGATCGATCTGGTGCTGGTGGCGCTGCTGTCGGACGGCCATGTCCTGCTTGAGGACTTTCCGGGATCCGGCAAGACGACCCTAGCTAAGGCGCTGGGGGCTTCGATCGTCGATGATCTCGCGGACGACGACATCGCCAGCTTCCGCCGCATTCAGTTCACGCCCGATCTCCTGCCGTCGGATGTCACCGGCGTCTCGGTGTTCGACCCGGTGTCGAACCGCTTCCATTTTCGGCATGGACCGATCTTCGCCCACGTCGTGCTCGCCGACGAGATCAACCGCACCTCGCCCAAGGTCCAGAGCGCCATGCTCGAGGCGATGGCGGAGAAGCAGGTTACGGTCGACAATCAGACCTATCCGCTCGACGAGCTGTTCTTCGTGATCGCGACCCAGAATCCGCACGATATGGCCGGCACCTATCCGCTGCCGGTAGCGCAGCTCGACCGCTTCTTGTTCAAGATCCGGATGGTGCATATCGACCGGCAGGCCGAGCTCGAAGTGCTCAATACCCACCGCGAGCGGCGCGACATCCGGCGCGAGGACTTGCCGCGGGTAACCCGCTCCCAGGTGCTCGCGGCGCGCCATGCGATCGACGGCGGCGTGGCGATCGATGCCCAGGTCAAAGAGTGCCTGGTCGACATCGCTCAGAACATCCGCAACGACGAACGGGTCCTGCTCGGCTCGTCGACCCGCAGCCTGGTGCTGATGCTGCCCGCCCTGCAGGCTTTGGCCGCGCTGCGAGGGCGCGACTACGTGACCAGTGATGACATCCAGCTGCTAGTGCCGCGAGTCTTCGGCCACCGTGTGGATCTGGCGCCGGGCGTCACCGAGCTCGACCGGGTGCTGGCAGACGCCATGGAGGGACCGATCGAGAGCCTGGCGCGTTCGACCCTGAGGCGGCGATGAAAGCGACCGGGCTGGCGTCGCCAATGGCCTGGCGGCGTCGCCGGGTCGCCGGGATGCTGGTGCTCCTCGTCGCGGGTTGGGCCGGGGCGCTCAGCGGCCAGGAGCCGAGCGCGGAAGACGTCGTCGATCCGTTCTCGGAGACCCTGGAGGCCATCGCCATCGACGCCATGCCGGAAGGCTTCGGCAGCGATCCGATGGTGGCTGCCGCCTGGCAGGCTCTCGATGCCGAGCGGTATATTCGGGCGCGCGAGATCTCTGAACGCATTCTGGCGCGGGACCCGGACTCGATCCCCGGCCATGCCATCCTGGGCTATGTCCAGCACCGCTCGGAGGGCAATTTGCCGGTCGCCTTGTACCACCTCAAGCGCTCGCGCGACCTCTATGAGGAGCGCTACGGCCTCGAGAGTGGCTCGGAGTCGCCGTGGCGCTGGCACAACATCGAGATCAGCGAGCTGGCGTTCGTCTCCGGCGAGATGGGGCGTCACGAGGACAAGGTGCGCTATCTGGAAGAGCGCGATGCGCTCTACGTGCCGCCCTGGCCAGCAGATCGCGGCTGGCCGCTGATGCGGTTGCGGCGTTACGAAGAAGCCCGGCGGGCGGTGGAGGAAGCCTTCGCGCTCGGCCATGCGGGGCAGATCGCCTCGGCTCGTACCGCGCTGTGTGCCATCGAGGCCGAGCAGCAGCGGCGACTGGAGGGCTATCAAGCCTGCATGGCGGCGGCGATTCACGACCGCGAGAATCCGACCGGCGGCCCGACGCCCTACACCAACGCCGCCGAAGCTTCGCTCGGCATGCTGAAGATGGATCAGGCCGAGCGACTGATCCTCGAAGCGACCGAGAAGTTCATTCCCGGCACGGTGTCGAATCCCTGGCTCGATCTGATGTACCTCTACCTGGCCGAGGGGCGGACCTCGGAGTCGCTCGACGCCCTGCGCCGCATGCTGAAGTGGCGCAAGCGTCAGCCCGCCTACATGGACGAGCAGAATCGCGCCGAGACCGAGCTTGCATCGGCGGTGTTCCTGGTCGTGGCGGGCTACCCGGAGGAGGCGGCGCGTATTACCGCGCGTGCTCTCGATCGCCCGGACCGCACGGGTTTCACCAGCTCTGAGAGCGAGCAGATGGAAGCCGCGGCGGCCCTGGTCGACCGTTTGGCCCAGCGCACCCGCGCCGAGCTGCTGCTCGAGAAGGCCTCGTGGTCGAGCTTCTTCGACGGATTGGCGGCACGGTTCGAAGCCCAGCAAGCGCGCCTGCGCGCCTGGTCCTCCGGGCGGCGGGCAGCCGCCCTGGTCGCCGACGAGCGCATTCTGCTCGCTACCCTGCAGCCCTATCTGGCCGGCTCGGTGGAGATTCCCGAGTGGATCGAGCCCGAGCTGTGCGCCATCCTCGGGCCGGGGGTGGTGGCGGCAGCTCTGAGCCAGGCCGAGGCGCGCGAGACCCTGGAGCAAGCCGAAGGCTACTTTCGAGCCTACGAGTCGGAGATCGCCTTCCTGCAGGGTCGCGAGCGCGACGCTCTGCGGCTGGCCGAGGAGGCGCTCGAGACGCTGCCGCCGCACGAGGCGCTGCTGCGCGATCGGGTCGCTACGCTGGCCGCCCAGGCCGCGGCCGACGCCGGCCTCAACCAGCGCTCGATCGAGCTCTTCGACACCGCGCTGCAGCGCGATCCTGGCCTCATCCGTCGCTTCGGTCTGTCGCTGCCCGCCAGCTTTCCCGCCGCCAGCGGACGGCTAGCTCAGCTCACCCGCAAGCTGCTGCGGCGCTCGCCGCGCTTTCACGACGCTGGCGGCGGTTACCAGGTGGTGGTCGACGGCGATGACAGCTCCGGCAGCGTCTGCCTGCTCGGCCCGCAGCGCACCCGCTTGAGCTGTGCCGAGGTCAAGATTCGCCCCGGTGAGGATACCGGAGCCCTGGCTCGGCGCCTCGCCGCGGAGTTTCACGCCGCCGCCTTTGCTCCGCGGCTCGACCTCACTCAGGCCGACATCCGCTCGCTCGACGGTTCACCCACCGCCGGCGGTGGCCGGGCGAGCGACCGGCTGCGCAACGTGCTCTCCGAGGTCGAAGCGAGCGGCGGCTGACCGACCGGAACGGCAGGACCGCATCGAAACTCTTTGCCTCATCATGCGTTGATAGAGCTAGAGAGTTGAAAGCAGTCTACCCCTCTGGATCGTATCTTCTCGGATTTCGGTCTTGCCTTGGAGGCATGCTGGCGAGAAGGTATGGTTATATGCCATGATCAGCGAAGGAGGATCGCCCATGCCGTTTCGAGGACCCGCATCGCTTCGCCCTGCACACCGTCTCTCGCGACCGTTAATGACGGCTGTCGGATTCCTGAGTCTTTGGGCGATCGCCGGAGCGAGCTGGGCCGACACGGCGGTCAACACCTACACGACGGGGGACCAGAGTCGTTCTGCCGTCGCTGCCGACGGCCAGGGACGATTCATCGTCGTATGGGTCTCGAGTGGGCAAGACGGTGACGGCACCGGCATCTTCGGCCGCCGCTTCGGCTCCGACGGTCAACCGATCGGTGACGAGCTCCTGATCAACGAAGTGACGGCGGGCAACCAGGGGGAGCCCCAGGTGTCGGCGGACGACAGCGGTAACTTCATCGTGGTCTGGCAGGGTCCGGGCAGCGGCAGCAATATCGACATCTTCGGTCGCCGCTTCGATTCCAGCGGTTCGGCGATCGGTCCGGACTTCCAGATCAACGAGAACACGGCCGTGAGTCAGCGCACGCCGGCGGTGGCGTTGGCCGACGACGGCAGCTTCCTGACGGTATGGTCGAACTCCGAGGAGCTCGTCGGCCGCCACTTCGACGACGCCTCGGCGCCGACCACTGGTGACTTCACCATCGCGTTCGACGATTCCTACGGCCCCAACGGTTTCCGTTCGTTCCACCGCCGCGACGTCGAGGCGCTGCCGGCCGGTGATTTTGTGATCGTGTGGCACGACCATCTCTACACCGGCTACAACTACAGCTACTACGACATGATCCTCGGCGCGGTTATCGACAGCCAGTCGACCCAGGTGACGACATTCAACGCCGCCGCCGGCTCGCCTGCCGAGCAGCAGCGGGCGCCGGCCCTGGCCGCCAAAGCCGATGGTGGCTTCGTCGTGGTGTGGGGAGGCTACACCAACTACGCTGGCAACTCGCGGGTCCTGGGTCGCCGTTTCTCCTCCAGCGCCACCCCGCAGGGATCGCTTTTCGATCCCACTCCAGCCGGCGACGACTTCTTGCGCCCGGCGGCGATCTCGGCGGTGGGTGAGGACCGCTTCCTTGTGGTGTGGAACGATCCCGAGATCGAGGGTCGCTTCCTCGACGCCAGCGGCACGCCGCTGACCGATCCGTTCGCCATCAACACCGAGCAGGCCGGCAGCGACACCGATCCCCAGATCGCCGCGGATGGTCGCGTGGCGCTGGTGACCTGGACCCAGGACGACGGCGGATCCGCCATGGACGAAGTCGTCGCTGCTGCCCAATCCCTGCTCTTCCTCGATGGCTTCGAGAGCGGAGATACCGGCGCGTGGAGCGAGACGGTCGCGCTGCGGTGACGTCATTTCGTTCGTCTGATCCGACCCGCCACCCGCCGTCGTTGGGAGACATCGTTGGATAGGGGCTCGCCAAGCGTCGTGGCGCTGTGCCTGCTGATGCTGGCGGGTTTGGCCAGCGCGCAGCCGGAACCCGAGATCGGGCGCTGGCTGGCCGAGGAGGTCGATTGTCCCGAAGGTACCGAGCTGCGGCGCGCCGAAGCGCCGGACGGCTCCCGTTCAGCCCTATGGTGTGAGGCCTCGCGTGGCGCTCGGGTCGCCCGCCACGGTCCCTATCTGGAGCTGTATCCCGATGACACCACCGCCCGTCAAGGCGTTTACTTCAAAGGCGTGCAAGCCGGGCTCTGGGTCTCTTGGGCACCGGACGGCGCGATGGAGCAGCACCGGATCGTGCTGCCGGGGGAGGCGAGTCGCTATCTCCTCCAGCCCGAAGACCTGTGTCCGCCGGGCTCGGTGCGCGAGCGCTCGTTCGGTCATGACGATCGGCCGCGCATGTGGTCAAAGTGTCACGAGATCGACGCTGAGGGCAGGACGCTGACAGTAGGCCCCTACGTGACCTGGGACGCGGAGGTCGGCCCGGGTGGCGCCAAGCGCTACGTGCTGCGTTCGATCATGAACTACGAGAACGACCGTCGACACGGTCTACATCGAGAGTTCGCGGGTCCGTTCGGTCGGGAAGTGCTGATCGAAGAAGAGACCTTCGCCTCCGGGCATCCGGACGGTGAGAGTCGCGCCTACTACCTGGACGGGTCGTTACGCGAGCTACGCAATTACCGTGAAGGGAGATTCGACGGTGAGCGCGTCGCCTACTTCCCGGGCGGCGCCGAGCGCTGGCGGATCGTCTATGAGAATGATCGCCGGATCTTGGTGGAGGGCGATCTCTCGGTCGCCGGCCAGCCGTGCCCGGAAGACGCTGTGCCGACCGCCTCAGCCGATGGCCTCGAGCTGTTCTGCGCTCGTCGCCAGCTCCACTTTCTATGGCGTGATGGAGCGTTCGAACGGCGCGACCCGAACGGCGCGGTTGTCGAGAGCGGGCTCTACCGCAACGACAAGAAGGTCGAGCTGTGGCAGGCGCCGCCGGGCGTCGCGCTTCCGCCCAAGGTTTCTGACGAGGTCCAGGTCGCCGCCATCCAGCTCATGCTCGGCGACCAGCCCTACACGTGGCTCAATTCGCCGCCGGAAGAAGACGCGCTGACCGAGGGGGTAGGGGAGGCGTCAGGCGAGGCGTTGGAGGAGGCATCGAGCGAAGCCCACGGCCCGGCGTTCGATATTTGGTTTCGCAACAATCACACCAAGAAGTACCCGCACCCCAGGACCGAGGTCGAGGATGGCGTGGTCAAGATCTACGGCCTGCCGCCGGGCAATTACTACATGAAGGTCGAGATCGACGCCGAGCCGTCGAACCCAACGAAGCGCGCCGGCGATCTGGCTTCGAGCTTGGACTTCGAGGTCGCGCTGGGCGAGATCACCTACGCCCCAGCGTCGCTGCTCACCACCCTGCGCTTGATCGAGCCGTGGGACAGCAACGAGGATTTCGCCGAGAAATACCTCAGCTGCGAAGGGGCGATACCGCTCCCCCCAACAGGCGAAGCGGGCGCCCGCTTCGCCTGGCGACCTCCGGACCCTGAGGATTCCCGTGGCTTCGAATACTTCTATCGCGTCGTCCGCTCGCGATGCGATCCGCCCGCGGATCTGGAAGAGATGGTCAAGGCGAGCACTTTCGACACCTCGATCGCCCTCGAGCTGCCGCCGAGCAGCCCCGGCGAAGTCTACGAGTGGACGCTCTACGCCAAGCGCGGCGAGCACGCCATCGGCCAGATGATGACCTTCTACGAGGGCGGCGCCTACGGCTGGAGCCTGCGGTTTCGGGTCGAGTGAGCTCGGAAGACTCCGGGCTGAGCTGGCGAGCGCCTTTTGGCAAGCTGTTATCAACTTTGAAAAAAGCGATTATCAGAGTTGATAACGAGGGGTTCGGCGGCATCTCGTTGGTTCACTGATAATCGCTCGCTTACCTCGAAGCGCGAGATGATCTCTCGGTGATGTGAAAATTTTGGGTCGCAAAGCGGCGATCTTACCGCCGATTCGGGCGGCACGCTACTTGCTTAATATGTAGCTGGACCCGTATAGCTTGGCGATTCACGCTCCCCTCACCGCCGACCCCGAGCGCATGGCTCGAGGCGGCGCTGCGTGCATTGTCGAGCTCGATCACCTGGAGGAAAGTATGAAGCAGCAGCGTGACCCGCAATATCTTCGATGTACCCCGGCCGGCCGCCTCGCGGTCCTGACCGCACTCTTGGCTCTGCTGGTGTCCGGCAGCGCCTGGGCGGCAGCTCCGGGCAGCCACCACCAACACAACCATCGCAACTATGACGCGCGCGGGGTCGAGAATCTGACCTTCAAAGCGGCTCCGAACTTCGAGCAGAAGCAGGCCATCGACGCCCTGCGTGCCGACGTTCCGGGGCTCGCGGTAACCTTCGACAAGACACTCGGCGTCACGCGCTCGCTCTACAACACCACCGGCTACCTCACTGAGCCCAGCCTCGAGAAGGCGGCGCCGCTGGCCGTCGGGCTCGGTTACGTGCGCTCGCAGCTGTCGACGCTCGGCCTCACCGAGGCGGATCTGGCGGAATTCGAAGTCACGGATTCGGTCTACTCCAAGCTGTCCGGCGCGACGCACATCTACCTGCGCCAGACGTACCAGGGCATCCCGGTCTACAACGGCCAGCTGCACCTCAATATCAACCGCGACGGTCGCGTGATCAGCATCAACAACGCCTTCGTGCCGAACCTCGGCAGCGCGCTCAAGTCGCTGGCGCCGAGCATCGGAGCGGACGAGGCCGTCGCCGCGGCCGGACTCCACCTCGAGATTCCTCTCAAGTCGATGCCGGCGATCCTCGCCGCCGACGCCGGACCGCGCCAGGCGACCCGCGTTGCCGCCAAGGGCCTGTCGCTCGAAGAGGTCAACGCCGAGCTGATGTGGCTGCCGATCCGTTCCGGCGACGTGCGGCTGGTGTGGAACTTCCAGATTCAGACCACCGATTACGACCACTGGTTCGACATGACCGTCGACGCCGAGACCGGCAAGGTCTGGACGCGTTTCGACTGGGTCAACTCCGGCGATTTCCGGGTCTACGCCGAGCCGGACGAGAGTCCGCTACACGGTAGCGTCGGCCGCACCCTGGTCACCGATCCCGAGGACGCCACCGCGTCCCCCAACGGTTGGTTCACCGGCGGCACCATGTCGGGCAACAATGTCACGGCGTGCCCGGACACCAGCCCGGCCAACAACTCGTGCGATTCCAACCCGCAGTGCTCCGGCACCACCTGCGACTTCCCGGTCGACCTCAGCCAGCAGCCTTCGAGCTACGTGCCGGCGGCGACCGCCAACCTGTTCTACTGGAACAACCTGATCCACGACATCCAGTATCAGTACGGCTTCGACGAAGCCGGCGGTAACTTCCAAGAGAACAACTTCGGCAACGGCGGTGCCGGCGGTGACTCGGTCAACGCCGACGCCCAGGACGGCTCGGGCAACTGCAACGCCAACTTCGCGACGCCGACCGATGGCGGCAACCCGCGCATGCAGATGTTCACCTGCACCAACGCCTCGCCGGCGCGCGACGGCGACTTCGACAATGGCGTGATCGTGCACGAGTATGGCCACGGCATCTCGATCCGCCAGGTCGGCGGCCCGGGCAACTCGAGCTGCCTGAACAACACTCAGCAGGCGGGTGAGGGCTGGAGCGATCTGCTCGGCCTGATCTACACCCATGAGCCGGGCGATGCCGGCACCGACTCGCGCGGTATCGGCACCTACCTCTTCGGCCAGGCTCCGGACGGCCCGGGCATCCGCGACCTGCCGTACTCCACCGACCCGGCGGTCAACAACTGGACCTACGAGTCGATCAGCGGCGCCTCGATCCCGC
>JBCCEE010000007.1:0-45756 GCA_039030415.1 Acidobacteriota bacterium
ATCATCAGATAGACGTTGAGACTGGTCAGCAGCAGCGACAGCAAGACGATGGGGCGATAGAGCGAGAACAGACTCACGCCGCCTGCCCGGATGGCAACCAGCTCACTGTCTGATGACAACCGTCCCACCGCGATCAGGATGCTGAACAAGAACGCCATGGGAATCGTCATGACGACGATCCACGGCAGAGACAGCAGCAGGAGTCGGCCCACCATGCCCGCATCGACGCCGCTCGAGATGACCAGGCGCGCGGACTTGAACAGAGCCTGGATCAGCAGGATGAACGTGAAGACCGAGAATCCGAGGAGCAAAGGCCCGATGATCTCGGCGAGCATGTAGCGGTCTAGACGGCGCATTGTGGGGATTATACGGGGTTCGATCTGTTCGCAGGCCGCCTGTTCGCAGGCCGCACCCAGGCCAACTCATTCGCGGCCGATAAGATGTGTTATGTAAACCCAAATCAGGGCCAAAACAGCAGGCATGCTGAGGGGGTCTCCCCTAGCTCGAGTGCCTGCTGCTGAGAGTGCCTGCTGAAATTGACGGCGTCTGCTAGGCCGATCTCAGCTCTGTAAGGATCGACTCTAGCGTCTCGATCAGCTCAGATTTGCTGACCTGGCTCTGGCGGAACTTCAGAGACAGATTGAAGCGCTTGTCTTGAGGCTTGAACTTGAAGACAAAAGGTCTGGGACGCTGAGTCCCTCTGGGCTCACGCTTCTGTCGCCTGAGGTCATCACGGCTCAAGCCCCTCCGATCGACTTCTTCAAGGAGTTGAATCATGTCCTGCTCGGATTCAGCTTTCAGGACTTCGAGTAAGAGCGACTTTGTGTGAATACCAAGAGCTTGCGCGGCCTCACGGACTCGTGAAGGCATCTTGAGCAGCGCAAGGCTCTCAGTCACTACAGTGCGCGATTTGCTGACAGAGGCGGCAATCTCTTCATGGGTGTAGTTGAATCGATCGCTCAGAGCTCTATATCCCTCAGCCTCTTCGAATGGCGTCAGATCTTTTCGCTGGAGATTCTCGATCAGCGCAATCTCGAGAGCTTCCTCCTCGCTGACATCCATCTCGATGACGGGTATCTCTACCAGTCCGGCCTCCATGGCCGCTCGATACCTCCGCTCTCCACTGATGATCACGAGGCTGGCCCCGCCTCCCTGGGCCTCCCTCGGTCGAACCAGGATGGGTTCGAGCACCCCCTTGTCCTTGATGGACTTGGCCAGTTCCGACAGGTCGCCCATGGTAGTTCGAGGCTGTTTGGGATCAGGCTCGACCGCAGATAGAGCTACCATGTTGCCTATGGCAACCTGATTGCGACCTGCGAGCTCTTCTACGAAATGGCTGCTATGCCGCATTCGCTTCCGCCTGGGCAACCCTTTCCGTTCGGCTGCTGCCTTAGACACGTGCCAATACCTCTTCGGAAAGTTTGTAGTACTCGTAAGCGCCGCTAGATCTCGGAGCGAAGCTGAAGATCGACTCACGATAAGCCGGACTCTCCTCGAGGCGAACACTCTTTGTGATGTGTGTGTCGAAGAGCTTGTCCCCGAAGACTTCGCTGATCTCCTGCCGGATATCTCGCGACAGGATCGTCCGCTTATCGTAAAGCGTGATGACGACTCCAAGGATCTGGAGGTCAGGATTAGCGCGCACCTTGATCTTGTCGATAGTCTCTAGCAGATCGTCAGTGCCCTCGAGGGCAAAGTAGCTTGATTGGATCGGAATCAGAATATGGGTCGCTGCTACTAGAGCATTGACGGTAATGATCCCCAAGGTTGGAGGGGTATCGATAATGATGTAGTCGTATTGGTCCTTGACACGATCAATCTCGTCTTTCAAACGATAGTGGCTGTCGAGCTCACCGATTAGTTTCGCTTCGATCTTTGCTAGTGAGATCGCTGAAGGACTGACAAACAGGTGCTGGACCTTGGCGGCCTCCTTGGATACGTCTTCCAGGCCAACATCATCCTGCGTCAGAACTTCGTACATCGACTCCTGAAGGTCGTGGATGTCGAGGAAAGACATACTGCTGTTGGCCTGGGGGTCGACATCGATCAGCAGTGTTCGGAAGCCCTTGGTGGCGAGTGCAGCCGCCAAGTTGATGGCAGTTGTCGTTTTTCCGACACCACCTTTTTGGTTTGTAATAGCAATGATCATGATTGTTTGGGAGTGTACGAAAAGCCCTAATTGAGGTCAAGATTGCACATTCTTAGTGAAGATTTCAGCGCGCCGACACTGCTGCCGAGATTCAGTTCGCAGGTTCTCGAGGCACCCGGCGAGAGCTCTAGAGTGCTGGGAGCAGGAAGCCCACGACTCAATGTCGGCGCGCCGACATTGAGGAGCATGAAATCTACGGACCGACTGGCTGAATCAGTCGCTCATGTCAATGTCGGCGCGCCGACATTGAGTCTTCAGAAGCGCTAGCGCGTGTCGGCAGCTCACATCGTGTATTTGCCGAGATCCTCAGGATCTATCTCTTCTAGCCACTTCTTGAGCTTGTCCTTGTCGAGAGAGCGCTCGGTGATTTCATCGATCTTGGCCTTTTGCAGCACGGCTTGCGACACCAAGATCGGTGCCTTGGCCCTCAAAGCCAAAGCAATAGCATCGCTCGGTCTCGAGTCGACGACAAGATCTTCTCCATCCGCTTTGAGGAAGATCTGAGCGAAGAAGGTATTGTCCACGAGATCGTGGATCAAGATCTGATTGACTTCGTATTTCACTGCTTCAATCAGATTGAGGAAGAGGTCATGGGTCATGGGCCTTGGTGGTTGAATGCCTTCGAGATTGACAGCAATCGCGTTGGCTTCGAAGATTCCAATCCAGATCGGTAGCATCTTGGACTGCTCTTCGCTTCGAAGGATCACGATGGGCACGTTGGACTTGGGGTCCATCATCAGCCCCTTGACTTCCATGAGAACAGGCTCGTCCGTAGTGGTCATTGATCTATTGTGCGCTTCTCCACCGCCGCAGGTCAAGACCGCTGTGCTGTGCTCTGCCGGCAAAGGTAGAGCACGGCAGGCTGCAGTTTCAAACCGTCTCGACTATGCCGCTACAGGCGGCATCAAGCGATAATCGGAATCTGACGTCTTGGGCCGACCAGAGCCTCAGGGATGCCCTCTAACGTCTCTTCTCTACCGATCAAGGAGTGTGCATAGGCCTGCTCAACACGCACTGAGACGAGGCTGCCTAGCTCTGCCGGATTGGCGCCGTGACTGAAGTGTATGACTCGGTGACAAGGAGTTCTGCCGGCTAGAGTGCCAGGCTTCTTGCCCCAATCCGTGACTAGCACGTCGAAGACTTCGCCTACTAAGGCCTGATTCAGCTCGAGCTGGATTTCCCGCTGTAGAGCAAAGAGCTCTTGCAAGCGTCGATCCGCCTCCTCATTGGGTACTTCATTGAGTTTAAGGCGGGGGGCTGCCGTTCCTGGACGAGGCGAATACTTGAAGGCATAAACCGAAGAGAAACTCACCCGCTTGATCAACTCGAGTGTTTCCTCGAACTCCTGCCGAGTTTCTCCCGGAAAGCCGACAATAATGTCTGTCGAAAGTGCAAGTCCCGGTCGACTCTCGCGTAGTCGATCGATCAGGTCATAGTAGAGCTCGATGTTGTAACCCCGCCCCATGGTCTTCAAAACCCGATTCGAACCCGACTGAACCGGCAGATGCAAGTAGGGACAGATGTTGGGATGTCGAGCAAACTGATCGACCATATCCTGGGTAAAGTCCCGCGGATAAGACGTCACGAAGCGAAGCCGCTTCAGACCTTCTAGTGAAGCGGCCTTGTCCAGCAGCACCGCGAAGTCAGCCCCGGTCTCGGGATCACGCCAGTGGTTTACCGTTTGGCCCAGCAGCTCGATCTCGAGAAAACCGTAGTCCAACAAATGACGAACTTCCGCCAGAATGCTCTGCATCGATCGGTTCTGTTCCGGCCCTCGCGTCGATGGAACGATGCAGAAGGTGCACTTCTTGTTGCAGCCTTCAATGATGGTCACCATTCCTTTATAAGTACCTTCGCGAGACAGATCGTCGAGGTCGTAGTTGCGCTGGGCGGCGTCAGGGAAGCCGGTTGCCACCGTCCGTTTGCCCATCAAACGCTGCTGGAGTATCTGCCGAAGCTCCCCTACTCTGGCTGGACCAACCACGAAATCCAGATCGGGTACTCGCTTCAGAGCTTGATCCCCCTCCTGCTGCGCGACGCAGCCGCAGAAACCTAGCAAAAGGTCAGGCCGCTGTTTCTTCAGCAGCCGATACTCTCCCAGGCGCGAGTAGGCTTTGTGAGCCGCTTTCTCGCGGACACTGCATGAGTTGAGCAGAATAAGGTCTGCTTGCTCAGGATCTCGAGTTGGTAGGACCCCGGCTTGCATGAGCTGGCTAGACAGCCTCTGGCTGTCCAGCTCGTTCATCTGACAGCCCCAGGTCTCTACGAAGAATCTCTTGGGTAGGTTCCTAATCATGGCTCGTAGTCGTCAGGTTCTACCGCCTGCGCTGCAGTCGAGGGATTAACGGCTTGCGAGGTTTCCTTCTTAGCGCTCTCACGCTCTTCCAGCGTTGGCTCCAGCTCCCACCCTTGGTTCAGCCAGCCTTGAGGAATACTGGCACGCTGACCTTCGGCAACGAAGACCTCGAGCTCTTGCTCATATTGGGAAGCTTGATCCCGAAGCTGGTCGAGACGATCCAAGACGCGGTCCCACGCAGGCTTCAGCTGGCTGTCTCGCAGGTAAGGATCATCCTCAGCATAGAACTGCTGTCTCAGCGCAGCTGACTCGAGCTCTAGCTCGGCGATCCGATCGATTGCACGACGCCAGCCCATGCGCAGCTCGAGCGCTTTGTTGCGCCAGAATTGCTCGTTGCGAATCTCAGGATCCTGGCGGGCTACAGGTTCTGGCTCTGCTTCCAGAGAAGGTGCCACAGCTGCTGGCTCGGATTCCAAAATGATGACCTCTGCATCTTTGGCGTACTCGTGAAGATTATCGTCGTTGATAACTGCGACTGACTCACCCGCCTTGCCTTTGCGGGCTTTAGCCAACCGCGAAGCCTCAATGAGGGTGGTCGGTCTCTCAGCTCGCCCGCCGGCATCGATGACCTTGGTGGTCGGCTTTGTCGGCTGAATCTCTCGGGGTACCGGTAAACGCGGCGGCGGCGGCGCGGCCAGCTGTGGTGTGACTTGAGTCAACGTCTGTGACGGCAGAGGTTGGGGATCCTTCCCACCCGAGCAGGCGATGAGTGTGACGCAACAGATCGCCAAAGAACTGCTGCGGTGTTTCTTCAAAGGTTGGTAAACATGCATGATGCTAAGCTCCTCGCTCGTTTCAGGTCGTAGACCTAATGCTAAGACTACCAGCATTTGAAGGACCTGCTCACGACATTCCGGCGCGAGCCCTACCGCCGGAGGTGGCGGGATAATCCCAGTAAGACCCTAGGCTGCCTCGCCCGCGGCAGTCTGGTTGCAGCGCGTCAGCTAGACTCTAGCTGACGGCCAGCTGCTGCTGCAGGAAGTGCTCGACTTCGGCTGCTGTTGCAAGCTGAGTGCATTCGTCGACCATCGTCGCGAGCGGTGCGCAAGACAGCTTACGGATCTGGCGCTTCAAGGTAGGGATCCGCCGTGGGCTGACCGAGAGGCGGCGCAGACCGCAGCCAAGAAGCACGGCCGTCAATCGTGGGTCCCCTGCCATCTCGCCGCACATGCTGACTTCGATCCCCGCAGCATCGGCATTACGAATGATCAGCTTCAACATGCGCAGGATCCCCGGATGTAGGGGGCGATAGAGATCCGCGATTTGCTCGTTGCTTCGATCTACCGCCAACGCATATTGGATGAGATCGTTGGTGCCAATTGAGAAGAAATCAACGTAACGGGCCATGATGTCCGAGATGAGAGCGGCGGCCGGTACCTCGATCATGATCCCAAGCTTGAAATCGCTGCGAAACGGCAAGCCTTCTCTATCGAGCTCATCCATGACCTCTTCCGAGACGCGACGGAATTCGAGGATCTCTTCGGGAATGGTGACCAGCGGAAGCATGATGCGGAGGTCGCCAAATGCAGTGGCTCGAATCAGCGCGCGCAGCTGTGTCTTGAAGATATCGAGGCGGGATAGCGTCAGACGGATTCCTCGCAACCCAAGCACCGGGTTGGCCTCGTGCGTTTCCATGACTTCGCGCGCGATCTTCCGACCTCCGAGGTCATAGGTCCGGATGATGGCCGGATGCGGAGCCGCTGCTTCGACCATTCTCTGGTAGATCGCCAAGTGATCATCTTCCGAAGGCAGATTGGGACTACGCTCGATGTACAGGAATTCACTTCGATAAAGTCCGATACCGGCGGCGCCAAACTGCTGGGAATCCTCGAGCTCTTCAGGCAGATCGATGTTGGCCATCACCTGGACTTCGCTACCGTCGACTGTTATCGAAGGTAAGGCAGTGTCTTCGAGCAGTACCAGCGCTTCACGACGCCGGTTGGCCAAGATGCGACGGTATTGCGCCAGCGTATCCGGGTCCGGATCCAAGATCACCGTTCCGGAAGACCCATCGATGATGATCGGTGTCTCTGCGTGATCGATGAGCTTTTGATTGATACCAGGCACGCCCAGCACCGCAGGCAGATTCAAAGAGCGCGCAATGATCGTCGTATGCGATGTGATGCTGCCGTGCTCGATAACGAATCCCACTACCTTCTCACGACCCAGCTTGACCGCATCAGTTGGCGAAAGATCGTCGGCTACGATGACGATATCGTCTGGAACTTCCGACAGCTGGTGGAGATGAATGCCACGCAGACCTTGGATCACGTAACGACAGACATGGCGTAGGTCTTCTTGGCGATCGCGAAGGTACTGGGTGTCGATGGCATCGAAGCGAGCTTGGTACTCACTGACGGTTTCTTGCAGAGCCCACTCTGCATTCACGCGCTCGCTGCGGATATGTTGGATCACACTATTGAGGAAGCTCGAGTCGGAGAGCACCAGAGCTTGCGCTTCGAAAATGCCGGCTAGCTCGTCTCCCATCTCGTCGCCAACACGATCGCGCAGGCGCTTGATCTCACCCTGGCTTGTTTCGACGGCTTTGCGAAAACGGGCAATCTCGGTATCGACCTCCCCCTCAGGCACCGGGATCTGGTAGATGTCCCCGATCCGCGTGCTGATGCACACAGCGGCACCGATCGCGATTCCCTCTGATGCACCGATGCCGTGGAAGTGGTCCATAGCCGTCGCTCAGGCTTCTTCGCCGAAGCGGTCCGCGACGAGCTCGACAATCGCTTGGCTCGCGGCTTCTTCGTCTGAGCCTTCACAAATGACCGTGAGCTTGCTTCCCTGTGCTGCGCCTAGCGCCATGATTCCCAGGATGCTCTTGGCATCAACGGCCTCGCCATCTTTGACCAGGGTCACGTTGCTAGTGAAGCGCCCTGCTGTCTGGACCATTTTTGCCGCAGCTCTTGCATGAAGCCCCAGACGATTGACGATTTCCATATCTCTCTGAGTCATCAGATTACTCGCAGGGTTCAAGAGAACGTTTTGCTAGGGGGAGATCCTCGCTACAACAGATACTCGAGCGTCCTTTATCTCTGATCCAGGAGGCCAGCTCACTGAGCGGCTTTTGGCTGCTCAGGAGACAACCAAGTCGAACCACCATGGGAAGGTTGACTCCCGACACGACCTCTACTCTGCCTGGCTCATGGTACTTCATGGCGACATTGAATGGAGTACCGCCCAAGATATCTGTGAGGATCAGAACGCCTTCGTCTGAGTCAAGTGAGTCCAGGGCTTCCCTAACCTTGTGACTCGCCTCGTCGAAACCGTCGCTCCATTCGAGAGGTAGAGCCATGAAGGACTCGAGATCTCCGGAAATGATCCGCGCGGCCGACAGGAGCTCTGGCGCGACTCCGCCATGAGTGAGTATCAAGACTGAAATCATGGGTGAATCGAGTCGAATGAACGAAGCGTTGTGCCCGATTTGTGGGGAAACAACAGCTTGTTGACCTGCAGGACAACACGGGAGTCCTGCCGTGAGATAAGTGGTTCAGTTGGCTCGGTCGACATCTCGATGTCTCACACGAATGGCAGCCGACGAGGTCAGGCGTTGAGCGAGGCTTTCGCATAGCGCGACGGAACGGTGGCGTCCGCCCGTGCAGCCGATCGCCATGGTCACATAGCTTCGATTCTCCCTCTTGTAGCGGGGCAAGAGGAAGGAAAGAAGGTCCTCGAGTCGATCTCGCAGCTCCAGGAAATCTCCCTGTTGCTCCAAGAACTCCCGCACGGGGTAATCCAATCCACTCAGCGAGCGGAGCTTGGGGATGAAATAGGGATTGGGCAGAAAGCGAACATCGAACAGCAGGTCGCACCCTGCTGGCACCCCGTGTTTGAATCCAAAGCTCACCAAGGACACCGTCAATGCGCCGTCCTTGCGCTCAGAGAATTCCTGATGAATCTCACGCCGGACGTCATGAACCGACCAGTCGCTCGTATCGAGGATGAGATCGGCTCGTCCTCTGAGAGCTGCGAGAAGCTCCTGCTCCCGCCTGATGCCGTCGAGTACAGGGCGCTCACCGCCACCGATCGGATGGGCCCGACGGGTCTCTGAGTAGCGCCTCAGCAAGACCTCTTCCGCAGCCTCCAGAAATACCACCAGCACATCGAAGATCTGTCGGTCGACAGACTCGAGAAGCATCGGCAACTCCTCGGAGGATCCAGGAGCTCGCACATCGGTCACCACCGCTATTAGGCGGTGGTCGCCGACTTGTGCCAGTGGATCTGCGAGAAAGGTTCGCAACAGGGGCAGGGGCAGGTTGTCGACGCAGTAGTAGCCTATGTCTTCGAGCGCATTGGCAGCAGTACTCTTGCCGGAGCCGGAAAGGCCACTGATCACCAGCAGCCGAGCTTTGGATCTTCCGGTTTCGTTAGCGTTGCTTGTTTTGTTCAAGACGAGCCTCGAGCTGTAGAGCAAACTCACGTGCGGAATCGTGTCCCTGAAGCTTCAGGACGTGGTTACGGGCTGCTATCTCTACCAGGCTGGCGACGTTTCGCCCTGTCGCTACCGGCATACGGATGTAGGGACCGGGTGTTTCCAGTATCGTGAATACCGTCTCGTCCAGGCCGAGGCGATCATAGACTCGCCCTTCTTCCCAGGGCTCCAGCTCGATCACGAGATCGATCGTCTTGCGCTCTCGAATGGCTGCGAGTCCAAAGAGATCCTTGACGTTGATGATGCCCAGCCCACGCAGCTCCATATGGTGCTTGACGGGAGCCTCACAGTAGCCAATCAGATCGCCGCTCGGATAGCGTCGAACCGTGACCCGGTCGTCTGCTACCAGACTATGCCCACGGGTGATCAGGTCCAGAGCCGATTCACTTTTCCCCACTCCACTCTTGCCAATCAATAGCACGCCGAGGCCATAGATATCAACGAGCACGGCGTGTAGATGGGTAACAGGTACGAGATGGTCTTCGAGGAAGAAGCTCAAGCGGTTGATCACAGTCGAGGAAAGAGACGTCGATCCCAAGATCGGAACTCCCTTCTCTCGGCAGAGCTCGTGGAAGGTAGGAAACGGCTCGATACCCTTGGTGATCACGAAAACAGGGACCGGTAGGTCAACAATGTTGCGAAACCGCCGCCGGCGCTTCTCCGGAGGCAGGGTCTTGAGATACTCGGTCTCGCTTTCACCGATGATCTGTACCCGCCCCTCCTTGATGTACTTGTAGTAGCCAGCGAACGCGAGTCCCGGTTTTTGCACCCGCGGATTAGTAATGCGATGGTCTAGGTGCACATCGCCGCATAGCACTCGGAGATGAAGGTCTGAAAGCTCGGTACCTAGCAGCTCTGTCACCTCGACGTGAGGAACAGAGGAGCCCATTCAGCTATCTTCCCGGATCAGATCGAGAATCGAGGCGCTATCTTCGAGCTTCATGATCCGTTCGATATGCCGTTCTGCTTTGATCCATTTTGAGATCGCCGCCAGGCACTGAAGATGGGCCGCAGGCTGGTCTTCGGGCGACACTACAACAAAGAACAGGCGCACGGGCTGGTGATCAACCGCCCCGAACTCGATGCCGTTGCGCAGCAGGCCAATAGCAACGATGACTTGCGAGAGGTCCGCGACCTTACAGTGCGGAACTGCTACGCCATCGCCGATGGCAGTCGAGCCAAGCTGCTCTCGCTCCCAGAGCTTGCTGTAAAGCGCTTCGGTGTCATCGAGCCGCCCCGCTTCTACGATGCGCTCGGCGAAGGATCGCAACAGACTCGAGCGATCGAAGCACGGCAAATCTGCAAAAACGAGCTGGGGATCAGTCAGTGCTTCGAGCCGCATTGATGCTTAAAACTCTGGGGCAATGAGCCCATAGTTGGAGTCTTTCCGTCGATAGATGACGCTGACTCGATCGGTCGCCGAGTCACGAAAGACGAAGAATTCGTTCTTGGACTGTTCGAGCTCGAGAGCGGCCTCGTCGATCGTCATCGGCTTGATTGACAGGCGTGAGGTCTTGACGATTCGTGGACTGGCTCCTTCACTGACGCTCTCACGCTCGAGAACCTCCAGCGGCCAGTGGTGATCTTCTTGACGCTGGGCTCGCCGACGTTTGTCCAAGAACTTGTGGCGAGATCGTCTGGCCTGCTTCTCGATCTTCTCGATGCCGGCATTGATCGCCTCTCGCATGTGCTCGGCTTCTTCGGTCGCCTGCAGCACTCCGTGCCGGTAGGAAACATGAAACTCGGCGATTTGGCGGCGTTTTTCTATCTCTAAGATTACGTGTATGTCGACCGGCTCTTCGAGAAATTTCTCTAATTTGAGGAGCTTTTTCTCAGCATATTCTTTCACCCTGTCGCTCGGGTGGTAGTGCCTGCCAGTGAACTCGATTTTCATCCCACGGACTCCTAAGAAGGTGAAACTCTGGTGGAACGCCTAAATCAGCTCAGAATATCTGCTTGCGCTCCGTCGAAGACGGGATGCCCAGCTCGTCACGATACTTCGCTACGGTGCGGCGAGCTATGTGAATGCCCTCACGGTTGAGGATGCGCATCAACTCGCTGTCGGAAAGCGGTTTCTTGGCATCTTCCCCTTGAATGAAATGCTCGATCTTGCGCTTGACCGTGAGCGACGAGATATCGCCGCCATAGTCTCGATCAATGCCGCTGTGGAAAAAGAACTTCATGGGCAGCAGACCGCGTGGCGTATGCATGTACTTGTTGGAGACCACGCGGCTCACCGTGGACTCATGCATGTCGATGTCTTCTGCGACGTCACGCAGGACCATTGGGCGCAGATGCTCGACGCCATGATCCAAGAAAGCGCGCTGCTGCTGAACGATCGAAGCCGCGACCTTGTAGATCGTGCGCTGGCGCTGATCCAGACTCTTGATCAGCCAAACTGCCGAGCGCATCTTGTCTTTGATGTACTGCTGCGCGTCGGCTTCTGACTTCTGCTCACGCATCGCCTGGAGCATCTTGCGGTAGGCACGACTGACGCGTAAGCGCGGCAGGCCGTTGTCGTTGAGCTGCACGACATAGGAGTCAGCGACTTTGACGATGTAGACGTCAGGCTCGACATAGTGCGTGCGATCGTTCGAAAACTTGCGGCCGGGGCGGGTATCCAGCCGACTGATGGTCTCTACTGCCGGTTGTAGCTTCTTGAGCGGGATCTCGAGTGACTTGGCAATGGCCTCGAACTTGCGCCGCGTGAACTGCTCCCAGCGCTCTGCCACGAGCAACCTTGCAAGCGAATCTTCCGGCTCGCCCTGGGCGTCGAGCTGCTGCAGCAAGCTTTCCTGAAGACTTCCACAGGCAATCCCTGGCGGCTCGAGGCTCTGTACGCACTCCAGAGCTTCTTCGACGCTCTCGCGGCTATAACCGGGGATCTCCGATTCGGCTTCGTCACCTGCTGTTTCGACAGGCGGAGAGCCGTCGAAGCCATCGGCTCCCATTGCTTGAATCTCTTCAATCGTGGCAACCAGGAAACCATCCGGATCGAGATTGCCGATGATCAGCTCCGCGATCTCTCGCTTGAGCGGCGGAATGGTCATCATGTGGAGCTGCCACAGCAGATTGTCGTAGAGATCTGCTTCTCTGGCGAGGGTGTTCTCGAGCGGGGGCCCTTGACGCTCCTCGAAGACAGACGCCTGCCCTGCGCCCTCCCAGCTCTCGGCATAATCGCTGAAGAACGCATCTAGATCCACGTCGGCTAGAGCATCCTTCTCGGTGATCTCAGGCTCTTCGGCCGCCGGCTCCTGAGTCGCGGCCTCTTCCATGGGCTCGCTCTCCTCGAGTAGTGGGTTCTCTACCATCTCCTGGGTGAGAACCCCCTCCAACTCGAGGCGAGTCATCTGCAGCAGTTTGATCGCCTGCTGCAGCGAGGGCGTCATGACTAGCTTCTGGGCTAGCTTGAGAGAGAGTTTCTGCTCCAGCGCCATGATCTATAAACTGAAGTCCTCTCCGAGGTAGATTTTCCTCACCTGCGGATCCGCCGAGAGCTCCGCTGGCGAGCCGGTACGGAGTATCTCGCCGTTGTTGATGATATAAGCACGGTCGGTAATCTTCAAAGTTTCCCGTACGTTGTGATCCGTGATCAGAACCCCGATTCCCATCGATTTGAGATGCTGAATGATGGATTGAATGTCGATGACCGCGATCGGGTCAATGCCAGCGAACGGCTCGTCCAACAGGATGAACAGCGGATCTATAGCCAGAGCGCGGGCGATCTCGACGCGGCGTCGCTCGCCCCCAGACAAGGCATAGCCAGGGCTCTTCGCGACACCGTCTAGACCGAATTCCCGGATCAGCAATTGAGCGCGCCGCGTCCTCTCGCCGCGCGGTAGATCCAAGGTCTCGAAGATCGCGAGTAGATTGCCTTCGACGGTCATCTTGCGGAAGATGGAGGCCTCTTGCGGCAAGTAGCTTATGCCGCGCTGAGCCCTCAGGTACATCGGTAGGGCCGTGATGTCCGTATCGCCCAGAATGACCTCGCCTCGG
The DNA here is from genome assembly GCA_039030415.1 of Acidobacteriota bacterium. Taxonomy (GTDB): domain Bacteria; phylum Acidobacteriota; class Thermoanaerobaculia; order Multivoradales; family J023; genus JAAELT01. The sequence continues at coordinate 12,943 of JBCCEE010000007.1, forward strand.
TCTGGCGGCGTCAGCCCGACGACCATATAGAAGGTAGTGGTCTTGCCGGCCCCATTGGGACCCAAGAGACCGACGATCTCGCCTTGATTGACCGAGATCGAAACGTCATTGACCACCGCCCTGCCGCGGTAGACCTTGCGTAGGCCGTTGGTTAAGAGACGCGTACCTTCCATCTCACCATCACCGTCGTTTGTGGCTCGAGTCGGGCTACACCTGGCCGGCGGGCGATCCCGGCCCCAGCCCGAAAAGGTCGGAAGGATAGGTCGGCCTCATGGCTGGGCCAGCTCCGGTACGCGACTGCGAATCTGCACGGTCCCAGGACCGAGATTGTAGAGGAGGTACTTGCCTTCGAGACGGTTGCTCTGTGAGTCGAGTAGCAAGACTTGATCGCCGAAAACCTCGACCCGCTCCTCCGGCACCGTGTAGACGGCGATATCTCCCGTGATACGACGATCGGCCGCAGGATCGATCATTTCTACATCACGGCGACATGTCATTTCTTTGGCATCCTGGCCGTTGGCTTCGAGCTCGACGGAAAGCTCCCCACAGGTCAACGTCCGCTTCGCCTGTTCGACCTGCACGTCACCGGAGTAGATCACGACGTTGTCGTTTCGCTGGTAGGAAAGCAGGCTGGAGGTCACCTCGATCGGCTGGCTGGCGCCTGGTGTGCCGTTGGTCTTGGGGCTGGTGAACCATAGGGTTCGCACTCCCCCACTCGCTGCCATTTCTTGTTTGGATTGATCCGCTCGTAGCTGCTCCGCGAGCAGCAGGTTCTCGTCGCGCCAAGCTCTGACGCCACCGACGAACGTGAAGGCTGCGGGCTCCGAGGTGTAGAACGCCTCCTTCGACTCGACTCGAATTGGGCCTCTCCCTTGGCCAAAAGGAGACTGCTCGAGCGCCGTAGCCGTCCCTGGCTCCAAGCTCGCACGTACGCCAGCTTCGGCGCGTATCAGTCCGCTTTCCCGCGTGTAGGTGATGCGCGGCGCTGCGAGATCTCCTCGCTCGCTGAAGAGCTCGACTTCGGGTCCCTCGATTTTGATCTGGCCACTGGCTATCCCGAGCTGCGCTTTCGAGCCACCGCTGAGATAGACGTCGCGGTTCCAAAGCTCCACCTGATTCTCGAGGTAGATCTGATCAAGGCTTCCGTCGGCCAGGAAGAGGGCACTCACCGTGCTGGCGCACACTTGACGCAGCGGATAAGGACGAGGCATGTCGAGGAACTCGTCGATGACCATTGGCTCGCCGGCACCGCGAATGTAAACGGGCTGATCGTTGGCGGTTTGACTCTCCAGATAGCGAGCGCGCATGGCTCGTCCCAAGCCGTCGGCATCAACGAGTTTCAGCACGGCCGCGGTTCTCTCAGAGCCGGCGAGTCGGATCGACTTGAGCGTCGGGTCGGCGGCATCCGGCTCCAGCTCTAGGGACTCGCCGAGAAAATCGATCCGCATCTCTCCCCCGAAGTCGGTGGGATTGATCGCGGTGCCAGCGACATCGAAGCGTGCCCGCAAGGAGCGAAGCGATCTCTGGTCTTCCAGCAGATTTATCGTGAGAGATCTCGTGCTGAGCTGCTGATTGCCGAACCTGATGTAGACGTCGTCGCGGGCGCGAATCACGCTCTCGCCACGACGGTAGACCAGGCGTTCGCAGTCGAGTCGCATCGGTGTCTCGGCACCCGCGGAGCTGCGAATATGGACGCCTCCTGAAAGCACGATCGTATCGGTCAAGCGATCGATGCGTAGAGCCGTCGCGCGGCCCTCGAGGTTTGGCGGGTAGCGAAACTCCACAGCCCCGGAGCTGACTAAGAGCTGGCCGCCCTGCTGAAGATCGAATGCACGTGCTTCGAGCTCGAGATCACCGAAGCCAGAAACCACGACGTCACCTTCCAAGCGCGCTTGCCAGGTCGTCTCATTGACCCGAGCGTTGTTGCTCGTGACGCGATAAGTCTCGCCGTCTTCCCGAAAGATATCGAGCGTGACGGTCTCGAGGTACGTCGTCTCTTCGCGATCGCGCAGATTGCGTTCGGCCTGTATGTGGAAGACTTCACGGCCTTCGATGGTGTGGACGAAGGTAAAACCCTCACCCGCCGTAATCGTCGACGTGTCGGTTTCGGGAGCCGGCGGCGTTTCGCCATCACTGTCTTCCAGCCCGGTCTTGCCGAATTGATAGGCCGCAAGCAGGAGAGTGACGGCCGAGACTCCAAGGAGACCGACTGCCAACAAGATTCGGCGAATCCAAACAACTGGGCTCCTGGCCCGAACTATGGCCACCTAAGCAGTCCTCTCCTCGTCACGCTCCGCGGCGGCAGCCGACCGGCAGTCGACCAGCCTCAAGACGGTGCCACGATAGCGATCTTTCTCCAGGTATCCAAGCACTTCGAATTCTCCCAGGAGCTCGGCCGCGCGATCCTCCCAGCCCCAGCCGAGCAAGGCTATCCTACCGCCATTCCGATCCATAGCCTGTGCTGAAAGATGGCCTTGGCCGAAGAACCGCGGACTGCGCACCAGCTGTAATGGCCCGGGGACGTAGATGAGCGGCTGAGGGTTTGCCTGGCCAAAGGGCTCGAAGGCGTCGAGCTGCTGGCTGAGCCGCCGGTTGATCTCGGCTGGCGCAAGCTCTAGCTCATATTCATAGCGCTTGACCGCAACCTTCTCCCGCCAGGTCTCGGCAGCCTCCTCCCAGCGTTGCTGGAGTATCGGTAGAGCCGCTGTTTCGACGGTCATGCCGATCGCCTGGGCGTGGCCGCCGAATCGGCTCATGTCGCCGTCCCAGCGTTTCAGGAAGTCGTGCAGGTGAATTCCGGGAATGCTGCGACCGGATCCGGTGGCCTGGTCGCCGTCGACCGCCAGCAGAATGGTTGGGCGATTGAGCTCCTTGGCCAAACGGCCCGCCGCCACGCCGACCACACCGCGATGCCAGTCCTCACTCCAGCCGACCAGAATCGGCGGCAGCGCGGCACCCTCCGTGACCAACGCCTCCCGCGCCTCGTCGACGACCCGCCGTTGCTCGAGCTGGCGGTCACGGTTCCACTGATCGAGCTCCGTCGCCAGCTTCCTGGCATGCTCGGGATCTCGGCACAGCAGGAGCTCGAGCGCACCTTCGGCCGAGTCGAGGCGTCCCGGCGCGTTGATGCGAGGGCCGATGCGGTAGCCGACGTCGGCCGCACTGAATGGAGGCCGCAGACCCGCAACGTCGATCAGCGCTTTGAGACCAGGCGAGCGAGTTCGCGAAAGCTCGTAGAGCCCTACGGAGGCAATGACCCGATTCTCTCCCCGCAGCGGCACCAGGTCGGCGATAGTACCGAGACACGCCACGCGAAGCAGCAGGCGCGGATTGATGTCACGCTCACATGCCTTTGCCATCGCGAGAGCCAGCTTCAACGCAAGGCCGGCACCGGACAGCTCGGTGAATGGATAGGTGCAGGTCGGCTGATGCGGGTTGATCTGGATGACTTCGTCGGGCAGAGGCTCTTTGGGCAAGTGATGATCCGTGACGATGACTTCCATGCCAGCATCCAGCGACGCTGCAGCAGCACTATGCGAGCTCACGCCACAGTCGACGGTGATCATCAGCTTGGCGCCCAAAGCTACAGCGCGCTCAACGTGTACCGGTTGGAATCCGTAGCCTTCGGTCATACGGTGCGGAATGATCGGATGAACGCTCAATCCGCAAGCGCGCAGCACGGCTACGAGGATCGCCGAGCCGGTGACGCCATCGACGTCGTAGTCGCCGATCAGCGCGACTTCGTCACCGGTATCGCGAGCCGTCAGCAGCCGCGCGACGGCTTCATCCATCCCAGCAAGCTGCTGCGGATCATGCAGCTGGTCGAGGGTCGGATTCAGGAAGGCCTCAGCGCTCGCTGCATCTTCGATGCCGCGGCGAGCGAGCAGCTTGGCGACCCACGTCTCAAACCCGGCATTGGCTAGCTCGCCAGCCGCATCGGGTGAGGCCGCGCGATGCCATTCAACAGTATCGGCCAGCCTCTACCCCTCTAGGTAAGCCCCGAGGGCGCGAAACTTCTGATAGCGCTGAGCGATCAGCTCTTCGGCGCTGGCGCTAGAGGCTTCGGCGAGGGCTTCGGCGATCGCATCGCCCACGCGCTGGCATGCCGTCTCCGGTGCGGCATGAGCTCCTCCGGTCGGCTCCGCAATAATGCCGTCTATCACCCCGAGGCGCTCGAGATCCGAAGCCGTCAGCCTCAGGGCACTGGCCGCCTCGGCCTTGCGCTCTTGATCCTTCCACAAGATGGCAGCGCAGCCTTCGGGAGAGATCACCGAGTAGATGGAGTACTCGAGCATGAAGACTCGGTTTCCCACGCCCAGAGCAAGGGCGCCGCCACTCCCCCCTTCGCCGGTGACAGTGACGATGATAGGGACTTTGAGATCAGCCATCTCGATCAGGTTGCGGGCGATCGCTTCAGCCTGACCGCGCTCTTCCGCGCCGATGCCGGGATAGGCGCCCGGCGTGTCGATCAAGGTGATGACCGGCAGACCGAACTTCTCGGCCATCTTGAAGATGCGCAGCGCTTTGCGATATCCCTCGGGACGCGGCTGACCGAAGTTGCGGAAAATCCGCTCTTTGGTACCTCGCCCCTTCTGATGCCCGACGATGGCGACGGAACGGCCTCGAAAGGTCCCGAAGCCGCCAACGATCGCAGGGTCGTCGGCAAACGCTCGGTCGCCGTGGATCTCGACCCAGTCGTCCAGCAGGTGTTCGATGTAATCCAGGGTATATGGGCGATCGAAGTGGCGCGCGACCAAAGTGGTCTGCCAGGGATCGAGCCTGCTGAATACTTCACGCGCCTTCTTCTCGAGCGTGCTGCGCAGCTGCTCGAGCTCGGCTTCGTGTCCACTACCTTCGGGGTAGCCTTCCAGCTCCTCGATCCGTCGACGCAGCTCAGCCAGGGGTGCTTCGAAGTTCTTCTCTTCAGCCATGGGCGCGGAAGCTAGCAGAGCAGATGATAGGCGTCAATCGAGTGTGGCTTAACGCCCGAATCGGCCACCTGCACCCGCTCGAGCTAGCGCTGTGGACCGTTGGCGTCCACCTACATGAGGTCATAGGGATCGACATCGATTGCGATGTCAGGATTGGGATGCTGCTTCAGAACATCGCGCACCAGGCGCCGCAGCCGGGTTCCCGAGGTACCCCGCAGCAAGAGCTGAAAGCGCCACTTGCCACGCAGTCTCTCGAGTGGAGCTGGGGCTGGGCCGGTGATTCTCATCCCTTCGGCCAGCGGGTGGGCCAAGAGCCGCCTCGCCGTCTGCTGCAGACCGAGCTCGACGCGATCACGCAGCTTGTGCTCAGCGAGCAGCTGGACCATGCGAGTGAAAGGAGGATAGTGGAAACTGCGCCGAAACCGGATCTCCTGGCTACGAAACATCTCGTCGTCGTTCTCGAGTACCGCTCGGATCGCGTAATGGTCAGGGTGGTAAGTCTGGATGACAAACTTGCCCAGCCGGTCACCGCGTCCGGCGCGCCCAGCAACTTGGGTCAGCAAGGCATAGGTGCGCTCGACGGCACGGAAATCCGGAAACCCGAGATAGGTATCGGCGAACAGAATGCCCACCAGCGCGACGCTCGGGAAGTGATGGCCCTTGGCAACCATCTGAGTGCCGATCAACACTTGGGTCCTGCCGCTCGCGAAACTCTCCAGAACCGCCGCAGCGCCACCGGTGCGGCGAGTGGCATCAGCATCGAGTACGTCGACGCTGATGTTGGGAAACAACTCCGAGAATTGCTCTTCCACGCGCTCGGTGCCCGCGCCGATCGGCTCGAGCGCCTCTTCCTTGCAGGACGGGCACCGACTGGGTTTGGCCTGGTTGTGGTTGCAGTAGTGGCAGATCAGGCGACTTTCACGGCGATGAAAGGTCATCGGTAGGCCGCAGTCCTCGCAAGCAAAGTTCTCGCCGCAGGCCCGACAGAGCAGCACGGGAGCGTATCCACGCCGGTTGCGCAACAGAATCACTTGATCACCCGCAGCGGTCGCCTGGCGAATCTCGTCCTTCAGGCGATCTGAGAAGTGAACTTCCCCTGGACGCAGCCGCACCGACTCGCGGCGCAGATCGACGAGGATGCCTTCCGGAAGACGACCGCTGCCGACGCGGGAAGTCAGCTGCAGTCCGCGCAGTTTTCCGAGCTGAAGGTTGTGACGGCTCTCTAGGCTCGGTGTCGCCGAGACCAGCAGGACCGTGGCGTCATGGTTGCGAGCCCGTACCAGTGCGAGATCCCGCCCGTTGTAGCGAGGCGTCCTATCCTGTTTGTAGGAGCCTTCGTGCTCTTCATCGACGACGATCAATCCGATGTCGGCCATCGGTGACAGAAGAGCGGAACGGGGTCCGAGGACGATGCGAGCCTCCCCCCGTCGGAGGCGCTCCCATTCTTGCTGGCGCTCGGCCGAGCCGAGATTCGAGTGCAAGATGGCAATCTTGGAGCCGAACCGGCTGCGACACGTGCCGGCCAGAGCCGGCACCATGGCGATCTCGGGCACCAGCAGGATCGACGTCCGGCCGAGCCGCAAGCCCTCCTCTACGGCTCGCAGGTATACCTCGGTCTTGCCAGCCCCGGTGACGCCCCGCAGGAAGAACGGCGAGAATTGCCGGGTGCGCACGGCTTGTTCGAGGGTCTCTACCGCAACGCGCTGATCTTCCCGTAGGTTGATGGGCTCGCTGGCCGACTCAGGCTGCAGCTGATGGCGCTGCAGATCCAAACGCTCGGGCTGAGTGAACTCTCGCAGCAGCTCGAGGCTCACCAGTCGACGTACGACGCCGGCTCCACAGCCGACGGCCGAGGTCAACTCGCGCACAGTGGCCGGCCGACCCAATGCATGCAGGTATTCGACCACGCTGCGCCCCAGTGCTGAGCGGCCACAAGCCTGGAGCTTCTCCTCCAAATCACCCGGGCGCAGCTCGACCGCCTTGACATAGCGCGACCCGCGCCGCCCCGGGTCTTCGACGCGGATCCGGCCCTCGCGACGCAGCGTGTCGACCAGTTGAGCCAGAGCCGGAATGGTTAGAAGTTTCTGGGCCTCTGCCAAGCGCAGGCGGCGGTGCTCGAGCAGCAGGTCGATGAGGCTTGCTTCTTCTGGCGAGCGCGGTGGCGCGATAGCGCCCGCGTCGGTCAACGCGATCCGACGGTTTCCCCATGGAGGAAGGTCATTCGGGATCATCGCTCGGACCGTTTCTCCGATGGGGGCAAGGTAGTAGTCGGCAGCGAAACGGGCGAGCTTCAGCAGCTCGCTGCTCAATACAGGCTCGATGTCGAGTAGCTCGATGATCTCCTTGACCTTGACGTCTGCTGGTGGCGTGATGCCGATCTCCATGACGACGCCGATCAGCTGACGGCTTCCAAGAGGCACCCGGGCTCGGCATCCTGGGGCAATCGGGCCGAGTGACTCCGGTACGGCATAGACCAAGGGTTCCGGCAAAGGTGCCGGAACGCCCACGGCTGCATAGGTCTCCGCCATGACGCGACGGGGATCAAGCCGAGCGCAATGATGCGCGCCGGCACGCTTCGGAGCAGAAGTAGCTGGCAGGAGACCTCTGGGCGCTTTCGGCTGCAAGCAGTGCTCGCTGTTGAGGCAGGTAGATGCCACAGCCTTCACAGCGCACCAGATCATGACTTGCCCGTGGCGGCTCAGCCGGCGCCGGCTCGGGCGGAGCCAAGTTCGCTCTTATGGCGCTCTGCAGGCGCCGAATGCCCTCACTCAAAACGTACGCAATGGCCAGGCCAACGAGCAGCAAAACCAAAAGACGGCTCATGGCCAGCTCACTCGGCGCCAGCGCGGCGCCGCTCCAGCTCGGCAGCCAGACGCTGGACGTTGGGATTTTCAGGCTGTTGCTCGAGCAGCTCGTTCATGCGCGCCCGTGCGGTCTCCAGGTCCGCCAGGTCAAAAGCCAGCACGAGAATTTCATTGTAGAGCGCCTGCCAATGCTCTGGCACTCGACGTCGCGCTTCCCTGAACTGCTCGAGAGCATCTTCGGGCCGGCTCAGGTTGCGGTAGACGGCGCCCAGATCGGTCATCACATCCACATTGTCGGGCTCGAGCTCCAGGTACTGCGCATAGAGGCTGGCAGCACGCCCCCAATTGCTGATGTCGTAGTTGAGGTTGGCTAGCAGACGCACTGCCTCGGCGTCGTTCGGATTCTCCTCCACCCGGGCTCTGAGCCTCTGAACCTGCTCCATCGCCGGCGCGGCGCCAGGCTGCTGCTGAGCGGCACTGGGAGCGGCCTGTTGAGCCACAGCCTGCGGTTCAATAGGACGCCGCGGAGCTGGCTGCCGAGCCGCCATCGCCTCATGCATGATGTAGCCGCTAATAAAGCCCGCTAGTGCACCGATCACGAGAAAAAGGGCATTGTCACGATTCAAGGGTTTTCTCCGGCCAATGAAAAGCCGCTCCCAACAGGTTAGGAGCGGCCCTTTTGCGAGAGCCTCCAGTTTGTCGATTCAGAGCCTCTAGCTGATGAGTTCAGAGCTTCGGCTAAATCGATCCTACCCCACTCACGTCAGCCTGCCAGTGCGGCCGCGGCTTCGGCGCTCTCGTCTTCAGCGTCGGTGGCCTCGGCCGGTTTCTCGCTGGACTTGCGGATTTTGGAAAGGCTAGTTTCCAGGCAGTCGTCCACCTGCTTTTCGGCCTCCGACTCATCGATGTCCTTGACGTGGGCCACCTCACTGACGATGAAGTACTTGGCGCGCTCGTACATCTTCTTCTCACGAAACGACAAACTCTTCTTTTGACTGACCAGGCACAGATTCTTGAGCACCTCGGCAACCTCCTGCAGCTGCCCGGTCTTCATCTTGTCCAGATTTTGCTTGTAGCGGCCTTTCCAGTCTTTGTAGGTGTCGATGTTGCCGTCTTCGAGAGTTGCGAACAGCTCCTTGATCAGCGCCTTGTCGCCGAGCGGCCGCAGGCCGACGAGATCGAGATTGTCTTTGGGCACCATCACCTTGGAATTGTTCGACAATAGACGCAGGTGATAGAGTGTCTGCTCTATATCGTCGAACTTGGCAGACGAAATCTCTTCGACCACACTGACGCCGTGGTTGGGATAAACAACTTTCTGGCCAACTTCGAATGTCACGCTCGCTACTCCCTTCGTCGAGTTCTAGCCGGGCTGTTTGGGTGCGTACTACCCGGTGCTTTAGCAGCTCGTGGCGGTGCCCTTTCTGAAGCGCCCAAGACCGCATAACGGCAAAGGCCGTAGCTTCAGAACCTGGTGAGAACGTCTTACTAAGAACGTTGTGCTGAGAACTTCGAATGCTCCGCCAGCTCTGCGTTTCGAATCTTTTGGAATCAGACAGAATCTAAGCAAAACCATGTCAGGCGAGGCTGAGAGCACCTCGTGACCTGAATTGAAATTTCATGCTCCGTAGCTCGCCCGCAACACTCGGATAGTCTTCAACCTCTGGAGCTACGCTCACAAACGAGGATGATTGCGCTGCTTGGATTTGTTGGCTTGAGTGCATGCGAGGACGACCATGGGTGGTCCGTCTCCTAAATTATACATTGATATAGGTTTAACGTCAAGATTAGAGGGCCGCGTCGGGGGCCTCTCGAGATGCTTTGAGGACATGCCTGCTCCCGCGTCCAGATCACGCTCAGAGCGGACCCACCGGCACCTGCCGACGAGTCTTTCGAGACCCATCGATGAGTTGACACTCGGTACGGAAAGGCCCTAGCATCTTCGATCCATCCGGAGCCGGAGTGGCGGAACGGTAGACGCGACGGATTCAAAATCCGTTGTCCGAAAGGGCGTGTGGGTTCGACTCCCTCCTCCGGCATCATGACCGCCATGGCATTTCCCCAGACGCGACTTCGACGCCTGCGCCGAACGCCGACCCTCAGGCGAATGGTGCGTGAAACACGACTCGACGTCGCTGACCTCGTCTATCCGCTTTTCATCCGTCCCGGGGAAGGCATCTCTCGAGAAGTCGGCTCGATGCCGGGAGTGTCTCAGCACTCGGTAGACCGCGCAGCGCAACTCTGTGGAGACGTCGTGCGGGAAGGTATACCGGCGGTGCTACTCTTCGGTCTGCCCGACTCCAAAGACAGCATCGGTTCGAGCTCTTGGGAGAAAGATGGCGTCGTGCAGCGAGCGCTGCGAGCGATTCGCGAGCAGGCCCCGGGACTGATCCTCATCGTCGATCTGTGCTTCTGCGAATACACCGACCATGGACACTGTGGCGTGTTGAGCGAGCAAGCGGGACACCGAACGGTCGACAACGACGCCACGCTTCAGAACCTGGCGCGGCAAGCGGTATCGCTGGCCCACGCAGGCGCCGACATCATCGCGCCCTCAGACATGATGGATGGACGCGTCGGGCGAATCCGTTCAGCACTGGATGATGCGGGCTTCAGCCACATCCCGATCTTGTCCTACGCTGCCAAGTTCGCCAGCGCCTTCTACGGTCCGTTTCGCGAAGCTGCAGACTCGGCTCCTGCCTTCGGAGACCGTCGTGACTATCAAATGGACCCGGCCAACGGCCGCGAGGCGTTGCGGGAAGTCACTCTGGATGTCGACGAAGGCGCCGACATGCTGATGGTCAAGCCGGCCCTGCCCTATCTCGACGTGATCCGAGAAGCTCGTCGTCGGTTCGACCAGCCGATGGCCGCATATCAAGTCAGCGGCGAATATGCAATGCTGCGCGCCGCAGCCGCCAACGGTTGGATCGATTACGAACAAGCCCTGATGGAATCCCTGATCTCGATCCGCCGCGCCGGCGCCGATCTCATCATTACCTATGGCGCCCGTGACGCGGCGCGCCTGCTAAGGGAAGGTGGCCACGATTGAATCACTTCGAACGAGCTCAGAAGGTATTGCCTGGTGGCGTCAACTCGCCGGTTCGGGCTTTCCGTGGCGTCGGTGGCACGCCGGTCTTTATCAGCTCCGCGGATGGCGCGTACCTCGAAGCCGCGGATGGCAAACGCTACATCGACTATATCGGCTCATATGGACCCTTGATCTTTGGCCACCGTCCGCCGGAAGTGCTGACGGCCATCGAGCACGCTCTGGAACGTGGAACGACGTTCGGAGCTCCAACCCAAGCCGAAATCGAGCTCGCCGAGCTGATCTGCTCGGCGTTTCCCGCCATGAACATGGTGCGGATGGTCAACTCTGGCACCGAGGCGACGATGTCGGCGCTCCGCCTGGCGCGAGCCGCTACCGAACGTTCGCGATTCATCAAGCTCGCCGGCTGCTACCACGGTCATGCCGACGCGTTCCTCGTCGCTGCAGGCTCCGGCGCCGCGACGATCGGAGTGCCCTCGTCACCGGGAGTCCCGACCCCCGTGATCGAAGACACCCTCGTGGCCCCCTACAACGACCTCGGCACGATCAGCGACCTCTTCGAGCAGTATCCCGACGAGATCGCCGCCGTGATCGTCGAGCCGGTCGCCGGCAACATGGGCCTGGTGCCGCCGGTCACCGGCTATCTCGAAGGGCTGCGAGAGATCACTCGCCGTCACGGATCGCTGTTGATCTTCGACGAGGTCATGACAGGCTTCCGAGTTGCCTGGGGCGGGGCGCAGGTCAAGCGCCGCATCGAACCCGACCTAACCACCCTCGGCAAGATCATCGGCGGTGGCCTGCCGGTTGGAGCCTATGGTGGACGCCGGGAGCTGATGCAGCTCGTCGCACCCGCTGGCCCGGTCTACCAGGCCGGTACGCTTTCCGGTAACCCTCTGGCGGTGGCTGCCGGTATGGCGTCTCTGACGCTTCTCAAGCAGGAGCCGCGAGTCTACGACCGTCTCGAGGCAGCCGGTGCTTCACTCGAAGCCGGCATGCTCGAAGTCGCAGACCGCCACGGAGTGCCTCTGCGGATCCAGCGCGATGGCTCGATGTTCGGATTCTTCTTTACGGATCAGCCCGTGGAATGTCTGGAGGACGTCGACGGATCAGACCAGGAGCTGTTCTCCAAAGTGTTCCACTCCCTGCTTGCTGACGGCGTTCATATTCCGCCGTCCCCCTACGAGGTGCTCTTCATATCAGCGGCTCACGGCAAGCACGAGATCGAGCACACCGTACAGGCCTTCGATCGTGCTCTGAGTGCCTGAGCCGGCAGCGCTCGCTGCTTGCGAGAGGCTGCATCCCTAGCATCTCAGCGTTCGTCCCCGGCGCTTGGCATCCCCGCCCAGGCGCCGCAGATTGATGAGCGCCTGCGTCGAACTGCGCTCATAATTTCCGCAGCGTTACCCCACGGCGAGCTTCGGCGAGCAGTATCCGTGGCCGAAGCTCCATCGATTGCAATGAACCGGAAGGAGAACGTTTCATGAGCCGTCACGCTGGGTCTTCGATCACTAACGCCCTAGACTATGGTTTGCTAATGGCTTCCTGCTGGCTCGCGGCATCGCCTCTACTGGCCGAGCCGCGCGTAGCGTTTGTCACGTCGGAACGCGGCAACAGCATTATGTCGACGTGGCCGTCTTCGGACGGTCTGGCTGGACTCGACGGTGCCGATCGCGTTTGCCAGAATTTGGCCACCGCCGCCGGCCTCGACCAGCCCGAAGATTTCGTCGCCTGGCTGTCGGACTCGACCGCCGACGCCTACTGCCGAGTCCACGGCCTGACAGGCGGCATGTTCGACCCACAACCCTGCGGGCAGCCGGAGCTACCGACGTTCGCGGGGCCATGGCTGCGTACCGACGGCACGCCGCTGATGCCTTCGAGCGCCGGCATGCTGCCGGACGGGCCAATGTGGGTTCCCCTGTGGCATGACGAGAACGGTGACTTGGTCCTCGAGCAGGGCGTCTTCACCGGTTCCAACGTCATCGGCCCCAATGAGATTTTTTGCGACGATTGGATGACGACGAGCGGAACCGTGATCACCGGCTCGACGTTCGCTACAACCCTGGCCTGGAACCAGAATCTGGTGGTCTTTTGCTCCGAGCTACATCCCATCTACTGCTTCCAGACCGGGGCGGGAGATCCGGTTCCAGCACCCAATAGCAGCGGGCGGACGATGTTCCTCACCGCTTCTCGCGGCACCGCCAACCTGTCGAGCTGGCCGGGAGCTGGCGGGCTGACGGGTCGGGCCGCGGCCGATGCTATCTGTCAGAGCGATGCGACCGCCGGCGGACTCGCCAATCCCGACAGCTACCGAGCGTGGCTCTCGGATTCCCTCATGGACGCGCGCGACGCTATCGTCGGCGACGGCGCCTGGGTGCGCCTCGATGGCCAGCTGATCGCGGCCAACAACGCCGACTTGCTCGATGGCATGCTAGAAGCGCCGATCAATGTGCGCAGCGACGGCGTCTACAACGCCAACGCTGTCATGTGGACCGGCACCAACGAAGACGGCACGGCTGCCCCGGCACGCTGCTCCGATTGGACATCGAGCTCGGCCGCTGAGCTGGCTGAGGCTGGGACGGCCAACCATGCCAACGGCTGGTGGACCCGCTTCCCGCCCTCAGACCTCCCGTGTGATTTGCTGGGCCGCCTCTACTGCCTGTCCAACGTAGACCTCAGCGCCCTGTTCGACGATGGTTTCGAATCCGGAGATACAACCGCCTGGAGCTCGACGACTCCTTGACAGATAGCAGCTTGTGAGCGCGCGAGCGCGGTCTGGCCTATCGGGCCGCCTCGCGCATCCCGGTCGTCCGTACCGACTCAGGTTTACGCGGCGTCTCGATGCGCGATGACGTCTTCGAGACGTCCGGAAACCAGTTTGCGCATCTCTTTGCGGTCGATCAAGATGGTTTCTTCCCGCCGCGGGCCGGTCGACACCAGCCCGACCGGAGCCCCGACTTCCTCTTCCAATGCCGAGATGTAGTCGCGGGCTGCTTGCGGCAGCGCGTCGAGGGTGAGCGCTCCAGCAGTCGGCTGCTTCCAGCCAGGAAAAGTGCGGTAGACCGGAGTTGCGACGCTCAGACGGTGCAGCTCGGCGGGAAAATCGTGCAGCACTTCCCCATCGATCTCATAACCGACGCAGATCTTGATCTCGTCGAGATCATCGAGGACGTCAAGCTTGGTCAGCGCCATGGCGCTGACGCCGTTCAGCATCGCCGCGTAGCGCGCTGCCACCGCATCGAACCAGCCGCAGCGACGCGGGCGCCCGGTCGTCGTCCCAACCTCGTTGCCTCGCTCACGCAGGTGCTCTCCGATCTCGTCCTCGAGCTCGGTCACGAACGGACCTCCCCCGACCCTCGTGACGTAAGCCTTGATCACTCCCAGCACGCCGCTGATGCGACGAGGCGGAACGCCGGTACCGGTCAAGGCTCCACCAGCCGTCGAATTGGAGCTGGTGACATAAGGAAACGTGCCGTGATCGATGTCGAGCAAAGCTCCTTGTGCACCCTCGAACAGCACGCGGCGCCGTTTGTCCATCCAGCGGTTGAGCAATACCGCGGTGTCGCACAGATAGGGCTTCAGACGCTCTGCCCATTCGGTACACAGCTTGGATAAAGACGACGGACGCGGCGGCTGATCCGCTCCCAGATCGCTGAGCTGGGGAGCGATCTGTCGATGCTGGATCCGCAGACGCTCGTCGAGATCAGGCGCCGCCAAATCGCACGCTCTCAAACCGCTGCGAGCCGAGCGGGTCTCGTACGCCGGACCGATACCGCGCGCCGTGGTGCCGATCTTGCCGTCGCCACGGGTCTCTTCACGCGCCGTGTCGAGCATGCCATGGGTCGGCAGGATGATGTGGGCGCGATGAGAGATGAAGATCCGCCCGGTGGTGTCGACACCGGCCTCTTCAATCTCCTTGAGCTCTTTGAAGAAGGCCTCGGGGGCGATCACCATGCCGTTGCCGAGGACACAGCTCATACTGTTGTGCAGGATGCCGGACGGTAGGAAGTGCAGGGCGAAGTGCTGATCGCCGAACTTGACCGTGTGACCGGCGTTGTGACCGCCTTGATAGCGGGCCACTGCGTGAAAGACCGGGCAGATCAGATCGACGATCTTGCCCTTCCCCTCATCGCCCCACTGCATCCCAAGCACAATCGTATTCGCCATGATTCAAGATCCGCCTGCCAGAGATAGTCGTTGTTACTTCGTACAAAGCGTTGAAAAATCGAGACCTGACCAACAAATTGCCATGGCTTTACACGCCGGAGCCGGACCCTAGCAGATGCGGATGTCGGCGGACAAGCCGCCGCTCCCCCTCCAAGGTTCTTGAGATAAGCTCTGACCTCGGCTCGCCTATGTAGGAGTCCAGCAGTTTGTGAACCGAGGAGGCATCGGCTTGGATCTGGCACTCAGGACAGCAGTCGTCCTTCTACCCTTACTGTACGTCGGCGTGGCGGCAGGCTACGGCTGGATGTTCTTTGCCGACCACCGCGTACCGAGGAAGGCAGCGCGTCCGCTCTTCCATGCCACCCTGACGCTGCACCTGCTCTATCTGATCCTGCTGACGATCCGATGGCAGCAGTTCCCCTACGCTACGGTCTCGCAGGCACTCTCGGCGACAGCTTTTGCCGTCGCCGTCGTCTACGCGTTCGTCGAATGGCACGGCAAAGCGTCCTCAACTGGGTTCTTGATCCTGTCGATCGCGGCCCTCTTCGAGGTCCTATCGTCGCTGCTCAGGACCCCCAATCCGCCCTACCGCGAGATCTTCCACAATCCGCTATTCTCGACCCATGCCGGCTTCGGCCTCTTGGGCTACGCGGCGTTCGCGGTAGCTGCCGGCTACGGATTCCTCTTTCTGCGCTTATACCACGAGATCAAGCGGCGCCGCTTCAGCATCTTCTTCGGCAAGCTGCCGCCGCTCGAGGTACTCGAGCGCTTGATGGTCGGCGCGCTGGTGACGGGTTTCGTCGCGCTGGGCGGCTCGGTCGTCTCGGGTGCGGTGTGGGCCGAGCAGGTTTTCCAAGGAGCCTGGCTCAGCGATCCCAAGATTCTGTTCACGGTTGCGACCTGGGTTTTCTACGGCATGGCCTTGACGCTTCGACGGCTGCGGCATTGGCATGGTCGCCAGACTGCCATCGCCAGCCTGTTGGGTTTCGCCGCGGTGCTGTTCTCGATGATTGCGGTCAATTTCTTCCTCACCGACGTTCATGGATTCCACTAGCCGGCAGCGTTCAACACCGTGACATCCAACATGGTCGACTCTCGACGCGCTCTCGAAGCCAGCCAGCCGCCGGTCTTGTTGATCGGCGTCGATCACCGCTGTGCTCCGCTCGAGCTGCGCGAGAAAATCGCCTACTCCGAGGAAGAGGCGAACGAGCTCTTGACGTCGTTTCAAGCCCGTGACGATATCGACGAGGCCTGCCTGCTCTCCACCTGCAACCGCACCGAGATCTATCTGCTGCCGCGCCGCCAGTCCGAGGCCTACCGAACCGCGTTGGAGCATGTCTTTTTGACGCGGGCCCCCGAGATCGAAGCCGAGGGGCGCTTCTATGTCAAGCGGGGACGCGAGGCGATGCAGCATCTCTTCGAAGTCGCGAGCGGCCTGCAGTCGATGGTGCTCGGCGAGCCAGAGATTCTGGGGCAGGTGCGCCGCGCCGCGCAAAACGCAGAGGATCTCGAAACCAGCGGCACCGTGCTCCGTCGTCTGTTGCGAGGAGCAGTCGCGGCAGGAGGCAAGGCACGTACCGACACCGCCATCGGCAATGGGGCCATTTCGTTTGGTTATGCGATCGTCGATCTGGCGCGGAGCATCTTCCATAGGCTCGACAGCTGTTCGGTGCTGATCCTCGGCGCCGGTGAAACGGCCAGGCAGGTGGCGCGCAACCTCATCGAGCGCGGGGCCAAGGAGATTGTCGTGGCGAATCGCGGCCGGCGCCGCGCCGATGAGCTCCGGACACTGTTCCCTGAGGTTCAAGTGATCGAGTTCGAAGAGCGCCGCGCTGCCCTCGAACGTTCTGATCTCGTCATTGCCTGTACCGCCGCCGAGCTGCCGATTCTCGAGCGTAGAGACTTCGAGCGCGCCATGGCATCGCGCCGCGCCCGGCCGCTGCTGGCAGCCGATCTCGGCGTGCCGCGTAACCTCGATCCCGCCGCTGGCGAGCTCGACAACCTCTTCTTGCAGGACGTCGACTCGCTCGAGCAGTTGATCGGCCAGAACCTACGCAAGCGGCGCGACGAGATTCCGAGGGTCCAGGAGATCCTCGATCGTGAGCTCGGGATCTACGCTGCGTGGTTTCATGGGCTAGCCGCCGAGCCGCTGGTAGCGCAGCTCCAGCGCCACGCCGAGCAGATCCGTCAGCACGAAGTCGCTTCCAGCCTCGGCAAAGTCCCTTCCGAAACCCACGAGAGTCTCAACCGGCTGACGCGCTCGCTGGTGCGCAAGATCTTGCATCATCCGAGCAGCCACCTACGCTCTGGCGATCCCCCCGACATGCAGCACCTCGAGGCGATTCGTGAGCTCTTTAGACTCGACGACGACTGAGAAACTCCATCATGCCTGAATCGAAGCTGCTGCTCGGGACGCGCCGCAGTCCCCTAGCTCTCGCCCAATCTCGCCTGGCTGCCGCTGCCCTCGAGCAGCAGCATGCCGGGCTCGAGGTCGAGCTGGTGCCGATGATCACCCGCGGTGATGTCGAGCGAGGTGACCTCAAACCGCTCGGCGGCAAGGGACTGTTCACCGAAGAGCTCGAACGCGGTCTCACCGACGGCTCCCTCGATCTGGCGGTCCACAGCCTCAAAGACCTGCCGGTCAGCCTACCGGACGGCTTGACGATCGCGGCCTATCCCGAGCGCGCGGACCCGCGAGACGTCTTGGTCTGCGATGTCGCCGAGAGCCTCGAGGAGCTAGCCGAGGGCTCGGTGCTGTTGACCGGCTCCCACCGGCGTCAAGCGCAGATCCTGCATGCCCACCCGCAGCTGGTGGTCGAGCCGATCCGCGGCAACGTCGGCACGCGGCTCCGCAAGTGGATCAAGAGCGGCCACGCCGGCTTGATCCTAGCGGCCGCCGGGCTCGAGCGCCTCGGGGTCGACGATATCCCGGCCTATCCGCTGTCACCCGAACAGATGCTGCCGGCCCCCGGCCAGGGCATCCTCGCTCTCGAGGTCCGGACCGGATCCCGAGCCGAAGAGCTTTGCGCCGCCTTGAATCACCCGCCGACCGCGCGCGCCGCTCAGCTCGAGCGCCATATCGTCGAGGCTTTTGGTGGAGACTGCACCCTGCCGCTGGCAGCATGGGCACGTGAGCTCGACCGAGACAGGGAAGATGACGGCACAGAAGACCATGGCAAGGACACTGGCGGCATGGAGCTGACGGCGGTTCTCGCCACGCCGGATGGCTGCCATCTCTGCCGCGCAGGGGCCAGCGGAGACGATCCCGCGAAAGTCGCTGAAGCCTGCGTGGAAGCCATGGTGCAACAGGGAGCCAATCAGATTCTCGCGCGCCTGCGCTCATGACGGCAAAGCGCCTCGCCGGTCAACGGGTCGTCGTAACCCGCGCCGCCCATCAGGCCGAACGACTGCTCCGGGAACTGCGCGATCGCGGCGCCGAAGCCGTGCCACTGCCGCTGATCGAGCTGACGCCGCCGCCCGATCCTCACGCTCTCGAAAGAGCGGTCGAGCTCCTGCCGGAGATCGACTGGCTGGTTTTCACTTCCGCCAACGCCGTGGCCGCGCTGATGCCGCGGGTCTCGGGGCCGCTGGAAACCCCGTGTGCTGTAGTCGGCGCGGCGACGGCCCGTGCCCTGAAAGGCTATGGAGTCGAGGCGTCGCTCGTCGCTTCGGTACCGCGAGCCACCGGTCTGCTCGAAGCACTGCTACCTCGCCTCGAGCTGGGCGCGCACGTGCTGGTTCCGCAGGCGGCGGATGCCCGGCCCGAGCTGGTCAACGGCTTGACGGCGGCGGGCGTCGCGGTGACCGCTGTCACCGCTTATGGCAAACGCCAGCCGCCAGCCGCCGAATCTCAGGCCCGTGAGCTGTTCACGGGCTCGACGATCGGTTGGGTCAGCTTCACGAGTCCCAGGATCGCCCGCAACTTCGCCAGCCTGTTCGGCGATGACTGGCCGCACCGTCGCGACGAGATCAAAGCGTTGTCCATCGGGCCGGTAACGAGCTCGGCGCTGCACGCGCTGGGAGTCGAAGCCGTCATCGAGGCACCACGCCCCTCGGATACTGGTCTCGTCGACGCGCTGCTCCAAGCGATCGCGGATCCACGGCGCTGAGCCGCCCATCCCGAGGCGTCTCGGTCGAGGCGCTTGCGCCTGGCTGGCAATTGCGTGAAGGTTTTCCCCGGCAGATGACGCACTGAGTACTGATACGCACGTCGACGCACACATTGAAGCCCGTCCTGATGTGCGACAATCAGCCATCGCTCTCATGAGCTCGGACGGTCTGCCGGACGTGCGGCGCGGAACCCCCGCTCGCTGTCTACCGGTAGCTGTCTAACCGTAGCTGTCTGCCCGTGGAATGCAGTCGCCCGAGGCCGTGGGACCGAATCCAACGACCGAAAGGAGAGGCCATGTCTGAAACACCTAAACCGCCCACCTGGTTCTGGATCGTCAGCGGCGTAAGCCTAGTGTGGAATCTGCTTGGCTTGCTGGCGTTCATCAGTCAGATGACGATGAGCCCAGAAGCCCTGGCAGCGTTGCCCGAGGCCGAGAGAACGTTCTACGAAACGGTTCCCGCCTGGGCCACCGTAGCGTTCGCTATCGCGGTCTTCGGCGGTACGCTCGGATGTGTCGCGCTGCTGCTGAGGAAAGCCTGGGCGGAGATCCTCTTTGTGCTGTCTCTGCTAGGTGTCCTGACCCAGAACATCAACTCGTTCTTGCTCAGCGACGCACTTTCCATCTACGGACCGACCGTTGCCGTCATGCAGGCGATGGTGATCGCGATCTGCGTCTTCTTGATCTGGCTCGCCCGCTCCTCCAAGGCGCGGGGCTGGATCGCCTGAGCTCAGAGGCCGAGGCTAACCCGGATCGAGCTGGATGGTGATGTTGTCGAGAGCTTCCGGCGTCTCCACCGACTCGTCGGGAAAGACGACTTTGATGGCGAAAAAGCGGTCTTCCCGCCAGTGATCCTCCCGCAGCAGCCAGGAGCGCACGAACTCCGCAACCGTGCGGCGGCTCGTTTCCCGCGCCAGCTCGACATGGCGCGGATCACCGGCCCGGCGGGTCAGGCGAGGCGTAATCGATCGCTGAAGATCGTCGAGCTGTTCTGTGGCGTCAAAACGTAGCCAGCCTTCCTCAGCACGCTTCTCCATGCGATCCGTATGAATCGCTGGAGGCTGGGTCGGCCGGATCTGTGGAGCATAGACCACACAGGTTTGACCCGAGACCTCGAGCCGCCAGGGATCCTCCAGGCGCAGATGATAGCGGTAGGTCACCGGTACCTTGATCTCGGTGGTGGTCGTCCCGAGCGGCACCAGATCCCAGAAAGCTCGACGCTCGTCGGAGCGGGTGAAGGTCTCCGTCACATCCGCTGTCGCCAGCTCGAGCAGGCCGCTGCCCGAGGCGTCGACTTCGGGGATCGATGCCACGAAGGTCTCGGTGATGTTGCCGCTCAGAAACTTCTGGGCGATCCCTTCGGCGCGGTCCGCGGCGCCACTGACCATCGAGCCCACGGAATCCACGGCACGTTCCGCTTGCTGCAGCGTCACGACGTAGAAGGCCAGCGCAATCAAGGCGAGGGCGACCAGAGTCAACGGCCAGCGCAGGCTCACCAGAGTCGACGGCTGGGGCGGGGGCGCGACTTGCGGCGCGGCTTGATCTGAAGGCTGGACTTCGTGGGCAGACTGAGCTTCTCGAGGAGACCGTGATTCGCTCATACGAGCCGCATTTTATGCTTCAAAATGTAGACTTCGAAAGCCAGGGCCGCCATTGCTGCCAACCGCTTCAGCTCCGCTAGGGGTGAGCCGCTGACACCGGCCGCGAGATTGTCGCCATAGATATAGCAGACCACCCGAGATCTCAGGGTCACCGGAAGCACCAGGCAGTCCTTCGGAAAGTCACCGCCGAGGCCCTCAGCCAGCTCGCGGTTCGCCGGCAGCTCGGGCAGGGCGCCGAGCCAAAAGCTGTCCGCCGAGCGCAGACCCAAGAAAACCGAGGGCTTGTCGCGCTCGACGCTGATCGAGCGTATCTGATCTCGCTCCACCGCGGTCCCCTCTCCGCGCCAGCCGACAATGGCATCGCCGCGCGAAAACAGCAGCAGCCGGCGCTCGAAGAAGGGTTCGCAGAAAGCCAGCAGCACATCGGCGATCTCGTCGCGAATCTCGGCGTGCTTGAGCTCCTCAGCAGCGGCTTGCAACCGCGCCTCGAGATCCTCGGCTTCTCGAATGCTGGCCAGGGCGGACATCCCGAGAGGCGCTGTGGCGGCCAGTTGATCCGCGGCCGACAGCGGCGCTGTCGGCGCTACCGGCTCCAAGCCCCCTGCCACGTCAGGCTCCTCTGCCGGCGGCCGCGAGTCAGCAGCAGCTCCGGCATTCGCTTCGCCTGCGGTACCGTCATCTTCCTGGGCAGCGGATTCGCGGGCCAGCCACGGCAGCGGTGCAGGCTTCAGCAGGACCGGCTCATCGGGATCCGGCTGAGCGGCGGACTCGGTGCCCGGCGAGCGACCGAGCAACGCCGCATCTTCCTCGTCGAGCTCGATGAAGAGGGTCGGAGGTGGCGACCGGCGCGCCGGTGGCGGCGTGGTCGCGGGCGCTTGCTGGACGGGACGACGGATCGCAGGTCTGGGCTCTGGCGTCCGTGCAGTGGGGGCCGCGCTGGCGCGCAGCGACGGCGGAATGGGCGTCATCTGGGTGGGCTGCGGAGCACGAGGCGTGACCGAGCGGCGCTGACGTGCGGCCGCACCGTTCTCGATGAGCTCCTGATAGCGCTTGGGGATCTTGACTCCGTAGTGTTGATTCAGAGCGGCGAAGATCCTCAGCTCCAAGCCGATGCAGGTTCGCACCATGCAGGACGTCAAGTGACCGATCTCGTCTTCCTTGAGCGCGTCGCCGATATTCCCCGAGGCCACCAGCAGCGTGCGCCCCTTGAGCTGGAACGGCACCATGGCGTAGCGCAGCGCGAGCTTGGGCGGGATCATTCGAATCACCGCCGACGGAGCGCTGGCGAGCTCGTCCTTGGAAACGGTCTTGGTGGCGCGCTGACGCCCCAGGGTGGCGAGCAGTGCGTCCTCTTCAATCATCCCGAGCTCGAGCAGCGAGGTCCCCAAACGGCCGCGATGCTGCTGCTGGTTGCGCAGCGCCTCGGCGAGCTGTTGCTGAGTCAGCTTGCCATCCGCAACCAGCATTTCACCGATTCTCAAAAGCTACACCCTCCAACGGTCCGACAGCGTCTCCCACTCACTCAGTGCCCTCTGCACTCCCCACGGCACTCCACATTCCAGCAGAAATCCGATTTTGGCTCAAATTCGCCGACCCGCGAGCCGAGCTCCCAGAATCGATAAACTCAGCCTTCCGAGGTCGCCCATTGTTTTGGCGCCACTCCACCTAGACCGCCGAGCACGAAGCTACCGATAGTGACCGCAACGACCGTCGAGCCTGCAGCACCTGCGCCAGAACCGGACCGCGCCAAGCGACCCACGCGACCTCTCGAGGCGCTGAGCGGTACGGTGCGTGGGGATCGGTTGACGCAGGCTACGCTAGCGCTCCTCGGTGGCCTGACCCTGGTGCATCTCTGGTCAGCGATAGCCGGCCCGTTGCGCTGGCTGACGGAGGGGCGAAGCGGTGAGCTCGGGCCGTTCCTGATGCTGCTGGCAACGGTCCTCTGTTTGGGCAGCGGGCAGGATCGCCTGCAGCCCGAAGAGCGCCGCTTCTGGCGCGACATCATCGCCGGATTCTCCGCCTGGCTCGTGGTCACGGCGATCTATCTCGTGCTGCCGGTCGCCAACCGCTCACTGACTGTCGACCTCTTCGTCGAGGGTTGCTTCGCGGTCTTCTATATCGCCCTCATCCTGGCCGTCGAGCGCCACCCGCATCGCGCCTACCGTTGGCGGCCGACCGAGCTCGAGCGGCAGCTGGCTTGGCCGGCGGTCATCGTGCTCATCCTCGGCCTGTTCGGGTACTTCGTAGTGATTCCGATCGTGAGCGAGGCGCAAGGGTTGCAGCAGATCGGATCGACGTTCCTGCTCTACATAACGCTGGACCTCTACCTGGCCGGGCGTTTCCTGGCTCTCTCTCGCACCGCCAGGCCGACCCGCTGGCGGACCGCCTACGGCCTGCTCGGGACGGCGATGGCGCTGGCGTTTCTCAACGATCTCTTGGAATGGCAGGTGGTGGCAGGCCGGGCACCGGCCTGGGGACCGGTGCTCGACTACCTCTACCTGCTGCCGTTTGTGCTCGTCGCCCTCACCCGGTGTCGGCACTTTCCCTACGTCGACCGGAGAGCAGATCCCGAGACCGTCGAGCGCCCCGAGCTCTACTTCACCCGACCTAGCGGCCGAACCATGACCCACGCGGTGGGGTTTGCCCTACTCCACTTCGCCTGCTATCGACTCGGCTTCTTTCCGGTGGCGTTCAAGCCGGAGCACGAGTCGCTGGCGTTTTGGATGGTGCTGGCCCTGGCCGCGATCGCCATCACCCAACACCGCCTGCTGGAGCGCAAAGCGCAAGAGCTATGGCGCTCGCGAGAGAAGTTCGAGCTCTCCATGCGCCACAGCGATCAAGACCTGCGGTTGATGATCGAGCGCTACCATGCCGACGAGCAGCTCCGGTTGTCTGAGGAGAAGTTCTCCAAGGCATTCCACGTTTGTCCAGACGGAATGGCGATCACGTCTCAGGCCGAGGGGCGTTTCCTCGAAGTCAATGAAGGATTCGAGCAGCAAACCGGCTACTCCCGCGATGAGCTGATCGGCAAGACGGCCCTGGAGATCGGGCTTTGGGCCAACCCGGACCAGCGCGACGAGATTTTCGCACTGCTGGCCAAGCAAGGGTCGATTCGCTCCATCGAAGGCACCCTGCGGACGCGTTCGGGCGAAGTCCACCGCGTGCAGTTTTCGGCCGAGCAGCTGACAATCGAAGGCGAACGCTACCTGCTTTCCGTGATGCGCGATCTCGAGCCCGGCTCTCCTCCCCACCTCGCGACGCAGCGACAGCTAGCCGGTGAGGTCCACGCTGCCGAGTCGACGGAGCTCTCTTCCAACCCATGAGCCTTCCCCTGATGCAACGCTTTCGCCCCGCGCTGTGGCTGATGCTCGCCATGAGCCTAGCCTCTTCATGGGCTCCTTCAGCCGACGCTCACACCTTCGAGCTAACCCGTACTCTGCTGCTGCTGCGCGCCGACGGCACCTTCCAGGTCGACATGACCTGCGACCTCGATGCGTTGGCGCTGGGCGCGGCACCCTCGGCCGACTCGGCGGTGCTGGCCGCCGAGCTGCGAGCCCTATCGGCGGCGGAGCTCGACGACAAGATCGCTCAGCTCGACAACTACTTTCAGCGCCGCGTGCGAGTTCGATTCGATGACCAGCCCGTCCGGTTCGTGGTGAGCTTCCCCGAGTACGGCACGTTCCTGGCCAGCGAACCGAGAGCCGGCACCGACGACGCGAATGAGCCTCTTGCAGCCAGCGTCCTGGGGCTGACGGCGCGACTCGAAGGGCAGATCCCGCTCGAGGCCGTCGAGGTCAGCTTCCGTGCCTCGCGCTCCTTCCCGCCGGTACGCCTCACCGTGCTCGAGGAAGGACGCCTCGGCGGCCGTTTGGAAGTCTTGGGCAGCGGCACGCCTAGCCTGGCCTATGAGCTGGGCGGTGCATCGCAGCCGGCAGAAGACTCGACCCTGCCGGAACGGATCGAGGTCGCCGGACGCTACCTGGCGCTCGGCTTCTGGCACATCCTGCCGGCCGGTCTCGACCACATCCTCTTCGTGCTCGGGCTGTTCTTGCTGAGCGCTCGCTGGCGACCGCTGCTGTGGCAGGTCAGCGCCTTCACCCTCGCTCACACCATGACCCTCGCCCTCTCGACCTACGGCGTACTGCGCCTGTCGCCGGCGATCGTCGAGCCCCTGATCGCGCTGTCGATCGCCTACGTCGCGATCGAAAACCTGTTGACCCGTCGCCTCCAGCCGTGGCGTCCCTTCATCGTCTTCGCCTTTGGCCTGCTGCACGGCCTGGGATTCGCCGGCGTGCTCGGCGAGCTCGGTCTGCCGGAAAATGAGCGCCTGGCTGCCCTGCTGGCGTTCAACATCGGAGTCGAGCTCGGCCAGCTCGCCGTGCTGGTGGCGGCTTTCGCGCTCGTCGGCTGGCTGCGCCACCACAAGTACTACCGCCGCTGGGTCGTGGTGCCAGGTTCGCTGCTCATCGCCGCGGCCGGCCTCTACTGGGCGATCGAGCGCGCCAGCGAATCCCTGCTGTGATCCGCTGGCGCGGCCGGCTCCGTAGCCTTCCGAAGCTCACTCGCAGCCGAGGAAGGCGCCGGTATCGGTGATCGCCGGGGCCGGAGTCCCGGGAGCGTTGGAGTAGGTTCGCTCCGCGCCGGTGACGGTGTCGAGCACCCGCAGGGTGTAGCCGACGTCGGTCGAGGCGGCGGCGAAGACCCACACGCGGTCGTTGATCTCACAGCCGTCGAGCACCTTGACCAGCATCTCGACGTTGTTGGGCGAGAAGAACCAGAACATGCCGGAGTCCGCTGAGCGGTAGGCGTCGGCACTGCCGGCGCCGGTGCCCTCTTCGGTAGCCCAGTTCACCGAGACCCGGTAGCGGCCCTGGTTCAAGCACAGGCTGGCATCATCAGCGGTGCAGCTGCCGATCGGTTGAGGTATCGCCGCTGCCTTGGGCGGTTCAACCAACCCTAGAGCTGCCGGCTCGAAATCCGCGGCGCAGGTCGCGAACGCCTCGGTGTCGGTGAGCGCTTCGGCGTCGTTGCCGAGCGCATTCGTGTACTGCTTGATGATGCCGGTGGCGGTGTCTCTCACCGACAGCGAATAGGCGACGTTGGTGGTCGCCGCGCTGAACACCCAGAAGTGGCCGTTGATGTCGCAGCCATCGAGCACCTTGACCAGCATCTCCCAGTTGGTCTCATCAAAGAAGTACAGCAGTGCCGAGTCAGGCGAGATCAGGCCGGCATCGCGCGCTCCCCCGCGGATGCCTATGAAGTCCTCCCACTCTACGACCAGCTCGAAACGGCCGTTGTTGAGGCACAGCGTGCTGGCATCTGCCACGCAGGGATCGCCAGCTTGGCCAAAGGTCGTCGCGCTGGCTTCATTCGAATAGCCGGTGCTGCCGGTGTCGGTGGTGCCTCGCACTCGGAAGGTGTAGGCCGTCGCTTCCGTCAGCTCCGCCACCGTCGTACTCTCGGCATCGGCAGGCAGGCTTTGGACGAGAACGAACGCTCCGCCATCTGACGCGATCTCGACCTCGTAGCCCGTCTCCATGTCGGCGTTGTCGCTCCAGGCGAGCTGGATCTCTGACGTCGAGATCGCGGTAGCGGTCAAACCCGTGGGCGCGGCCTGCCCGGGGGTGGTCACCGAGGCTTCATTCGAGAAGTCCGAGACGCCCGAGTCGTTGCGAGCGCGCACCCGGTAGCTGTAGCTGGTCGCCGGGCTGGCCCTGTCGTCGACGGCTGAGGTGACGTCGGCGGCGAGGATGGCGATCGATTGGTAAGAGCCACCTGCCGTGCTGCGCTGAAGGTCGAAGCTGAGCTCATTGTCGGCGTTGTCGGTCCAGCTGAGCTCCACGCGATCCTCGGCCGCCGCCACCGCCTGCAGGCCGCTGGGAGCGGTCGGGGAGGTAGGCGTCTCTCGCGTCATAGCGGCCGGTGCATCGAAATTCGGCATGTAGTCCGTGAATGAAGTGAAGGTCGGGTCGAAAAACTGATCCACCGTCACCTTGAACGAGAACAGCGTGTCATCGCCCAGCAAGTCGGTGTCGAGGGTCACCAGGTGGCCATCGCCGAGGGTCGTCGCGGGCTCGTTGGCGATGATGTCGACCTGGGATCCGCCAGGCGGCAGGTTGGGGTTGTGGCGTCGCACCTCAGCCTCGCCGTCGAAGATTTGAATGATGTACTCGGTGCCGAGGGTGCGGGGGTCTTCGCCAAAATGCGCCGGCAAGCCCGTGGAAATGTCGGAATCGATGTCGATATAGAAGAACGTTCGGGCGTTGACCGGGTTGAAGCTGTTGGTCTCGTATTGAGACCGGAAGGTCATGCTGCTGCCGTTACTGCTGAGACTGCCGGCGATGAGATCGGGTTGGCCTCCGCTCCTGGCGTCACCCGACGGGTCAGTGAGATTAGCGCCCGCCGGCACCGCCTTCTCAGCCACGGTCGACCCCTGCCGCTTCAGTTCGACGCTCGGTTTGCTGGCACTGGCCTGAGCCAAATTCTCGGTAGTCCAGGTGAGTCGATAGTCTGCCGTGCGGTCAGGCCTTGCAGCACGGCCCCGGAGCCAGCTCGTGAAGCGCGCGAGGTCCCGCAGTGGCTCGGGCGACGCTAGGGCTGCGTCGGCGGGATAGGGCTCACGGCTCGGCCAAAACGTAGGGTACGCCACCTCGCGGCCTGCAAACGAGAAGACGTGAAAGGCGCCTCGGACGCCGTCGATGAGCTCGAGCACCATGCCGTCACTCCGCGAGCCCTGCAGAAACAGCACGGTACGCTGCCCCTTCATGAACAGCTCGCTACCCCGAATCGTCCAGTCGCCGTCCAAGGAAATCTCGCCCGGCACCCGCACCACGATCGGGCTGTGCGTGAGCGAGCCCTGAAGCACCGTGTCGACTTCGATCAGGTACTCCGTCTGGTCCCACTTTGGACCGGCTAGCGGGTCAACCGCCAGCACCGTACCTGAGACAATCAGCTCGGCACGATCTGCCAGGCGATCGTCCGCACTGAGCTCCGAAGCCGGAGCCGAGCTGCTCAGGACGATATGACAAGCGATGACAAGGAAGAAGGACGCTGAGCGATTCATGGCATCTCCTGGGTAGTTCTTCGGCGAACCCATGACGGTGCTGAGCGGTAGCACGTCGTGAGCGCGTCACGACTGACGAGCCGAGAGCTGATGAGGCCCCACCGGCCGCGGTCAATTCCAAAGGCGAGAACGGGCCGTAAACTAGATCATCAGAGCGTCGGCGTCAGGATTCTGCGGCTAGGTCCTCGACGGTCCTGGCGATCGCCTGGCGGATTGCCGGCGGCTGCCTGTCCGCGGCTGCCAGCGCTCGCTTGGCGGTGGCGAGCGCCTGCTGAATCTGGCCGTTCTGCCAGTAGGCATGAGCTAGCGTGTCGAGGATCAGCGGATCGGCGTTGCCGCTCTGGGCGTTGGCGTCGAGGGCGACGGCGAGGGCGGCCTCGGCATCGCGTAGATCGGCCGGCTCGATGACCAGCAGTTGCCAGGCGTAGGCGTTCTTGTCGCGCGCCTTGGCTCCCGGAGCCAGCGCCGCCCGGCGCCGGTCCTCCAGATAGACGGTCGCCATCGCCCGCAGGCCCTGGGCGTCTCCGAGAGCGCGATAGACGGCGAGGAGCGTGACTCGCGTGCGCTCGGTGCTCGGGTGCTCTTCCCCAAGTCCCTGCCGCTTGGCTTCCAGAGCTTGCTGGAGGAGCGGTTCGGCTTCGGCGAGGCGCTGCTGCCTGAAATACAGATGGCCCAAATTGTGGAGCATCATCCAGGAGCGCGGGTGCTCCTCCCCCATCACTCGCCGCATCGGCTCCATGTGGTCGAGCAAGAGGCGCTCGGCGTCTTCGTAGCGCTCCATGCGCGTGTAGATCGTGGCGAGATTCATCGCCGCATTCAGTGTCGTGCTGTGCTCGGCCCCGAAAGCATCGCGCTGGCCCTCGAGCGCCGCCAGCTGCAGACGCTCGGCTTCCTCCAGGCGCCCCTGCAACTGGTAGAGCGTCGCCAGATCCTCCTGGACCGCCAGAATCTCCGGGTGCCGTGCGCCGAGGCGCTCCTGCCAGGCCGCCATCGACTCCAGATAGGCCGCCTCGGCGTCGTCATAACGCTCGGTCTCCTGGTAGAGCCGCGCCAGGCTACCCAAGGTCTCAAGCGTGGCGGGGTGGCTCGCTCCGAGCACCCGCCGCTGGGCGTCCAGAGCACGCGTGAGCAGTGGCTCGGCGGCTTCGAAGCGCGCCTGGCGACGGTACAGCGTGCCGAGCTCGGACTGCGCGCGCATTGAATCGGGATGCTCCTCGCCCCGCTCCGCGTGCAGCAGTCTCACCGCCAGCTCCAGGTGCGGAGCGGCAGCGTCGTAGATTCCGAGATGGCGATACGTCTCGCCGATCGTCTGGCGCAGCGAAGCCTCGACCATCGGCTGCTGCGAAAACTTGCCTTCGATACGCTCGGCCGCCTGATCGAGCACTTCGCGCATCGACACGTCGATACCCTGGCGCGAGGGCGTGACGGCGGCGAGCAGATCCTGGTTGAGGAAGGCGTTGATCTCTTCGGCGATGGCAGTCTGGGTTTGCGCCCGCGCGGCCTCTTTGCGGGCGTTCAGCAGGCCCCAGGTCGTGCCGGTGACGCCGCCGATCAACGCCAGCATCACCAGGCCGATGAGTACCAGCACCGCGCGATGACGTCGCGCGAAACGGCCCATGCGGTATCCGAGACTGTGCGGTCCGGCGGTCACGGGGGAATCTTCGAGGTAGCGCGCAACATCCGCCGCCAGCTCCGACGCCGACGCGTAGCGCCAGCTGCGATCCTTCTCGATCGCCTTGGTGACGATCCAGTCGAGGTCATGGCGCAGAGCCCGCCTCAGGGTCGACGGATCGGAGCGCCGCGCTTCAGCCCGCGGCGCGGCGGTTTCGGGATCTTCAAAGCACTGGCTGGGCGGCGGCGGCTCGTGCTCGAGGATCGCGTTCTGGACGTCGTGAAAGCTGAGCGAAGGATCGCTGAGATCCAGCGCTCGCACTCCGGTCAGCAGCTCGTAGAGCATGGCGCCGAGCGAATAGACGTCGGCCCGGGTGTCGACGTCGAGCCCGGTCATCCTGGCCTGCTCCGGGCTGACGTAAGCCGGGGTGCCGATGAAGCCGCCCAGCCGAGTGTGTACGGTCAGGTCGCTCAGCGGCTGGGTCATTGCCTTGGCGACGCCAAAATCGATCACCTTGGGTACCGGCCGGCCGTCCTCCTCGTGGATCAGGACGTTGGACGGCTTGAGGTCGCGGTGGATCACACCCTTTTGATGCGCGTGCTGTACCGCCTGGCACACGTCGATGAACAGCCCCAACCGCTGGCGCAGATCCAGCCGCTGCTGATCGCAATAGTCGAGCAGCGGCATGCCGGGGACATACTCCATGACGAAGTAGGGTCGTCCCTCTTCCGTCGCGCCGGCTTCGAGGATGCGCGCGATATTGGGATGGTTCATCAGCGCCAGGGCCTGGCGCTCGGAATGGAAGCGAGCGATCACCTCGCGGGTGTCCATGCCGGCTTTGACCAGCTTGAGCGCCACCTTGCGACGCACCGGCTCGACCTGCTCGGCGACATAGACGACGCCCATGCCGCCTTCGCCAATGCGCTGCAGGATGCGGTAGAGGCCGATCCGCTCGGGCGCTGGTGCCGTGGCTTCAGCTAGGCCCTTGAGCTGCTCGGGAAGCCGGCGCGTCGCGCTTTCTTCGAGACGCCGGTGGGCGTCGAGCAGGCGTCGAACGCGCTGCAGCAGCTCCGGCGAGCCGCACGCGGAGCCCAAGAAGGCTTCGCGCTCGTCGCCAGAACGCTCCAGGGCAGCCTCGAAGATTTCGCGCTCGCCGCCGTCGGATCGATCGGACATGGTGCCCGCTAGCCTATCGCCTCGGATCCCCTGGCGGTCAATTCAGCGGCTTGATGTCGGGTGGCACCCAGAAATAGCGCGCCTCGTGGGAGCGCAGGGTCGGCTCGCGGTAGTACTCGAAGATCAGGCCCGGGGTACTTCCGTATTCCACCAGGAAGTCGTTGACCAGGTCGACGGTCGAGGCGTGGCGGCCCGCACGCTCCAGAAAGCGGCGAGCGATTCCCAGCCAGAAGAGGGTCAGGGTCTCGTGGTACGCGCTATGGGGTGGTGCGCTGAGGGTGCGATCACGATCGCGCCGACGCAGGGCTCGAATGAAGCGCTCGGTAGCCAGCGTCTCCTCGTAGTGCAGCAGATACCACAGCGACATCACGAGACGCGTTTGATGCTCATCGGTCGGCGAGGCGACCTTGGGGTCTTCGAAACTTCGTACGAGAAGCTCGAGCTCATCCACTGAGAGTTGAAGGGTCACGTCAAGAGTTGGGGTTGATTCGGTTCGAGAGCAGCCGGATCGGCGCTCGGGTCTGACGCCGCTGAATCGGCGCACCCCTTCATGCGCAAACCGTCGCGCGACCGGCTCACCCGGCAGGACGCTCAGCCCGCGATCTGCAGCTGCTGGTAGCGGGCTACCGCCGCTTCTAGCTGACGGTGGAAGGCCGTCGTCTTGTCGGGGTTGGCTTCCACCGCTCGATGCGCGGTGGCGAGAGCGCGATCGAGCTCGCCGGTCCCGGCGTAGGCCAGCGCCAGCGTCTCCAGCATGCGGGCGTCGCCGTGGGACGTCTGCTCGTTGGCGGCGAGGGCGAAGCGCAGTGCCGCCGCGGGATCGCGAAGATCCACCGCGGCGGTGGTCAGGAGCTGACGGGCGTATCGGTTGAGATCCCTCGCCGAAGCCCCGGATTCTCGGGCTCGTTGGCCGGTCAACCGCAGAAACTCCGTGCTGTAGCGCCTCAGTTTTTCGGCTTCGTCCATGCCCTGGTAGAGATCGACGAGGTTCTCGACCGCTTCGATCACGCTCGGATGGGTCGCGCCGAGCACCCGGCGCTTGATGGTGTAATTCTCGATCAGCACCGGCTCAGCCTCGGCGAATCGCCGCTGTTGGACGTAACAGTAGCCCAGATTGTTGGCCATCATGAGGCTGCGCGGGTGCTCCTCCCCCATCACCCGGCGCATCGGGCCCAAAGCCTCGAGCAGGACGGTCTCGGCTTCGTCATAGCGCTCGAGTCTCAGATAGAGCGCCGAGAGGTTGATCGCGGAGTTGAGGGTCGTGGGATGCTCCGGGCCGAGCTGCTCATACCAAACCTGGTACACGTGGGCCTGCAGGCCTTCGGCCTCCGCCAGCCGGTTGCTGTGCTGATAGAGAATTGACAGCTCGCTCATGACGCCAACCGTCGACAGGCTATTGCGCCCCAGGCGCTCCTCGCGCTCGCGCAGCGTCTCGAGGTAGAACGCCTCGGACTCGGCGTGGCGTCCCGACACCTGGTAGAGCGTCGCCAGGGCGCGGAACGCCGAGCGCTCCAGCTCGCTCACCTCACCACGCAAGTCGCGACGGTGGCTGGCGGCGCGCGACAGCAGCGTCTCGGCTTCGTCATAGCGGCCCTGCAGCCGGTGGAGGGTGCCCAGGATGTAGGTGACCTGTAGCGTATCGGCATGCTCGGGCCCCTGGAGCTCGTCATGGATCTCGAGCGCGCGTCTGAGATGGGTCTCCGCCGCGTCATAGACGCCGAGGCTGTGGTAAGTCGAGCCGAGAGTCTGGCGCAGCGCCGCCTCGACCCTCGGTTGAGCCTGAAACTTGCCCTCGATGCGCTGCCCCGCCTGGTCGAGCACCTGCCGCATGGTGACTTCGACGCCCTGCTGGTCGGGGGCGACCGCGGAGAGCAGATCCTGAGTCAGAAAACTGTGCACTTCGCGGGCGATGTCGGTCTGCACTCGCGCTCGCTCCGCTTCCTGCTGTGCTCGCAGCAGGCCGAGGGTGGTGCCGATGATGCCCGCGATCAGCAGCGTCACCGCCAGGCTGCCGAGCGCCAGCAGGCTTCGGTGGCGACGCATGAAGCGGGCTAGGCGGTAGCGCGTGCTGCGCGGTCCAGCCACCACCGGTCGCCCTTCGAGGTAACGCTCGATGTCGGCCGCCAGCTCCGAGGCCGACGCATAGCGTCGATTGCGGTCTTTCTCGAGCGCCTTGAGCACGATCCAGTCGAGGTCGTGATGCAGCCGCCTCACCAGCTGGCGCACGTCGCTGCGGCGAGCCTTGGCACGATCGCGGGCGTGCTCGCCGCGCGTCACGCGCTGGCTCGGAGGTCGCGGCTCCTGCTCC
>JBCCEE010000008.1:0-45450 GCA_039030415.1 Acidobacteriota bacterium
CAGCGGATGAGCCGGGAACCAGCACCAGCGAAGCCGCGTCCGGCGAGGCCAGCATTGACGAAGCCGCGACACCCCAGCCTTCTACTCCCCAACCTTCGAAACCGGGCGAGCTCGACATCTCCGTCACGGCGAGGCCTACGCCCCAGCGACGGGACGAGGGCACGCTGCTGGGCTTCCAAGCCCATCGTCCGGCTCCACCTCTGCCTGACCACAGCCGCCGTCCTCTAGCAACGCCTGGTGCACGCCAAGCCGTGGCTACGTCAGTTCAGGGAGGAGCTGCCGACGCGGACTGCTTTCCGAATCAACACGCCAGGCTCGATGAGTTTGCACCCCAAGCCAAGCACAGATAAAATGCGAATAGCAACAATATATCTGGTTACTCGAGAGGAGGTTCGATGTGATTCGTCGAGTCTTACCCCGAGCCATGACTTGGAAGACTGTCATTGGGCTTGGTTTGCTCATGCTCTTGGCAGTGGTTCAAAACGTGGGTGCCGAGGGTGATGACTGCCAATACTGCCATGAGTTTCTCGAGCGGGGCGAGTGTGTCGACGTCACAGTCCCTTCCCCCAGCCTCGACACCTTCAGCAATTGCCAGGGCACTCGAATCTGCCGGACTATCAGAATCATCTATCCGGACGGGACGTCGGTCACGCTGAATTTGTGCCGACCCGGCTGCTTGGGTGATTTCTGCCTCTGGGTCTAAGGCCATGCGCCACTGGCTCTCTGACTGGGCCTCCAGTGACAGGCCCTTCAGCAACGTGTTGTTGGGTCTGGCAGCAATCTGTTTCACAGCGGGGTCCAATGTGTCAGCCTCCGAGATCGCGAGCGACTCATCCTTGACTGTGCGACTCGAGATGGGCCGAGCGGCGGGCTGCTCTGGACCTGCGACCCTAGCGTTTGATGGCCAGCTGCTGAAGACCTCAGTCCCTGGATCTGTTCGGCTGGAGCGGATTCCTGAGAGGCTGTCTTTGAGCGCTGAAGATTGCTGGTCGCCGACCGTTTCGCAGATCGACTCGGAAGCCCGGTCTGTCGTTCTCACGCTGTGGCCGTCAGGCAGCATCAGCGGGGATGTGGATCACTCGTTCACCTCGGGCTTGACGGCGCAGTGGGTCCCGAGTGCCATAGGGGGCTCGAGTGCCATAGGGGGCTCGAGTGCCATAGGGGGCTCGAGTGCCATAGGGGTCTCGAGTGCCATAGGGGTCTCGAGTGCCATAGGGGTCTCGAGTGCCAGCGGGGCCTCGGCCGCCGACTCGCCTCCAAGGGGCTCGATACCCTGCTCTGTTGCTGCTGGCCGATGGTTCTGCTCGATCCCCGCCGGCAGGTGGGATCTCCGTCTGAGCGCCGACGGCTGGGCTCCGGTCTTTTTCTGGGACCTCAGCGTCGACGCCAAACAGCGCCAAGACCTCGGGGAGATCGAGCTCGAGCCGGGCTCGACGGTCGCAGGCGTCGTCGAGGTGGCCCAGGGAAGCCAGACTGGAATTGAGCTGACTCTCGTACCCGAGCTCGCGATTCGCTCCGAGGAGGATCGACGACGCTCTGACCTTCAGCGGCTCACCACCCACCCGGACGACAGCGGAGCGTTTTCTTTTTCTAGTGTCCGAGCCGATACTTACACCCTGCGGGCTGAAGGCTCGCCGGCTCTTTCCATCAGAGAGCTGCGCGGTCTCGAGGTGCTCGCTCAGCAGGATCTGA
Source organism: Acidobacteriota bacterium (assembly GCA_039030415.1). Lineage (GTDB taxonomy): Bacteria > Acidobacteriota > Thermoanaerobaculia > Multivoradales > J023 > JAAELT01. The sequence continues at coordinate 1,693 of JBCCEE010000008.1, forward strand.
GACTGCACGATCCGATCCTTCTAGAGAAGAAGCGCTGGCTCGAAGTCGACATCTCACCGAGCGTCGACCCGCATCACGAACCCTGGACGGTTCGACTCGGGGTTCTCGACCTTCCTGGCTCGAGTTATCGAGCTCACGACGAGCTGCTGGCACAAGATGGTTACGTGAACTTCGGCGGTCTCCACGAGGGTCACTATCGAGTTGTTGTGCTCGACTCCAAACGGCAGGAGTATGGTACCGAGCTGATCGAGATGGGTGTCGATGGTGATGTTCGCCTCGAGCTCGAGCTCGACTTTGTTCCGGTCACCGGATGGGTACGCTCGGGCGGCAAGCTCATCGGCGGTGGCACCTTATCTCTGACCTTAGACGCTCCCAACGGATCCGGGGGCAAGATCGAATTCGAGGTGGACGAAGACGGCAGGTTTTCAGGCACGCTTCCGCTTGCTGGAGCATGGCGTACTCACTTTCAAACCGGCAAGCAGCGGCTTGCCCTAGCCGACCCCATCTTCATCGAACGCGATTCCGCTGGTGCCGCCCAGCTCGACCTTGTGCTGCCAGGCGGGCGGATCGACGGCAAGGTGATCGGCGACGGGCACAAGGAGCTTGGCAGGGTGATCGTCACTGCGCTGCGTGGCGGGCGTCTGCTAGCGCAGACGCACATCGCGCCAGACGGCACCTTTCGCATGCTCGGTTTGAGCGAGGGGCCGCTCGAGCTGGTGTGTGACGCAACGGGTTCTCGTGGGGCAGGTCCTATAGCTCTCGAGATGCGCGAAGGCGAGGCGGCCGAAATCGAGATAGAGCTAGAGACCTGGCGTAGCGTGAAGCTGCACCTGGTCTCCTCGGGTCGACCTGCCAGCGGCGCGACGGTGATCCTTCGAGACCCGCGATTCGGGGGACGGCAGGTCCACCGAGTCGGTCCCTCCGGCGTGATCGAAACGCTGCTACCTCCCGGACAAAAGAGACTGGATCTCTTCGTGCGAGCGGGGCGGGCGCCTCGAGTGATGCGCAGTATTCCGATCAGTGAGTCTCTCGACTACACCACCGTGGAAGTGTCCGCCGCTGGCGGCGAATTGGTGATCCCGTTTCGGCGCGACACGTTCTCCCAGATCTTGAGTCATTCCGGAGCTTCGTTTCGCATCGAAGAGCTCATCTCGCCGACCTTTGGAGCGATGGCCGAGGAGATCGACGATGAAACCGGCTCGTTCCGTATTCAGGTCGAAAGTGGCGACTATGAGCTTTGCCGCCAGGCTGAGGAGCCGGTTTGCCGCTCGGCCTATCTGGCCCCGAGCTCGAGGATCGAGTTGGCGTTGCCCTATCTAGCTCGAGATGCGTCGAAGGATCTGGGGGCCAACCTATGAGCCGAGCGACAACCCCAGCGGAAGACGTGCTCAGGAGCCTGCTCTTGATTTTGTGTTTCTCGAGTCTGGCCGCGCCCCTGAATGCTCAAACGCAATTCGACGAGATCACGGCGCCGACGGGCTGGCTCGGCCTCGGCATCACGTGCGAGCGCGATGCCGAGAACCAGGAGAGCTTTCTACTGATACATGGCACGGCTCCCAGCGGGCCGGCGTCCAAGACCGATCTAGAGGCCGGTGACATCATTCTGAGCATCGACGGGGCGGACGCTAGCTGTCAGACCCAGCTCGATGCACTTCAGCTGTTTCGAGACCTGAAGGCCGCTCAACGAGTGCGTCTTTCCATACTTCGGTCCGGGCAGCAGAGGACGGTAGACTTGCAAGCGGTCGAAATGCCAGACCATCTCGCAGCGATGTGGGTCCGTCAGTATCGACGGCTTCGAGAACGAGGCGAAGACAACGCTTCTCAACCTTGATCAGCCCTTTGATCGGATGAAACAGCACCTGGGACTGACGGCGCTCGTCGTTCGCGACTACGACGAGGCGATTGCGTTCTATACGGAGAAGCTCGGGTTCGAGCTGATCGAGGATCTCTACCAGCCCGAGCAGGACAAGCGCTGGGTGGTGGTGGCGCCGCCGGGGGCGCGGGAGTCGCGGCTGCTGCTGGCTCGGGCGGTGGGCGATGAGCAGGCCTCGCGCGTCGGCAATCAGACGGGCGGGCGGGTGTTTCTGTTCCTCTACACCGATGATTTCTGGCGCGACTACGAGCTCTACCGCTCCCGTGGCGTGACCTTCGTGCGCGAGCCCAAGACCGAGGCCTACGGCACGGTGGCGGTGTTTCAGGACCTCTACGGCACGCTGTGGGATCTGATCGAGCCCGCGACTTGATTCATGACCCCGAGCGGGCGCCGACCTCGCCGAGAATGACCTGAAAGCGCGGGGCTTCGCGCAGGACGTCGAGCCGGGGATCTGCCGCCATGGTGATGAGGTCGGTCTCGCGCTCGGCGAGGGATTTCTCGAGCCAGGTCATCGCCGGCTCGACTTCGCCGAGCGCCGCATACTCGAGCACCAAGTCGTAGGGCGAGTGGTAGCGACCCTGGTCGGCGCGCTCGAGCTGCCCGCGGATCGAAGCCTGGTGCAGCGCTCGCAGCCCTTGTTTGCGGTAAAGCTCGAGGACGCCCTCTGAGTCTTTGCCGTCGAGCTCGTCGGCCCGGGCCCAGGCTTCGACGGCTTCGGTTGCATTGCCCAGGGTCACCTGGATCCACTTGTGATTGTCCCAGGCGTCGTAGTAGTCCGGCGTCAGCCCCAGGGCGCGGTGGGATTGCGCGATTGCCTCGTCGTTGCGTCGAGCTTCGAACAGCCGCCAGGCGAGGCCGGTGTTGAACACCGGCGAGGTCGGATCACTGGCCAGGGCGGACTCGGTGGCGGCGACGGCTTCGGCGTGCCGGCCGCGAGCGGAGAGGAAGATTCCCTGCCAGAAGCGTACGTCGGCAGCGTCGGGCGCCAGCTCCCGGGCTCGTTCGAGGGCGCTCTCGCCAGCCTGCCAATCCCAACGTGCGGCGACCGCCACCATGCTCTGGGTGAGGTGAGCGCGGGCGGATTCGGGGTCGAGCTCGAGGGCACGCTCGGCCATGGTGGCAGCGGGGCCGAAGGCATCGCGCGGACGCCAGTAGTCGTAGACGCCGAGCAGCACGTAGGAGCTGGCCAGCCCGCTGTAGGCCTCGGCGCTGGCCGGTTGGAGGGCGAGGCTGCTCTGGTATTCGGCGATCGCCTTCTCGAGCCCCTCGCGCGAGCGGCGATCCTCGTAATGGCGAGCGATCAACAGATGCTCGCGGGCCGCGTCGCGGGTCGAAGCGATGCTCTGCGAGTGGGAGGGTGCTGCGGGCGGTACCTGGCGCATCAGCAGGGCTCCGAGCGCCAGGGAACCCGCGACGGCGAAGATCACCATCGCCACCTGAGCTCGACTCCAGCGCGGCGGACGGGCGGGTGTCGGAGACTCGACCCTGGGCGCTTCGGCGACGGCTGGTGTCACCGGCGCCACCAGCCTGTAGCCGCGTCGCGGCACGGTGGCGACGTAGCGCGGATCGCCGGGTGTGTCGCCCAACGCCTCGCGCACGCGAGCGACGGCGGTGTTGAGGCTGGCGTCGACGTCGAGGTGGGTGTCGGGCGGCCATAGGGCTTGGCGCAACGCGTCGCGCGTCACCAGCGCCGGCGCCTCCTGCACCAGCACGCTCAGCAGCCGGAGCGGCAGCTCCTGCAGGGCGATCGGGGCACCGTCACGCTCGAGGGTGCGCTCGTCGACATCGAGCTCGAAGGGGCCGAATCGATAGCGACTGGGGGCCGGGTCGGACATGGACGCATCGTACCAGCGGCGCAGCGGCTGGGGTCTCACGAGGCGCCCGGATTTGCCGTCGGGATCGGGGCCTTACGCGCTCGTAAGGTCGGCGTCAGAGCGGCGTCAGGGTGGCGTCAGGGCGGGTCGATGGCGTGTCAATCGACAGATGGGCAGGCTGGGGGCGTCAAACCCATGGAGGACTCTCTACTATGACTCACGCTACTCATGACCCGAAGCACGACCGGGTCGTCATGTATCTGATATTCGCCTTTGCGCTCGTCAAGCTGCTGCTCCATCTGGCGGCCAACGCCTGGGGTGGCTACGGGATCTTTCGCGACGAGCTCTATTACCTGGCCTGCGCCGACCACCTGGCGTGGGGCTACGTCGACCATCCTCCGCTGTCGGTATTCCTGCTGGCGGCCAGCCGCGCGCTGTTCGGCGACTCGCTGTTCGCGCTGCGTCTGCTGCCGACCATCGTCGGTGCCGGAGTGGTCTTGCTGACGGGTCTGCTGGCGCACGAGATGGGCGGCGGCCGGCTGGCGGTGACCCTGGCGTGCGTCGCGGCCGTCGTCTCGGGCTCGAACCTGGCATTGACCTCGATCTGGTCGATGAACGTGTTCGATCTCTTCCTCACCGCGCTGGCGGCCTATCTGCTGGTGCGGCTGATCCGCGGCGAGCAGCCCAGGCTGTGGCTCTTGCTGGGGCTGGTCTTCGGCCTCGGGCTGCTCAACAAGATCGGCATGCTGTGGATCGGCCTCGGCGTCTTCGCTGGCGTCGCACTGACCCGCCAGCGGCGGTGGCTCGCCACTCCGTGGCCGTGGCTCGGCGGACTCGTCAGCGCGCTGATTTTCCTGCCCTACGTGCTGTGGAATGCCACCAATGATTGGGCGCATCTGGAGTTCATCGACAGCGCGGTGAGCGGCAAGTACTCCGGGTTGTCCGTCTGGACTTTCCTCTCCGGCCAGATCCTGCAGCAAAACCCGACGACCCTGCTGCTGTGGCTCAGCGGCCTGGGCTGGCTGCTGTTGGCGCCCGGCGGTCGCGATTTTCGACCGCTGGGCGTCGCCTGGCTGACGGCGTGCGCGGTGCTGCTGATCAACGGTCAGTCGCGGGCGGGCTACCTGGCTCCCACCTACGCCATGCTGTTCGCGGCCGGAGGCGTCGCCTGGGCCAACGCGCTGCCGCGGCGCGGGTGGACGCAAGGTGCCGCAATAGCTCTCGTTGCCAGCGGCATTTTGCTGGCGCCGATGGCCATGCCGCTCTTGCAGGTGGAGCACTACGTTGCCTATGCGCGAGCGCTGGGCGTCGAGCCCGGCACCGAAGAGGGGCACGAGCTGGCCGAGCTGCCGCAGTTCTATGCCGATATGTTCGGCTGGCGCGAAAAAGCCGCCGCGGTGGCGGAGGCCTACCATGGGCTGCCGCAGAGCGATCGTCAGCGCGCGACGCTCTTCACCACCAACTATGGTCGTGCCGGTGCCATCGACTACTTTCGAGAGGAATTCGATCTCCCGCCGGCCAGCGCTGGCCACAACAACTACTGGCTGTGGGGACCGCGGTCCGGCACCGGTGAGGTGATTCTGATGTTGGGCGGCAGCCGCGAAGATCTCGCGCGGCGCTGCACCTCGGTGGAGGTCGTCGGCACTGCGACCTGCACCCACTGCATTCCCTACGAGCGCGACGTGCCGATCCACCTGTGCCGCGATCTGCGGCTACCGATGTCGGAGCTGTGGCCGCTGGTCAAGCACTACGACTGAGCTTGCTTCTGCTCGTCCTTCCTGGAGGCCATGACTTCATTCGTTTGCAACCTCTGGCGAGAGACCGCGTACAATTCAAACGAACGTTTGATTCAAGCGTTCGTTTGCGCCATACTGGAAATCGAGCCAGCGAGACTTCACCACCGAGACGACACCCTTCAGACCAGGAAGCCCCCAGATGTCAGATCCGATGCCAGAGCCGAGCGACACCAAACAGAGCCTGCTCGATGCGGCCGAAGCCCTGATCGCCGAGCGCGGAGTGGCCGGTGCGTCGCTGCGGGCGATCACCACCCGCGCCGGCACCAATCTGGCGGCGGCGAACTATCACTTTGGCTCCAAGCAGGATCTGGCCAGAGCGGTGATCGCTCGCCACCTGCGGCCGATCAACGCCGAGCGCATGCGCCTGCTGGATAAAGCGGAACGCGAGGCCGGAGAGCACGGGCCCAAACTGGAGACGCTGGTGCGTACCTTTGTTGGGCCGGTGGTGCGCTTCGGCCGCGAGCTACCCGACGGCGGACGTCATTTCGCGCAGATCTGCGGTCGGGCGATGACCCAGCCCGACCCCATGCTGCGCGAGGTACTGCTCGGCGAGCTCGCCGAGGCGATCCGCCGTTTCAAGGCGGCGTTCTCCCGCGCCCTGCCGGAGCTCGCTCCCGAGGAGCTGCTGTGGAGGATGCAATTCATGGTTGGAGCCATGGCTCATACCATCGCCGGTTCGCAGATGATCGAAGCGGTACACGGCGATGCCTTAGACACTCGCGATCTCGACGGCATCGTCGAACGCCTGGTGCGCTTCATGTGCGGCGGTCTGTCGGCACCGATGGGAGACGCGTGATGCGTGGGCTCACATCGAGCGCGGTAGTCCGGAACGGGCTCACGCTGGTCCTGCTCGGGCTCGGCACCGGCTGCGCCTCGGCGCCGCCGGTAGTCGACCCGAACCGCGAGATCGATCCACCCGCCGCGTGGACCGCTGCCGATCCTTCCGAAGCGGCACCGGGTGAAACGGCGTCGAGCGATGCCGACGCCAGCGCCAGCGAAGTCGATACCAACAAACCTTGGTGGACGAGCTTCGGCGTCACGGACCTCGACGCGATCCTCGAGGAGGCGCTCGAGCACAATCACGACCTGCGCGCTGCTGCTGCTGCCGTCGACGCCGCGGTGGCCCAGGCGCGCATCGCCGGTGCCACCCTGAAACCGCAGGTCAGCGCCGGGCTAGACGCCGCCCGCCGTCAGCAGGTCTTTGTCGGACTCCCGATTCCGGGCCAGTCCGGGCCGCTCAAGTCGCTCTCCTCATCGTACGGCGCCAGCCTCAACGTCAGCTGGGAGCCCGACCTGTGGGGACGCCTGCGAGCCGGCCGGGCGGCGGCGCAAAGCGACGCCGAGGCGGCCCGCGCCGACTATGAGGCCGCCCGGCTGTCACTCGCCGGCCAGGCAGCCAAAGCCTGGTTCTCGGTCACCGAGGCCGAGCATCAAGTGCAGCTGGCGACCGAGACGCTGGCTAGCCGCACGTCGACCGCCGATCGCATCGCGGCACGCTACCGGCGCGGAGTCACCTCGCCGCTCGATCTGCGCCTGGCGCGCTCGAACCGGGCCCAGGCCGAGGCGTCGCTCGAGCTGCGAAAGCGGGGGCTCGACGCCACGCGTCGCCAGCTCGAGGTGCTGCTCGGGCGCTACCCTTCGGGACGCGTCGGCTCCGAGACCGATGCCCCGTTGATCGAGCTGCCGAAGGTGCCGGCGGCGATTCCCGTGGGGCTGCCCGCCGAGCTGGTGACCCGGCGGCCCGACCTGCTGGCGTCGGAAGATCGGCTGGCGGCGGCCGGCCTGCGGGTCAAGGAGGCGCGCCGGGCGCTCTACCCGCGCCTGACTCTCACCGGCTCCGGCGGTACTTCGAGCGACAGCCTGAGCGACCTCGTCGATGGCGACTTCTCGGTGTGGAACCTCGCCGGCAGTCTGCTGCAGCCGCTCTTTCAGGGGGGGCGCCTGCGGGCTGCGGTGGAGCTCGCCGAAGCGAGTCAAGAGCGCATTCTGGCGCAGCACGTTCAGGGCGTGCTGCGGGCCTTCGCCGAAGTCGAAACCGCGCTGGCCGCCGAGCGCCTGCTGGCGGCCGAAGAGGCTGCCCAGGCCACAGCGACCGAGGAGGCCAAGGCAGCTTCCCGCCTGGCCGAAGATCGCTACCTGGCAGGCGTCGGCGACTACCTGACTATCCTCGAGAGCCAGCGCCAGGCGTTCTCCAACGAGAGCCGCCTGCTCACCGTGCGCAACCAGCGGCTCAGTAATCGAGTCGATCTCCATCTCGCCTTGGGGGGCGATTTCGGCGCCGCTACCCAGTCGGCTACGGAATCCGTCAGCGAGACCGCCAACCCGTCCGGAACCGCCACATCCGACCCTACCGAGCCGACGGAGCCCAGCGCTGCGTCGAGCTCTTCTGCCCAGGAGGGGCGTTAGACCCGGGGTTTCCCCGGGAGGCTGATCATGAAGAAACTGATCCTTCCCCTTGTCATCATTCTGTTGAGCGCCTTCGCCACCCGAGCCCTGGTGAAATCTCGGCCCGAGGTGGAGACTCGTGAGAGCGAACCGCTGGCACCGCTGGTGCGCGTGCTGGAGGTCGCCAGCCAGGATCTCACCTTCGACGTGCAGGCTCAGGGCACGGTGCTGCCGCGCACCGAGACCACTCTGGTGGCGCAGGTGCCCGGCGAGATCGTCAGCATCTCGCGCAACTTCGAGACCGGCGGATTCTTCGACCGGGGTGAGGTCTTGGTGACCCTCGACGCCCGCGACTACGAGGTGGCGGTGCGCCGCGCTCGCGCCCAGGTGGCGCAGGCCGAGCTGGCGCTGGTGCAGCAGGAGGCCGAGGCCAAGGTCGCGATCGAAGAATGGAACGAGCTCGGCGAGGAGGGCGAGCCGTCGGCCCTGGTGATGCGCCAGCCGCAGATGGCCCAGGCCCGGGCAGGCCTCGAAGCCAGCCGCGCCGAGCTCGAGAAAGCCGAGCTCGACCTCGAGCGCACCAGCATCAGGGCGCCGTTCGCGGGCCGGGTGCGGGCCAAGCAGGTGGACCGCGGTCAGTTCCTGCCCAAAGGCGCCGTGCTGGCGACGATTCACGCCACCGACTACGCCGAGATCCGCCTGCCGGTGCCGGCCGACCAGCTCTCTTACCTCGATCTGCCGTTCACCTTTCGCAACGGCCAGCGCAATCGGCCGGGGCCGACCGCTCGGCTGTGGGCCAGCTTCGGCCGCGACCGCCACAGCTGGCAGGGACGCATCGTTCGCACCGAGGGCGAGCTCGACAGCCGCAGCCGGATGATGAATCTGGTGGCTCGGGTGGAGGACCCCTACGGCGCCGGCCAGGATCCCGGCAGGCCACCGCTGGCCGTCGGCCTGTTCGTCGAGGCCGAGATCGAGGGGCGCTCGGTAGCCGACCTGATCGTGCTGCCGCGCTCCGCACTGCGCCCGAGCGGCGACCGCTACCGGGTGCTGGTCGTCGACGACGAAGATCGACTGCGCTTCCGTGACGTCGAGGTGGCGCGGCTCGAGGGCGAGCAGGCGATGATCGCCGCGGGCCTGGAGAGCCGCGAGCGGGTCTGCGTGACTCCGCTCGACGTCGTGACCGAGGGCATGCAGGTCCGTACGATCACAGACGGTCGCACCATCGCAGACGGCAGCGAGGGCACGGCGTCATGAGCGACGACGCTTCGACGCAGCCCGCGACTCGGGACGGAGGAATCACCAGCGGCGTCATCGGCTGGTTCGCCAACAACACCGTAGCCGCCAATCTGCTGATGGTGCTGATCCTTCTGGCCGGCTACACCAGCATGACTTCGCAGGTCAGCAAAGAAGTCTTCCCGGAGTTCTCGGTCGACCTGATCACGGTCACCGTGCCGTATCTGGGGGCGGCACCGGAGGAAGTGGAAGAGGCGGTGTGCACCCGCATCGAGGAGCGGGTCGCCGACCTGGAATCTGTCAGCCGGGTGCGCTCGACCGCTGCTGAAGGCGTCGGCACGGTGATTATCGAGCTGCTCGAAGGCGTCGACACGCGCGAAGCGCTCGACGACGTCAAGACCCGTGTCGACGCCATCGACACTTTTCCGGAAGAGACCGAGAAACCGATCATCCAAGAAGCGACTCTGCGGCGCCAGGTACTGTCGATCGCGGTCTCGGGCGATGCCGACGAGCTGACCCTGCGGCGTATCGGCGAGCAGGTGCGCGATGAGATCGCCGGCCTCGACGGCATCACGCAGGTCGAGCTAGCAGCGGCGCGACCCTACGAGATCGCGATCGAGGTTTCTGAAGAAACCCTGCGGCGCCACGGTCTGACGTTCGATCAGGTAGCGGGGGCAGTACGGCGCTCGTCGCTCGATTTGCCCGGCGGCTCGGTCAAGACCGAGGCCGGTGAGATCTTGCTGCGTACCGACGGCCAGGCTTATCGCGGTCGCGAGTTCGAGAACCTGGTGCTGTTCAATCGTCCCGACGGCACGCGCCTCACCCTCGGTCAGGTGGCGACGGTGATCGATGGCTTCGCCGACACCGATCTCGCAGCCCGCTTCGACGGTGACCCAGCGGTGCTGGTACAGGTCTTCCGAGTCGGTGACCAGGACGTCACCCAGGTCGCCGAGAAGACCAAGGCTTATCTCGAGCAGGCCCGGCCGCGCATGCCGGAAGGCATCGCGCTGACCGTTTGGCAGGACGACACGGTGCTGCTGCAGAGCCGACTCGACACGCTGATCGAGAATGGTCGCGCCGGTCTCCTGCTGGTGCTGCTGGTATTGACCCTGTTCCTTCGCCTGCGCCTCGCTTTTTGGGTTTCGGTCGGCATCATGGTGTCGTTCATGGGCGCGTTCTGGCTAATGCCGCCGCTCGATCTCTCGATCAACATGATCTCGCTGTTCGCCTTCATCGTCGTACTCGGCATTGTCGTCGACGACGCCATCGTGGTCGGCGAGAATATCTACCGCCACCTGCAGATGGGCAAGGACGGCCTGAGGGCGGCGGTCGAAGGCGCCAGAGAGGTCTCGGTGCCGGTGGTGTTCTCGATCATGACCACCGTCGCCGCCTTTGGCCCGCTGCTGCTGGTCACTGGCAACACTGCCAAAGTGGTGCGCAACATACCGCTGGTCGTGATCGCCGTGCTGCTCTTCTCGCTGGTGGAGGCGCTGATGATCCTGCCCGCCCACCTCAAGCACCTCGACCGCAGGCCGCGGCCGCTGGCACCCCTGCTGGCGCTGACCGAGCGCCTGCAGCGGCCGACGGTGAGACTGCTGGAATGGCTGATCGAGCGCTCGTACCGCCCGACCCTGAAGGCGGCCCTCGAGTGGCGCTACGTGACGGTCGCCATCGGCGTCTCGATCCTGATGCTGACCGTCGGCATGGTGGCCGGCGGGCGGGTCAAATTCTCGTTCTTTCCGCCGGTCGAGGCCGACAATCTGGTCGCCTATTTGACCATGCCGCAAGGCACGTCGGCCGAGACCACGGCGCGCATCCTGGAGACGGTGGAGGCGAGCGCCGAACAGCTGGCGCAGGAGCTCGCCGACGAGGGGGAGCCCGAGGCCTTCCGTCACGTCTTGACCACGATTGGCGACCAGCCGTTCCGCAGCCGCCAGAATCGCTTCGACTTCCAGGGCAGCACCGCGTCGCCTCACCTGGGCGAGGTCAATATCGAGCTCGCGCCGGCCGAGGACCGCACTATCAAGGCGTCGGAGCTCAACCGCCGCTGGCGCGAGATGACCGGGGCGGTGCCGGACGCCGTCGAGCTGGTGTTCGTGTCATCGCTGTTCTCGGCCGGCGAGGCGATCAACATTCAGCTCGCCGGCCCCGATCTCGACGAGCTGCGCCTAGCCGCTGAGGATCTCAAGGGTGCGCTGGCTCAGTACCCTGGCGTCGAAGACATCGCGGATTCCTTTCGCGCCGGCAAGCAGGAGGTCAAGCTCGAGGTGACGCCGCAGGCCGAATCGCTCGGCATCTCGCTCTCTGACTTGGCGCGCCAGGTGCGCCAGGCCTTCTACGGCGAGGAGGCCCAGCGCATTCAACGCGGTCGCGACGAGGTCAAGGTCATGGTGCGCTACCCTGAAGAAGAGCGCCAATCCCTGGCCAGCCTCGAGCAGATGCGGATCCGTACTCAGACCGGCGACGAGGTACCGTTCTCGGTCGCTGGCCAGATGGAGCTCGGCCGCGGCTACGCCACCATCGTGCGGACCGATCGCAAGCGCACGGTGAACGTCACCGCCGACGTCGACCTCGATCAGGCCAACGCCAACGAGATTCTGGCGACCGTGCTGCGCGACGACCTGCCGCGCCTGATGGCCGACTACCGCGGGCTCACCTACACCCTCGAAGGCGAACAGCAGCAGCAGCGCGAGACGCTCGGTGGCCTACAGCAGAGCTTCACCCTGGCGGTGGTGCTGATCTATGCCCTGCTGGCGGTACCGGTCCGCTCCTACACGCAGCCGATGATCGTACTCAGCGCGGTGCCGTTCGGCATCATCGGAGCGGTCGCCGGCCACTTGATGATGGGGGTCGATCTAGCGATCCTGTCGGTCTTTGGCATGGTGGCGCTGACCGGCGTGGTGGTCAACGACAGCCTGGTGCTGGTCGACTTCATCAACCGCGCCTACCGCTCGGGCACGCCGCTGACGGAGGCGATTCGCCAGGGAGGTGAGAAGCGCTTCCGGCCGATCCTGCTGACTTCACTCACCACGTTTGCCGGCCTCACGCCGCTGCTGCTCGAGAAGAGCCTACAGGCGCAGTTCTTGATCCCGATGGCGATCTCGCTCGCCTTTGGCATCCTCTTCGCTACCGGCGTGATTCTGATCTTCGTGCCGGTGGGCTACCTGATCCTCGAAGACGTCAAGACGGTGGCACGCCGGCTCTTCGGAGTGGAGGACCCGGTTCCGGCACCAACGGCGCAGGAAGCCTGACGGTCTGCCCAGACCCACAAGCGGCCCAGGACTCGCGTCCAGGGCCGGCAACTCAAATCAGCTCATCAGAAAGTCGGAGCGCTGAGGCAGCCTAACGGTTGGAGAACGAGGCGACGTCGTCGATGTTGATCGTGCCGAGTCCGATGCTCCGCTCAGGCACCAACAGATCGTGAACGCCGTAGGCGACGCTCTCGATGCGCTGGGTTCCGTTACTCATGCCACGCTTTTCGGCAACCAAGGCTCCCTTGGACCACAGCCGCATCTCACCGTTGTCTCTGCCGGGCTCGGCGCTGCGCCACTGCACCACCAAATCCGTCTCTTCGTTGGCGAGTACGACCCAGGGGGTGACGTGGGGGTCATGCCGATGGTCGTCGATCGCGACGAGCTGAACCCGGTACTGGTAGCCCCAGCGCTGCAGGACCAGAGCGACGCGCAGAAAGGAGTCGACGGTATCGTCAGCCGAAGCTCGCAGGATCTGCATCGTGGTGCCGTCAGCGACGTTCAGGTCGGACAAGTCGACGCGCATCATGGCAGTCAGGGCGTGCGCCGCGATCGGCGTCTGGTCGATCAACAGCGCGTGGTCATGTTCGGATCGGTGGTTGATCAGGGGAGCGAGCTCGATCTCAGCCCCGGCTTTGCCGGAGATCGCCGCGTCGCTGGTGATCGCCACAGGACCATCGAACACCCAGCTACCATGCCCGCCGCCTTCGAAACCGTCGGCGATCTTGCCGAGCGGACGATGAAAGTAGATCTCACGCCAGGTCTCGAAATCATCGTACTGTCCCGACAAGCCCTCGATGCCATTGGCTCGCAGGACACCTAGCTCGAGACCCCAAGCATCGAAGTATCCTTCCAGACGATCGACCGTCGCCTGCTGACCGTCCACTTGCACGGTGAAACGCAGGCCCCGCGGCCGCGGTACGGTCTCGTCCGGCCCTGTGACCTTGTCGCCGGCCCAGACCTCGGTGTGGATCGGGTGACTGAAGGGCATGAGCCGCCACGGTGTCGCACAGGTGACGCAAAACTGGTTGTTGGGAGCGGCGATCCGCATTTGGTACCCGGACAGCTCGCTAGCCCCGCTGCCGGGCCTCATCCTGTCGGGCATGCGAACCTGGATCTCGAGCTCCCCGAGCGAGGCGATGACCGCCGTCGCGTTCTGATAGTTGTAATCCGGCGGCTCGACCTGATGGGTTCCACTGCCGCCGGCACCGGTTCCGCCGCCGCCACCGTAAGGATCGATGTCCTCTTTGACGCGACCGACGCCTCCATTGTGCGGAATCTGAAAGCTCAAGCTGCGCTCACCCGACAGCGCGCTGTTACCGTTGACCGAGAGCAGGTCGAGCGGGTCCAGATCATCCCACCATACCGGAATGCAATTGGGGTTCAGGCACTCCTCGAAGTTCGCGAAGGACATTTCGATCTGCGCGATATGGTAGTCGGGGACTAGAGCCGTCAGCAGCAGCGTATAGACCGGTGAATTGACCATTCCGGCCTCTTTCAGACTGACGCGATCGACGCCGGTGCGCCAGAATTCCGGCACGGGCGTATAGCGGCCGGCTTCCAGGGTTCCCAAGCTGGGTGGTGCTACGACCACCAACCGAGAGTTCTGCTCCACGGTTAGCCAATGCAGCTTGAGGGGCGTCGACTCGACGTTGGGGTAGATATGAAACTCATGGACCTCCTCCACCGGTTGAGCGGAGAGAGCAGCAGCGAACGACAGCAGATAAAAGATGAAAGTAAAAGCGACGACGGGTTTTCTCACGATAGTTCCTCCTGGTGGATGACGATGCGGCCTCGTCAAGTCGAAAGGCGCCAACAGGTCGGGGATTCGATCATCGATTTTTCGAGTCGAGTGAATCCGTTGATTCCAGCAACAGCGGAGCCAACGCCTGCCTGGGACTCCCCGCCTGGATCCGAAAGACCCTGTCCTGCCCCTCGCCGTGGCCTACGGCGCAGGTCTTCGGATCGCGCAAAAGCCCTTCGATCGTACGCTACAAAGCCATCAAATTCATCACGGATTACACGAAACGTAACTCTGTCGTGATCCATGGCCGGGATTATGGTCTAGAACGGTAAATCACGCTTATAGACAGAAAATACAGGGATATAAGATGAGTAGACAGATGGCGTCAATTCGCTTTGGACCCATCTTGTGCCCGCGCTGGAGCGTAGAAGAAAATGACGCTGAGACATCAAGACTCGGTGGAGAGTCGCAGCGTAACGCCGGGGTTCGAACCCCACGAACGCGATTCTCGTCGTCACCTGCGCCCCGACTCGCTATGTCTCGACCCTCTCTGCTCTTATGATGGTTCCGAGGCTGCGGCTGTCGTCAGAGAAGCGACAATGAGCCCGCAGATACCCCCCTTCTGCTCTCTGAGAGGAGCCCGCAATCGACATTGAACGCTGGCAGGCAGTACGCCGAGTGATCGACGGCGCTCTCGACCTCGCCCCCGAGGAGCGCCCTGCCTTTGTCGTTCGCTCCTGCGGCGACGACGACGAGCTGCGCGCCGAAGTCGAGGCCATGCTGCAGTCATATGACCAGGGCGGAACGCTGCTCGAGCATCCGATCGCTCGCCTCGGCAAAGTCGATGGCTTCGTCAAGGAGACCATCACCAAGGCGGGTCCTTATCGCTTGGCCGAGCCGATCGGCGAGGGAGGTATGGGGCGGGTTTACCTCGCCCAACGCGACGACGATGCGTTCCGCAAGGACGTCGCGATCAAGATCCTGCGGCCGGGGCGTGAGAGCGGCGAGCTGCTGCGACGCTTTCAGCGCGAGCGCCAGATCCTCGCCAACCTGGAGCACCCCTACATCGCCAAGCTGCTCGATGGCGGCTCGACCGAGGACGGACGGCCCTATCTGGTGATGGAGTACGTTCGAGGGCTGCCGATCGATAGCTTCTGTCGACGCCATCAGCTCAGCGTCGACCGACGCATCGAGCTGATCCTGAAGGTCTGCGAGGCGATTCAATTCGCCCATCAGAATCTGGTGGTCCACCGCGACCTCAAGCCGAGCAACATCCTCGTTACCGATGAGGGAACACCGAAGCTGCTCGACTTCGGCATCGCCAAGATCCTGCGGCCCGAGAACTTCCCTCAGACGGTGCTACCCACCCGCACCGGCGTGATGCCGATGACGCCGGAGTATGCCAGCCCAGAGCAAGTGCGGGCGGAGCCGGTCACCACCGCCGCCGACGTCTATGCGCTCGGCATCCTGCTCTATGAGCTGCTCACCGGCAAACGCCCTTATCCGATCGAGGGTGGCAGCCTGGAGTCGATCGTCGAGGCGGTTTGCCGTCACCAGCCTTCGAGGCCTTCGACCGTGGTACTCGGCGGGAATCCGCCCACCCGAACTACCCGTGAGCCGGGCTCGGATGAGCGGCCCGACCGCCAGGACGAAGATCCCACCCAGCTCAGCCGCCGACTCTCCGGCGACCTCGACGCCATCGTCCTGCGAGCGCTGCGCAAGGAGCCGAGTGAGCGCTATGCCTCGGTGGCACAGCTCGGTCAGGATTTGGAGCGCCACTTGGCCGGTTTGCCAGTGGAAGCCCGGCGCGGAACCTTCGTCTACCTCGCCACCAAATTTGTCCGCCGCTACCGCGTCGCGGTAGCGGTCACGGTGTCGGTGTTCGTGCTGCTCATCGGCTTTGTGCTGACCCTCTTGGTGCAGCAGCGCAAGATTCTCGACGAGCGCGATCGCACCCTACGAGAACGCAATCGCGCTGAGGAAGTCTCGGGGTGGCTGCAAGAGCTGTTCGAGCTTCCGTCCCCCAGCCGCGCTCGCGGCGAAGCGGTGACGGCTCGTGAGCTGCTGACCAAGGCTCGCAAATCGATCGACCGGGAGCTGCAGGACCCCGAGCTCAAGGCCGAGCTGCTCAGCACTCTGGGCCAGACCTTCGCTCAACTCGGGCTGATGCAAGAGGGCGTCGAGCTGCTCGAGAGATCGATCGCGATCACCCGCCGGCTGGAACCCCCAGATGAAGTTCAGCTGGTAGAGCGACTGCGCAGGTTGAGCGAGATTCTCACCATCCAAGGCGAGTACCAGCGCGCCGAGACGGTCAGCCGCGAGGTGCTGGCACTGCACCTACAGCAGGGCGAGGAAGGAGCCCAGGTCGCCCTGGCGGTGGCCCGCATTGGCCATCTGAGAGATGTGCTGGGAGATCTCGAGACCGCCGAAGAAATGCTCAGCGAGGCCTTGGTCGTGGCCGATGCAAGCGACGACGAGGTGGCACGCGCCAAGATTCTCGAGTTCTTCGCCGAGCTGCGCATGCGGCGCGGCGACGTTGCCGACGCCCGCGGCAAGTACCGCGAAGCGCTCAAGATCTTGCTGGCGGCCCACGGCGAGCTGCATCCCGAAGTGGCTCTCATGAAATCAAACCTGGCGCGGGCCGAGCAGGGCTTCGATTACGACCGTTCCGAAGAGCTCTTTCGAGAAGCGATCGCCATCCAGCGCCAGCTCTTTGAAGAAGCCCATCCGGTGTTGGCGACCGCGCTCGCCAACCTTGGCATCCTGCTGTTCGACCGCCAGCGTTTCGACGAGGCCAAGACGGTGCTCGAAGAGGCCATCGCCATGCAGCGCGAGCTGGTCGGCGAAGAGGACTACAAGTTCGCCGTCATGGTGGGTAACCTGGGCAACGCCGAGCAGCACCTCGGCAACAGCCAGCGGGCCGAGCAGCTCTACCGCCAGGCTATCGGCATCCTGGAGCACCAGCTCGGCGACGAGCATGCCGACTACGCCATGAACCTCAGCAATCTGGCGGAGATGCTGGTCAGCCAGCGGCGGCTCGATGAAGCGAGCGAGCTCGCAGACCTGGCGCTCGAAGTGACCGAGAAGGCGCTGGGCCCCGACCACCCGCGTATCAGCACGGTACTCAACACCCGCGGACAGATCGAATACCGGCGTCAAGACTACGAGGCGTCACGCGCTACGCTCGAGCGAGCGGTCGCGGTCGCCGACGCTTCGCTCGGCAACAACCACCCCACCTTGGCCGCCACCCTGGCGAACCTGTCGCTGGCGCTGACCCGGCTCGAAGACCTCGAGCTGGCGGCCGACGCCATGCGCCGTGCATTGGCGTTGGCGCAAGAGCATGGTGAGGACAGTACCCGTCAGCTGGAGTGGCTGCCATGGCTGGCCAACCTCGAGCTCCAGCTCGGCGACTACGCAAACGCGGAAGCCAACTCGCGAACCGCTCTGGAAGCTTGGCGCGAGCGGGTGGGTGAGACCGCATTGTGGACGCTGTCGTCACAGTCGATCCTGGGCCGAACGCTGCTGCGTCAAGGTCGACTCGACGAAGCCGAAGCGGTGCTCGAGGATCTGCTGCCGAAGCTCGAGGCGACCCTTCCCGCCGACTCGCACCGCATCGAGCGCACCCGCAACAGCCTGGCTGAGCTGGCCGCCGCGCGACGTGCACAACGCGAAGCATCCCGCTGAGCTTCGAAAGAGCTAGAGCGATCTGCTGGTGAGCTCTTCCTGGCGAAAAAATCCGCCGCGATATTGATAGAGAATCGCAACGGATCACGCCTTTAAGTAGTGATAGCACAAGTTGAAGCTCAGGCCGTCGGTCCCCGACGCTGTGGCGGAGCCTTATCCGATGTCAGCGACTGCTGGCAGAACTTTTCGGTGCATCGAGCTATCATGTGGGGATGCCCGAAGACATCACAGAATTGCTCTTGGCCTGGAACGATGGCAACAAAGATGTCTTGGACCGCCTAGTGCCCCTCGTCACCGACGAGCTGCACAAGCTCGCGTCGATCTACCTCGCCGATGAGAGCGGTGCCAAGACCCTGCAACCGACCGCCCTGATCAACGAGCTCTACGTGAAGCTCGTCGACCGACAACGCGTCAGCTGGACCAGCCGCAGTCACTTTTTCGGCTTCGCGGCTACGACCATGCGTCGGATTCTGGTCGACTACGCTCGCGCTCGCCGCACCGAGAAGCGCGGCGGTGACCGCGTGCCGGTGACCCTGGAGAGCGCAGGGCTGACCAGCGAACAGGACATCGACGTATTGGATCTCGACCGCGCTCTCGAAGCCCTCGCCAAGCTGGACCCGCGGCTGGTCAGGGTGGTCGAGCTGCGGTACTTCGCCGGACTGACCCTCGACGAAGCGGCGGAAGTGCTGGGCGTCGGCTCGGCCACCGTCACCCGTGACTGGCGGGCCGCGCGCGTCTTTCTCCTGCACCAGCTGAAGAGCTGAGCGGCGCACCAGAGCGCTTCGCGGCGCCAGGGTTCCGTTTCTTGAGCGCATTGCCTGACCGATGGTGTCAGGCGAGTTACCGCTTGCGCTGCCGCAATGGTCGCCGTAACAATATTCTGGCACCCTGCAATCTGATTCGTCCTATCTCCCGCCGGTTCGCGGAGTCCCTATTCCTGTGTCCGTTATCTCGTTGCACCATCCGTCGCACGACGTCTCGACGCATGCCGAGGAGACCTTGGTATGACCAAAATCGTTGCGCCGATCATCACCGTGATCGCCGGCTTGCTGGGCGCTGTCGCCTTCGTCCAATCGAAGACGCCAGTGGAAACCCTGCGCCCGGCTACTATGGATCCACTGGTGCGGGTGGTGCCGGTGCGAACGGTGGAGGTGCCGCTGCGGGTAAACGCCCAGGGCACGGTGCTGCCGCGCACCGAGACCCGTTTGGCTGCGCAGGTCGCTGCTGCCGTGACCTCGGTCTCTGCACGCTTCGAAGCCGGCGGTTTCTTCACCCAGGGCGAGGTTCTAGTACGGCTCGACCCGCGCGAGTACGAGCTCGAGGCGGAGCGCGCCGCGGCACAGGTGGCCCAGGCCGAGCTCCGTCTGGCTCAGCAGCAGGCCGAAGCACGAGTGGCGGCCAGCGAGTGGCGCGAGCTGGGTGAGGGCCGTCCAGACCCGCTGGTGCTGCGAGAGCCGCAGCTGGCCGAGGCGCGCGCCATGCTCAGGGCCGCCGAAGCCGAGCTCGGTATGGCCCGCCTAGCCCTCGAACGCACGGTGATCCGCGCTCCTTTCGACGGCCGCGTGCACAGCACGAGCGTCGCGATCGGCCAGTTTGTGACCCCGGGTCAAGACGTGGCGACAGTGCACGCGATCGACTACGCCGAGGTTCGGCTGCCGGTGCCCGATCAGCAGCTGGCCTATCTCGACATGCCGCTGGCCTTTGGCGACGGCGGCAGCGGCCCTGAAGCCACGCTGTCGGCCCGATTCGCGGGTCGGCAGCACCGTTGGCCCGGCACGATCGTTCGCGCCGACGGCGAGCTCGATCAACGCAGCCGGATGATGAATCTGGTAGTGCGAGTCACTGATCCCTACAGTCGACTCCAGCCGGAGCAGCCGCCGCTGGCGGTGGGACTGTTCGTCGACGCCGAGATCATCGGTCGCACGGTGCGGGGATCCCTGCTGCCGCGCGCTGCCCTGCGCGGCGAGGGGCAAGTCTTGGTGGTCGATGACGAACAGCGGCTGCGGCTGCGCGATATCGAAGTCGTCCGCATCGAAAATGATGTCGCCATCGTCGGCGCTGGCTTGTCGGACGGCGAACGGGTGTGCGTCTCGCCCCTGGACGTGGTGGTCGACGGCATGCCCGTGCAAACTATGGAAGTCGACGCGCCACAGCTGCCGGACGTACGGCCAGCATCAGCGGGACGGATCGCGGCAACCAAGCCCGCCGATTCGCCCTCCAGCGAGCGAGCCGCAGCGACTACCGAACCGAGCCCTACTCCAAGGGAGGTTGACACCGCAGCAGCGGCCGAAATCGCCGGGACGCCGGCCGCCGGGACGCCGGCCGCCGGGGCGCCGGCCGCCGGGGCGCCGGCCGCCGGGACGTCCGCGAACGCCCGGCTGCTGGCCGTGAGCCTGCTCGACGACGACGTCCAGACCGCCCTCGTCGATCTTTCAGTCGGTGGCGAGTTTACCTACGCAACGTCTCATTTGACCTCACCGGAGCGCTTTGTGATCGATCTCCTGGGCGTCGTCCAGGCGAGCCCAAGCTCGGCGGTCGAAGTCACTCAGGGACCGGTCGAGCGCGTTCGCATCGGCCAGTATCAGGCCGAGCCCGAGCCGATCGCGCGCGTCGTCTTCGATTTGCGGCGAGAAGGCTCGCCGACCATCGAGCAGAGGTCTGCCGGCCTGGTCGTACGATTCTGAAATCCAGCGCGCACGCTGCTATTTCGGCGGCGACTCGATCTTGAGGCTCTTGATCCTTCGATACAGCGTGGGCCGGCTGACCTGCAGCCGCTCGGCGGCGGTCGAGGTGTCGCCGCCGCAGGCGTCTAAGGCTGCGACGATCTCGTCGCGCTCGACGGCTTCCAGAATCTTGGACAGCGGCAGACCGGCCTTGGCCTGTTCGTCACCACGGATGGCGGCGCTCAGGCGACCGGTGTCGAGCAGCTCGCGATCCTCCAGGAATAGCACGGCTCGGGACAGCTCGTTCTTCAGCTGTCGAATGTTACCCGGCCAGCGATAGCGCCTGAGGGCGCGCAGCGCCGCTCGCGAGATACCGCGCACTCGGATGCCGTAGCGCTGAGCCTCGTGGGTCAGAAAATAGGCCGCCAGATTCGGGATGTCAGCGCGTCGCCGACGCAGCGGCAGCAGCTCGACTTCCCAGGTCGCGATGCGATGGTAGAGATCCGAACGGAAGGTACCTTCGGCCAACATCTTGTGGATCGGACGATTGGTCGCCGCCACCACCCGCGCCCGTGCCGGCCGAGGCGTGTGGCCGCCGAGACGAAAGACTTCCTTTTCCTGCAGCACGCGCAGGATCTTCGCCTGGGTCTCGGGCGCCATGTCACCGACTTCGTCGAGGAAGATGGTGCCCTGGTCGGCAGCCTCGAACTTACCGGGGCGCGCCTCGACGCCGGTAGCGACGCCTTTCTCCACTCCAAATAGCTCGGCCTCGAGCAAATCGCGCGGCAGCGAGGCGCAGTTGATGGTCACCAAAGGCTGCGACGCGCGCGGCGAGGCATTGTGGATGAAGCTCGCCAGCACTTCCTTACCGGTACCGGATTCGCCCGAGATCAAGACGCTGACATCTCCGCGCGCCACGCGCTCAGCCTGATCGTAGATCCGCTGCATAGCGCTGTCGACGGTCAGCGGCTGCGGCCGACCGGTGGGCTTTGGCGGCCGGGCGGCGACGGGCTTCAGGGCTCGGTTGCGATCTGCCAGGATCAACAGCGAGAGCGCGGAATCGACCACCGGGCGGTAGTGCTCACCCGAAGTCGGGCGGTCGAAGCGGGCCCGGATCTGGCACTCCGGCGCTACCGCCTCCACCCAGTGGGCGTCGTGCTCTTCATCTTGCGGACGCTCGGCGGCGTAGAGCACGCCCTTGTCTTCATTATTGGTCTCGATGATCTCGACCGCAGTCACCGGCATGGTCTCGAACAGCGTGTACCCGACCTGCTGGGCGAGGCGCTGGCGATCAGTATCGCCGCAAAGCGTATCCAGCAGCCGCGGCAGGTGATCGAGCGCGAAGCGATCGAGCGGGCTGAACGACTCGGTCAGCTCGCCGACGTCGAAGGTCATCGAACCGCTGGGATCGAAATGCTCGCGGGGTACCACGATGCCGACTTCCAGATCGTCGTCGGCGAGCTCTTCCAAGATCACCACCACCCGGCCGATCACGAACATATCGCCGACCTCGAGCGTCGACTTCTCGATGCGCTGGGATCGCAGCAGGGTTCCGTTGGTCGAGCCCAGATCTTCGAGCTCGATGCCCGCTTTGGTCACGGTGACAACGGCGTGGCGGCGAGAGACAGTGGCGTTGGGCAGACAGATTTCGCAGGCGGGGTCAGAACCCAAGGTATTGCGACCGCGATGCAGCGTGGCGCGGATGGTCTGGTCGTCAAACTTTGCGAGAAGCCGGTATGCCATTGAATGTCTCTTGCCGAAGCGCTTATTTTCTCACAAGTGAACCATTCTCGCTGTCATGAGACAGAGCTACTGTCATGAAAGAGTGCAGCTTTCACCATCCTTGCTCGGCGAGCCAGCTTTCGATGGCGGCAAGAGACTCCGGATCGTCGTTGTGATCGAAGTAATAGCGTCGCAGCCACTTCACATCGTGCCGTACTCGTTGTGGCGGTCGGTTTGGTAGGGTCGCGAGGTAGTGCCCCAGCCAGAGCTCGAAATCGAGGAAACGGATCTCCGGTGCCAGCTCCTTGATTCGCCGCATCAGGTCGCGATCGTAGTGGGCGATCTGCCAGCGCGTCCCCCCGGACGCAGGGCCAAAGTCGACGTGGACCACGCGCTGCCACTGGGGCGGATGGAATCCATTCTGCGCGGCGTGCATGCGCAGCAAATGGACGCCGCGCTGCAGTAGGTACTCGCGCGGTGCAACCTTCTCGTGGCCCGGTCGCCCGCGCTCGTGCAGCGGCTGACGGGCGACGAAAGCATCGGTCAAACCTCGCGTATCGACCACCTCGAGACGCGAATAGTAGGCTACCGATCCAGGCCCGCCGGTACCCAGCACCACCTCGAGGCCGCGCTCCTTGAGCGTCCGCCCGAAGAACCTCCCCGTGAGCTCTTGCGAGTGGCCTGCGACCAGCGGGTGGAAACTCTTGATTCGGTAATAGGTCGTCTCGTCGGCAATGCCCCAGCGCACCTGATGCTCCGGGATCAAGCGAACCTCTTGGCTCGAGGCCAGCAGCAGCCCGGCCGCCAGCCCGGCCACAGCACGGCGCGAAAGGTCTGGACGCGAAAGGCCTGGGTGCCCGTCCTCCACCTCGCTGTAACCAACGGGACGGCGTCGAAAAAGCTCATGGATCAGCGCTTCCGCACCGAGGAGATAGAGCGGAATCAGCGAAACGTAGAAGCGTCCGAACATGAAATCGCCGCCGACCTTCGCGACATAGAAGTTGTAGACCACGAAGCTACCCGCCAGGAACAGCTTGAAGCGGCGGACCCCGGCATCCGCCGACGGCCGCGCCAGCCAGACCAGGCAAAAGATGACTACCAGCCAATCCTGCGAGCCGAGATAGAAGGTCGCGGCATAGACGCGGCCCTGTTCGAACCAGGTGAGGTGAGCCGACTTGGCGTAGTAGGTATTGGGCAGCAGATCACCGTAGTACGAAAGCTTCCACAGCAGATAGAGCGCGTAGATGCCGAAGGTCGCAGCGTAGGCCGCCAGGGCGCCGCCACCCGCCCGCCATAGCCCGCGAACCCCGTCCTTGCCACCGCGATACGCGGCGATCAGGTCCGGCACCCGGTCGCCCAGCAGCACTAGGCCGCCGACGGCGTAGAACAAACCGTGGTCGGGACGCATCAACGCGGCGAGGATCAGCATCAGCCCGGCCCGCGCGGCATCCCCAACGCCTTGGCCACGCACCAGGAACAGAGCACCCAGGCTGACCAGCAGGCTGGCCGCTCCGGTCTCGAGACCGCTCGTGCCGTAGGACGTGGTGACTCCGTGCAGCGCCAGCAACAGGGTCGCGAGCGGCAGGTGCGGAACATCGCTCGAGCGCTCGCACAAGATGCGGCCGAGCCGTGCGATCAGCAGCAGATTACAGCCGAACGCCACCAGGCACAGCGCTAGGCCGATCGCTGGCGCCTCGAAGGGCGTCAGCGCGTGCAGCGCGCCGATCAGCACAGTCCACAGGAAGTTGGTGTAGCCCTCCACCCGTTCGCCAGGGTTGAACACCAGACCCAGGCCTTCGGCGAAGTTGCGCGCGTAGTGGAAGGTGATGAAGGCATCGTCGAACAGCGCGGCGCGGTTCAGCACCAGCTGATAGCCGACGACGAACGACCCGACGATCACGAGCCCACGCCTCCACGCTGGCCACCGTCCATGCACCTGGCTCGCCAGTAGGGAACGAGACGGGCGCAGCGCCCAAGCGACCGCCAGCAGCACGGACGCCAGCACTATCAGCGCCATGCGACCCAACGGCAGGTCGCGCCACCACAGCTGCACGATCTCGACCAGGACGGGGCTCATCTCGGAACCTCGGCGCCCTTCAAACGCTGACCAATGCTTCCCGCTGACCCTGGAATTGCAGCTGATAGAGCGTGTGGTAGATACCCCGTGCAGCCAGCAGCTCTTGATGGCTACCCTGCTCTCGCAACCGCCCCTTGTGCAGCACCAGAATGCGGTCCGCACGCTGAATGGTCGACAGACGATGGGCGATGACCACGCTCGTGCGCCCGACCAGCAGGCGGTCGAGGGCCTTTTGGATGTGCTGCTCGGTCTCGGTATCGATCGACGAGGTCGCTTCGTCGAGGATCATGATCCTCGGGTCGAAGGCCAGAGCGCGAGCAAACGCGATGAGCTGCTTCTGACCTACCGAAAGGCCCGCCCCACGCTCCCTCACTTCGGTCGCAAAACCGTCCGGTAACTGCTCGATGAAGTCCAGCGCGTGGACCTCCTCGGCCGCCTGGCGCAGCTGTGCGTCGGTGATCGACGTGTCGCCGAGCCGGATGTTGCCCTGCACGTCGCCAGAGAACAAGAAGACGTCCTGCAGCACCATGGCGAAGGCGCGACGCATGACGTCGAGATCCCACTGTCGAATGTCGACGCCATCGATCAGGATCCGCCCCGAGTCAATGTCGTAGAAGCGCTGCAGCAGGTTGACCAGGGTGCTCTTGCCGGCGCCGGTGTGACCGACGATCGCCACCGTCTCGCCCGCCGCCACCCTGAACGAGACGTTCTCGAGCACCGGCTCGCCGGGCTTGTAGCTGAAGGTCACATCCTGCAGCTCGATCTCACCCTGCACCGTGTCCGGGCGGTAACACTGCGCTGGCGAAGTGACGTCGATTTCGGCGTCGAGGAGCTGGAAAATGCGCTCCGAGCTAGCCATTGCCGCCTGCAGAATGTTGTACTTCTCCGACAGATCCGCCAGCGGCTGATAGAACCTCCGGGCGAACTGCAGGAATGCCACCAGAGCACCCAGTGACAGGGTGTTCTGCAGCACTTCTCCACCGCCGTACCAGACGATCAGCGCCAGGCCGATCGCGGTGATCAGCTCGACGGCGGGATAGTACACGGCGTAGTAGAAGATCGCCCGAATGTTGGCGTCGCGGTGGTCGGCGTTGATGTCTGAAAATTCGCGTTTGGCGGCGTCGCCGCGGCCGAACAGCTGCACGATCGACATACCCGTGATGTGCTCTTGCAGGAAGGCGCCAATTCGGGCGATCTTGACCCGCACCCGGCGAAAGCTCTGACGCGCTCGGGTCTTGAACCACACGCTGAGTCCGAGCAGCAGCGGCAGGATGGCGAAGCTCACCAGCGCCAGCTTCCAGTTGAGCAGGAAGAGCACCGCCGCGATACCGACCAGCAAGCCGATGTCGCCGAAGATCGAAACAAGGCCGGCGGTAAAGAGCTCGTTGAGTGATGCGATATCGGTCGTGGCCCGCGTCACCAGACGCCCCACTGGGTGCCGATCGAGGTAGGCAACCGACAGACGCTGCAGCTTGGCGAACACTTGGCGCCTGAGATCGAACATGATCAGCTGCCCGAGCATCTGCATGATGTAGCCCTGCAGGAAGAGCACCGCGAAGGTCAGCACCAGCGCCGCGGTGAAAACGGCGACTGTCGCGGCCAGCCCGGTGATCGGATCCATCACCACGCCGCCAGCGGTGAGCCAGCCGTCGACCCAGCGGCTGACCGTGGCATGGGTCTCGCGGTTCTCCATCGGCCGAATGAACAGGTCCAGCGCGACGGCGGTCGCCAGCGGCCCGACCAGCTGTAGGGCCGACGAGAACAGGATCAGCGCGACCGCGCCCACGGCCCGACCACGGTAGGGCGCGACGTAGCCCAGCAGGCGACGCATCAAGCGGCTGTCATAGACCTTGCCGACGTCGTCTTCTTCGTGGAAGTTTTCGTTCCTGCCTTTGCTCTCGGCCATAGCTCGCTACCCTATCTCACCTTTTCCTCTTCAGACCTGCCCCCATCGCAGACCTGCCCCCATCTCACCTGTCCCGTTCAGACCCATCCCGTTCAGACCTTGCCATAAGCCGACGCCTGAAGATCTGCAGGCGTGCGTTTGTGAGCGATTGATCGATAGAGTAGAATCTATCGGTTGCTCTAGAAAAAGCCCGATCGGACGGATCGGGTTCAACGGATCGGGCTCATCCCGGTTTAAACCTGCTGAACGAAAACAGCGGCATAGATTAGTGGTTTAGGAGAGCTTCGCGCGTGGCACCGACACTCAATGCCCTCCTCAAAAGCATGGTCGAGCAAGGCGGC
Source organism: Acidobacteriota bacterium (assembly GCA_039030415.1). GTDB lineage: Bacteria > Acidobacteriota > Thermoanaerobaculia > Multivoradales > J023 > JAAELT01. Next base: position 28,182 of record JBCCEE010000008.1, read on the forward strand.
TCTGACCTTCACATCACGACCAATTCACCGCCCCAGATCCGGGTCGACGGCAAGCTGCGGGCCCTCAACGTCCCGCCGCTGACCCCGACCGAGACCAAACAGGTCGCCTACTCGATCCTCACCGATATTCAGAAACATCGGTTGGAAGAAGACCTCGAGCTCGATTTCTCATTCGGCATCAAAGGCCTGTCGCGCTTTCGCGCCAACGTCTTCCATCAGCGCGGCGCGGTGGCAGCGGTTTTCCGAACCATTCCCTACGAGATCCTGTCGTTCCGCGATCTCGGCCTGCCTTCGATCATCGAGAAGCTGTCCGAGAAGCCGCGCGGCCTGATTCTGGTGACCGGCCCCACCGGCTCCGGCAAGTCGACCACGCTGGCGGCGATGATCGACAAGATCAACCGCGAACGCCACGAGCACATTCTGACCATCGAGGATCCGGTCGAGTACCTCCACTCGCATCAGAATTGCCTGGTCAATCAGCGCGAGCTGAATGCCGACACCCACAGTTTCTCCGGCGCCCTGAGGGCCGCCCTAAGGCAAGATCCCGACGTCGTGCTGATCGGAGAGATGCGCGACCTAGAGACCGTCGAATCCGCCCTGCGCATCGCGGAAACCGGCCATTTGACCTTCGGCACGCTGCATACCAACTCCGCGGCCCAAACCATCAACCGCATCATCGACGTATTCCCAGGGCACCAGCAGTCGCAGGTGCGGGCTCAGATGTCGCTGGTGCTAGAAGGCATCATCTGCCAGGCTCTGCTGCCCAAAGCCAGCGGCAAGGGACGGGCCCTGTCGATGGAGATCCTGATCCCGAACTCGGCGATTCGCAATCTCATTCGCGAAGACAAGGTTCACCAGATCTACGGCATGATGCAGACCGGCCAGGCCAAACACGGAATGCAGACCTTCAATCAGAGCCTGGCTTCTCTCTACTTCAAACGAACCATCACGCTTCAGACGGCTCTGGGACGCTCTTCGCTCCCCGACGAGCTGCAGGAGATGATCTCGCGCGGCCCGGCTGCGCTCAATCCCAACTTGCAGACGGGTGCCGCGGCGAGGAGGTAATCGATGCCAAACTTCGTATGGAAGGGCAAGACGCGAACCGGCAAGATCGAAGAGGGCGTGCTGATCGCCAACTCCAAGGACGCCGCGGCGGCGATCCTGAGGCGGCAGCAGATCAACGTCACCTCGCTGCGCGCCAAGGACACCCGGATCCCCCTGCTGCCCCGCCTCGGGGGCAAGATCAACTCCGCCAAGCTGTCGATCTTCACGCGGCAGTTCTCCGTCATGCTCGACGCCGGCCTGCCGCTGGTACAGTGCCTCGAGATCCTCGGCGGCCAGGAGGAGCACAAGATCTTCAAAGCGGTGATCGAAGCGGTCCGCTCCGACGTCGAGAGCGGCATGTCGCTGGCCGAGGCCATGAAGCGTCATCCCAACGCGTTCGACAACCTCTACGTCAACATGATCGCGGCCGGTGAGGCCGGCGGTATCCTGGACATCATTCTGCAGCGGCTCTCGACCTACATCGAGAAAGCCGTCAAGCTGAAGAATCAGGTCAAGAGCGCGCTGATGTATCCGGTCGCGGTGATCATCATCGCCTCGGCGGTGGTGTACATCATCCTGTGGAAGGTCATCCCGGTGTTCGCTCAGCTGTTCGCCGGCATGGGGGCGCAGCTGCCTTACCTGACCCGGATGGTGGTCCAGGCCAGTAACATGGTCGGGGAATACGGCGGTTGGCTCATACTCTTCTTGATCCTGGCGACCGTCGCCACCCGCGAGTGGCACAAAACCTACCGCGGCAGACGCATTCTCGATCGCCTGCAGCTCGCGCTGCCGATCATCGGCGGGCTGCTGCTGAAGATCTCTATCGCGCGCTTCTGCCGCACCCTCGCCACCTTGACCTCATCCGGTGTTCCGATCCTCGACGGCCTCGAGATCACCGCCCGCACCTCGGGCAACGCGATCGTCGAAGACTCGATCATGACCGTACGCAAGAGCGTCGAGGAAGGCAAGACGATCAGCGCTCCGCTGCAGGAGACCAAGGTCTACCCGATGATGGTCTGCCAGATGATCAGCGTCGGTGAACAGACCGGTGCGCTCGATCAGATGTTGTCGAAGATCGCCGACTTCTACGAAGACGAAGTCGATACCGCCGTCAGCGGCCTGATGAAGTTGATCGAGCCGTTGATGATCGTCTTCTTGGGTATCGTCATCGGTACGATCGTCATCGCCATGTACCTGCCGATGTTCTCGCTGTTCTCCAAGATCGGCTGATCCGCGGCAGTTTCGGGAGTGGCCGTGCGGAAGGAGCATGGAGCCACGTGTCTGAGTCCATAGCAATCCGTCGGCCGACTCCGGTCTCCACCATGGGCGGGCAGGACCCCCGCCTGGTGGCTGGTCGGCGTTCGCATGCTGGTCCTCGCCAGCGTGACGATTCCCTATTTGCTGTACAACCCAGACCTGATCAGCAATCCGACGGTACTGTTCTTCATCGCGTTCGCGTCGGTTCAGAGCCTGCTCTACATCGTCCTGTTGCGGCTCCTCAGACCCTGGCCCGAAGCCCAGGCCTACATTCAGTTCTGCGGCGATCTGCTGCTGATCTCGCTGCTGATCTTCAAGCTCGCGCTGCCCAGCTTCTCGATCCTCTACATCTTCATCATCAGCGTCGCAGCGGTCTTCTTGAACCGCACCGGCGTGCTGATCGTCGCCGGGGTCGCCTACATCCTCTATGTCTCGGCGACTCTGGGCTGGATCGGCTGGCTGTTCGATTGGGGGGCCCCGCTACCGGCTCTGCCAGAACAGCCGGCGGACATGCTGCAGCTCTCCTACAACCTGGTGGTCCACGTCATCGGCTTCTATGGCGTGGCGATCCTGACCTCCTACCTGGCGCGCGACGCGGCGCGCTCCGAGCAGCGCTTGCGTGAGAAAGACCTCGATCTCACCTATCTGCAGGGGCTCTACGGGGATGTCATCCGCTCGATGTCGAGCGGCCTGGTCATCGCCGATCTCGACGCCAACATCGTCAGCCTCAACCGCGCCGGCGAGGAGATCCTCGGCCGCGCCGAGACCGAGATCGTTACCAAGCACCTCGAGCAGACCGGCATCCTCACCGCCGAGCAATGGTCGCGCTACCTCTACGAGACCGGTGGCATCACGGTACGTGCCGAATGCGAGAGCCTGCGCGGCGACGGCACCCCGATCCACATCGGCTTTACGCTCACCCATCTGCGCGACGCCGCCGGCGGCCTGCAGGGCCATATTTTGCTGTTCCAGGATCTTTCCGAGTGGAAGGAGCTGCAGGAGCAGCTGCGCACTCAGGACCGCATGGCGGCGATCGGCCAGATGGCGGCAGGTTTGGCGCACGAGGTCGGTAACCCGCTGGCCGCCATCTCGGGCTCGGTGCAGATGCTGTCGCGCGAGCTACGCGACGACGAATCGCGCAGCAAGCTGGCGGAGATCATCCTCAAGGAGAGCCGACGTCTCGATCGCACCGTCAAGGCATTCCTGCAGTTTGCCAAGCCCAACGAGCGCAATCTGGCGGTATTCGACATCGCCGCGATGCTGGCTGAAGACATCGAGCTGCTGAGCCACAGCGGAGACGTCCAGCCGTTCCACGAGATCGCCGCCGACCTAGTGCCGGAATCGGCTCTGATCCGCGCTGATTTCGATCAAGTCAGCCAGATTTTCTGGAACCTGGCTCGCAACGCGCTGCAGGCGATGCCCGCCGGCGGCCGGCTGACGGTCGTCGGGCGAATCGAAAACGGGTACTATCATATGCAGTTCCGAGATACCGGCATCGGCATGACCGAGGAAGAGCGCAGCCGGCTGTTCCATCCGTTCAAGTCCTTCTTCGGAGGAGGAACCGGCCTCGGTATGGCGATCGTTTATCGCATCGTCAAGGAGCATGGCGGCGAGATCCGCGTCGAGAGCGAGCCTCATCGCGGGTCCCGAATCACCGTCGAGCTACCCGTGGGAGACACCAGGGAATCACCGGAGATCGAGGCATGAAAATCCGTCTGCTGGTCGTCGACGACGAAGAGAGCCTATCCGAGTTCCTGCGTCTTCTGTTCGAGAAAGAGGGCTATGACGTCCGCACCGCCGGCTCGGTGGAAGAGGCGCGTAGCCAGCTCGAGGAGCGCACCTTCGACCTGGTGCTATGCGACATCCTGATGCCGGACGGCAACGGCCTCGATCTGCTGCGCGAGATCAAGAGCACCTGGCCGCGCGTCGCGGTCATCATGATGACCGCCTACGCCTCCAACAAATCGGCGGTCGAGGCCATGAAGCTCGGCGCCTACACTTACATCTCGAAGCCCTTCAACGTCGAAGAGCTGACGGTGGTGGCCGCCGGGGCGCTCGAGAAGACCGAGCTCGAGGAAGAGAACGTCTACCTGCGCAACGAGCTCGAGCGCAAGTACCAGTTCACCAACATCATCGGCAAGAGCCCGCGCATGCAGGAGATCTTCTCGCTCATCGAGCGCGTGGCCAAGACCCAATCGAATGTGCTGGTCTCCGGCGAGAGCGGCACCGGCAAGGAGCTCATCGCCCGCGCCATCCACTATTCGGGGCCGCGCTCGAAGGAGCACTTTCTGTCGATCAACTGCGGTGCGATGCCCGAAAACCTGCTCGAGAGCGAGCTCTTCGGCCACGAAAAGGGGGCGTTCACCGGCGCCGTGCGCGAGAAGAAGGGTCTGTTTCAGGAGGCGGACCAGGGCACGCTGTTCCTCGACGAGATCGGCGAGATGACGCCGCCGATGCAGGTCAAGCTGCTGCGCGTGCTGCAGGACAAGAAGGTGCGCCGGGTCGGCAGCAATCGCGAAGAGCCGGTGGACGTGAGGATCATCGCCGCCACCAATCGCGACCTGCGGGAGAGCATCGCCAACGGTGAATTTCGCGAGGACCTCTTCTATCGCATCGACGTCATTCCGATCGATCTGCCGCCGCTACGCGATCGTCAAGAGGATATCCGTCCGCTGGTCGAGCACTTCATCGACAAGTACAGCCACGAGCTCGGGCTGGTGCCGCGCCGGGTGTCCAACGAAGCCTTCGAGCTGCTCGAGAGCTACTACTGGCCGGGCAATGTCCGTGAGCTCGAGAACACCATCGAGCGCGCCCTGGCGCTCAGCACCCAGGAGGAGCTGACCGCCGAAGATCTGCCGCACAAAATTCGTTCGGTGGGCGGCAGACCTTCGGCGACCATCAGCCTGCCCAAAGAAGGTATCGACCTCGACGCTCACCTCGATCAGATCCGCAGCGAGCTCATGCGCCAGGCCCTGGAGCGCTGCGGCGGCGTCCAGACCCAGGCGGCGGAGCTGCTCAACATCTCGTTCCGCTCGTTCCGCTACTACGCCAAGAAGCTCGAGGTCACCGGCTCGGACTAGGCCGAATTCGGGCCAGACTCTGCGGTTTTGAACAGCACGCCTCAGCCGGGCGATCCGACGCCTCTCGACCGCGCCGCCGCCTTCGCAAGGCGGTGGTTCGACGCAGCGTTCTTCTTGCTGGCGCTACCCTTCCTCTGGAAAGCGTCGCGCAACATCGCCGCCACCCTGCAGTTCGAGGACGCCCTGATCGTCTTGCGCTACGCGCGCAACATCGCTTCGGGCGAGGGCTTCGTATTCAACCCCGGTGAGCGTGTCCTCGGCGTGACGACGCCCTTGCACACCCTGGTGTCGGCGCTATACGTCGCGATCGGCGGCGAGCATGCGGCGGTGATTCAAAACGTCGCCGGTATCGTCTTCCTGCTGCTCACCGCCTGGATGACGACGCGCATCGTCCGCCAGGGGCATTCGCTCGCCCTCAGCGGTCTGATGGCGATCGTCATCCTCGCCAACCTGAACTTCAACTACCTCTATTTCGGGATGGAGACGCACAGCTTCGCATTCCTCACGCTGCTGGCGTTCCACCTCTTCACCCAGCGTCGCGAAGTGGCCACCGGAGTCGTGCTCGGAATCGCTTTCCTCACCCGCTACGACGCCGCGCTACTGGCGCTCTTGATCGGTCTCGTCTTGCTCTTCGAGCGACGCAAGGTGCCCTGGCGTCTGGTCGTCGCCTTCACGCTGGTCGTCACGCCCTGGCTGGTGTTCTCGCTGTGGTATTTCCACTCCATCCTGCCCAATGCGCTATCGGCCAAGAAAGACTACTTCCCGGTACTCGGCTACCTGCGCTTCGTCTTCGACTACTACCGCGGCTTCTTCGCCAACATGGTCGGCCTCACCACCTCGAACGAGCTGATCAAGACCACGATCGCCTGGCTGTTTCCGCTGATCTGTCTTCCCGGCATCTATCGCATGACCAAGACGGCTTGGGACAACCTCGTGCTGATCACCTACAGCGCCGGACTGGTGCTGGTCTACTCGCTGATCGGACCCGACCCGCGGTTCCACTGGCACTACTACATCCTCAATCCCGTGCTGACGATGCTGTTCCTCGTCGGCCTCTACGAAATCCTCAGAGTCGCACTACACGGAACACTGCGCGTCATCAGTCGGCTGACGCGTCACGAAACGACCACAGCAGCTCGCCTGGCCACCACCATTCCTATCGGGATCGCTGCGGTCCTGGCGATGATCCACGTCAACCGCGGGCTCGATTACAAATTTCAGCTCGATCCCCACTCAAAGCAGCTCTACGCCATCGCCGACTGGCTGAATCAGCATTATGACGACGACACCAGCCTGCTGCAGCCGTCGATCGGCATCCTCGGCTACGCCACCAACATGCGCATCATCGACCACGCCGGCCTCGTCACCGAGGGGCTCTACTACTACGACGGAGTCCAGCACACGCCAATGATGGAGGTGCTGGCGCGCCACCAGCCCGACCTGGTGCTGGTGCTCGCCGGGGCCGAAGGCGCCCTGGCACAGCACGGCTACGCTCAGAGAATGACCTTTCACGATCCGCTGGAATATGTGCTCTACGCGCTGGCGGCGGATGCGCCGGACACACCGCAGGGCACGTCGCTGGACACGTCGCAAGACCCTGGCGGCGCACCGCGATGAAGATCGCCCTGGTCTGGAACCATCGCTCGCGGCTGCTCGACTGTTCGTTCCGCTTCGAGCAGTATCTGGTCGGTTTCGAGGCGCTCGGCCACGCCGCGACCGTGGTCTGCGATCACGACTCGGCGCAGGGCTTCGACGGTCCGCTGCATGTCGTGGAGACCGCCGATCAGCTCGCCACTCCGGAAGTATGGCGCGCGACTGGAGCCGAAGTGGCGGTGATCGTCACCTGGCACCGCATGCCCGAGGTGCTGCAGGCCATGCAGGGCGCGGGGCTGCAGGTGATTGCAGTGACCGACACCGACGGTCAGATGGGCCTGCGAACGTTTCCGCGCCTCAGCCTGGAGCGCATGCTCGTCTACCAACCAAGCCCACGCGGCCGACTGCGAGTCTTCAAATACTGGTTGACCCAATGGATCAAAGGCATCTGGCGGACCTCACCCGAAGACCTGGAGCTCTTGGCCAGCACGAGGGCTTCCGACGCGGTGATCCTCGGCAGCACCGAGGCGCGCCGCAACTTTCGGCGCTTTCTGCACGGCGCCGGGGCTGGCGGGCTCTGTGACCGACTGCACGTCGTGCCCTTCACCATCGGCGATGCGCTGTTGAGCTGCCCGGTACCCGAACACAAGCGTGATTGCATCGTGGCGATCGGCCGTTGGGATGATCCACAGAAGGACGCCGGCCTGTTGGCCGCGGCGCTCGAGCGCTTTGGTGAGACGCGACCGACCACCGAGGTGGCAATTCTCGGCCGTGGCGGCGACGCCTGGTTCGCAGGCCTCGAGCGCTTCGCTCCCCGGCTGCGCTACGTTGGCGTCCAGCAGCAGGAGCAGGTCGCCCACCAGCTCGCCGAAGCGCGCTCGATCGTCTTCTCATCGCGCTGGGAGGGCTGCCCTCATGCCGCCCTCGAAGCGCTGGCCTGTGGAGCTACCGTCATCGGTCCGGCGATTCCCAGCTTGAACAGCTGGGCCGATGAGGGGCGCTTCGGCACCGTTACCGCATCGCGCCGGCCGCGCGCTCTGGCGGACGCCATGGTTCGCGAGATGAGCGCCTGGGACGCCGGCCAGCGCAACGCTCAGGATATCTCGCGCCACTGGCGCCAGGTTCTGGATCCCGCGGTCGTATGCCAGGCGATGCTGCAAGCGCTGCCACCGAGGCGGTAGTTTGCGTGGCTAAGCAGCAGCTCCAGGCTGGCGGCGACGGCTTCCGCTCAAAGAGCGAGACGCCGAGGTTTTCTCCCGAACGAATCAAACCTGAACAAAAACCCTGGACGGAGGCGAGACTCGATAGTCTCAGAAACATAGTTTATTGGTCTGATGCAGAAGTGTCCCAAGCCTGAAGTGTCCCAAGCCTGTTTGGGAGTGGTAATGCGTTTTTGTATCTATCCCCTCGCCGATGCCGAGATCTTCGAATAGTCGAACCCTATTCGCTTTCGATTTTCGTGCTGCGAAGCGTACGAAAAGCACGAGGCCGCATCTCACATTAGCAGGGCTCAGCCGGCGCTGGCCTCTGAGGAGCTGCTTTGCCTTTTCTCGCCTCCTCGCGCCGGCGAGAAGCTCCCGAGCGCCAAGAGGGCCACCCGGCCGGTTCAGACTTTGATCAGCTATGGGTTTCTCCAACAGCTCGGTCCGTGCTGGGAGAAACAGTGGGGGCGATATGACATCTGACAAGACTGCAAGTCACAACAGTAAGAGATGCTATCGCTAGTATCGATGGAGATAATGATGCGTGAATCAAAGTCAGCCCTACTTCGTTACATCAGCCACCTGCTACAGAACGACGACGCGCTCAAGCGTTTTGTTGTCGACCCCATAACCGACGCCGAAGGCAAGTATGGCCTCACCAAGGCCGAGCGTGCTGTGCTGAGGCGGACGGTTCACCACCTGCCGCAGACATCGCTCAATGGATTCTCGATGCTTCGGCACCGTGCTTCCTACCGGCGTTCGCTGCGTCTCCTCCAGAATGTGCTTCACAACGCCGGCTCCAAGAGTGCTGCCGACCTCCACGTCGCCGTCGACGGCAAACCCGTGACAACGACTGCAGACGATGCTTCGGGTGGCACATTCTTCCTTTACGTTTATTACCCCAACGTCAACGGCAATACGGACTTCACCTGCCAAGACAACGACTACGTCAACAACAACTACGGTGGGCCGTATGCACAGTCTTTGGGTTTCCAGATTGTTTTCGGCTCTGGTAGCACCACGGTCGAACGCCTGCTCCTCGGAGCCTCGCAGGCATTCCCGGATCTCATTGGTTACAGCACGGTCACGATCGACAGCGAAAACTATGTTTCTGCGGTGACCGTCGATAACGAATATACGATCACCGCAGATCTGAGCAACTCGTGCTACGACCTTTCGAGCAATCCCAACGCCAACTCGGTTTTTTGGTTTTATTCCATAAATGGCAAACCGGGCCAGGGCGGTTCGACGGGTCAGGCTGGTCAGAGCTTCGCCGACTACGAGCTGAATTCCTACGATACCGTGTACTGGCAGCTGATCGCTCCCGACGCGAGCTATGGATTCCAGCCGTGCGCTCCGCAGGAGAACAATCTGTACGCTCAGCGCTAAGGGGTTCATAACCCTCACCGAGCAGAAGCCATCGAACACCGATGGCTTCTGCTCGCCTCATAGGGCGCCTCGTACACCGGGCGTCGCTCGCTCCCCTGGCGATGACCCAGGGCATGGTGGACGGCGACCTCCCGCTGCCCGAGCCTCGTTCGTCGATCTGAGCGGGCAGTGGCTGCCGATCCGAAATTTCTTCCGAGACAGCGCGAGATCGAGACGCCGGTTTACGTCTCTATAGGGGTGTAGGCCTCGACGGCGCAGCGTGCCACGCCGCATCGGTTCGGGGACCTCGAGAATCCGGTTCGGCCGAGGACGCTGTAACCATGGCGCGTGGCCATGGTGACAACGCTCTCTCCGCCGCGCCGACTTCGGGAGAAGCACCTCATGCATCGACAGCTCCACCCATCGCACCGCTGGATCGAGCTCGGCCGCACCGGTCGCCTCGAGCGGATCGCCGCGGCTGGCCTCGAACGAATGAAGCTCCAAAGCTCGAATCGTACCCACGAGCAGGATCGTCTCTTTTTCAGAAGGCAGGCTTGACGAATGTCATATTCGACATATAATAAACCTGCGGTCAGCGACGCTGTACCTCTAAAAGACAAGCCTCTAGAAGACAAGCCTCTAGAAGACAAACCGCTGGTCTGGCTGCATGGTGAGATCAAGACGCCGCCGCTTACCCGGCAGGGGCGTATCGAGGCTGGATATCTCCTGCGCTTACTGCAGATGGGCATCAGCCTCGGCATGCCGCACTCGCGTCCCATGCCGGCGATAGGCTCGCACTGTCATGAGCTTCGGGTCCGCGATGCTCGCGCGTCATGGCGGGTTTTCTACCGGATCGACGAGGATGCCATCGTCATTGCGAGCGTTGAGGCCAAAACGACCCATACCACTCCGAAAAAGACTCTCGAAACTTGCCGGCGTAGGCTGGCGGCCTACGACCGGCTGGTAGAAGGTGGAGGATAGCCATGAATGAAGCGAAAAAAGCCCGGCTCGAAGCTGCGGGATGGAAGGTCGGGACCGCCGCGGAGCTGCTCGAGCTCACGGCCGAGGAAGCCGCTTACGTCGAGCTCAAGGTGCGCTTGAGCGACGCCGTGCGGGAACGTCGCAAGCAGCGCAAGCTCACCCAGGCGCAGCTCGCCGAGCTAATGGGCTCCAGCCAAAGCCGGGTCGCCAAGGCCGAGGCCTCGGACAGCTCGGTCTCGCTCGATCTCCTCATCCGCTCCCTGTTCGCCCTCGGCGCCTCGATCCAGGATCTCGCGAGAGCGATCACCGGCCCGCTGCAAGCCGAAGCTGCCCTCGCCTCACCGGAAGCAGGAAGTGCTTGAGATGGCGACCCGCACCGCGAAAGCTTCGCGCGACCCCTCCAAGGCGTCCGGTCCACCTGCCGCCAAAGTCGACGCTGCCGGCGAACCCTTCACCTACCCGCCTCCCGGGCGCTTCGAGGCCGACGAGATCCGCGAAGGTGATCCCTATGAGCTGTCGGAGGGACGCTTGATCCAATGCTTCCCCACCGGCGGACGCGGCGCCGACGCCTCAACCACCGGCGCCGCCGTGCTCAAGAGCGATCCGGATGTCGACGCCGCTGGCTTCGACACCGGCTATTCCCCCAACCCCGATACGCTACGCGCTCCCGACCTCGCCGTCGGCAACGTGCCAGTCGAGCCTGGCTGGGTGAAGGGAGCGCCGGCACTGGCGGTCGAATATGCCGATACGGGACAGAATGAGGCCGACCTCGCCGTCAAGATCCGAGAGCTGCTCGAAGCCGGCACGCGCATCCTCTGGGTCGTTAGGCTCACCGGCGAACGACGCGTCGAGATCCACGAGCCGGATCGCGAAATGCGTCTCGCCTACCCCGGCGAAGAGCTCGAAGCGCCCGGGATCCTGCGCAATCCCGTGCGGGTAGAGGCCCTTTATGATTGGCAGATAGGTCAGGAGACCACCCTGCGCAACTTGCTGCAGCGTGAGGGTTACGGAAGCCTGGAAGACGTGCGGGCAGAGGGACGCGCTGAAGCGCGGGCAGAAGGGCATGCCAAAGGGCAGGCAGCTTCGATCCTGGGATTCCTTCGAGCCCGCAGCCTCGAAGTGACGGAGGAGCAGCGTAGCCGCATCGAAGCGACTACCGACCCGACAGAGCTCGAGCGCTGGGTTCGCCGGGCGGCGGTCGTCGAGTCGCCCGACCAGCTGTTCACCGAAGACTGAGGACTTCGCTGATGAACCGCATGACGAAAACCGAGTCCGACGCGGTGGAACCGCTGGAATCGCGTGCTTCGAGAGCCGCGCTGCCCAAAACAGCAAATCGCAAGCGCAAGCCCTTCACCTACCCGCCTCCCGGCCGCTTCGAGGCTGACGAGATCCGCGAGGGCGATCCCTACGAGCTGTCGGAGGGACGCTTGATCCAATGCTTCCCCACCGGCGGACGCGGAGCCGACGCCTCCACCACCGGCGCCGCCGTGCTCAAGAGCGACCCCGAGGTCGATGCCGCCGGCTTCGACACCGGCTATTCCCCCAACCCCGATACGCTACGCGCTCCCGACCTCGCCGTCGGCAACGTGCCCGTCGAGCCCGGCTGGGTGAAGGGAGCGCCTGCACTAGCGGTGGAGTACGCAGACACCGGGCAAAACGAAGCCGACCTCGCCGTCAAGATCCGCGAGCTGCTCGACGCTGGCACACGCATCATCTGGGTCGTGAGGCTCACTGGCGAGCGACGCGTCGAGATCCACGAGCCGAACCAAGAAATGCGGCTCGCTTACCCGGGTGAAGAGCTCGAAGCCCCCGGGATCCTGCGCAATCCCGTGCCGGTAGAGGCCCTTTACGATTGGCAGATAGGTCAGGAGACCACCCTGCGCAACCTGCTGCAGCGCGAGGGTTACGAAAGCCTGGACGAGGTGCGGGCCGAGGGACGCGCGATGTCGATCCTCGGGTTTCTAGAGGCCCGCGACGTCACACTGACGGAGAAGCAGCGCAGCAGAATTCTCGCGACAACCGACCCGGCTAGGCTGAAGCGCTGGGTCCGCCGGGCGGCGGTCGTCGAGTCGGCCGACGAGCTGTTCGCCGAGGACTGAACCACAAAACCCCCGGCACCGAAGCACCGGGGGCCCGAAGATCCGCTCAGGGCTTCATGGCGACAAAGGCCACGAGTCGCCCTGAGCGACGCGGCGTCTGCGTCAGTTGGCGCAGATCGAGACGTCGTCGATTCCAGCCTCGATCAGGTCGCCGGGGCCGGCGCCGTCGGAGGCCTGCATGCGGATCTGCACGGTGGAGCCAGCCGGGATCTGCGCGGTGGCGTTGGTCCAGGCGGCGTTGAGGGTGGAGTCGCCGTTGGAGGCGAGGGTGTTCCAGGTGCTTCCGCCGTCGAGCGAATACTCGAGGAGGAAGAAGTCGGCTGCATCGTCACCCGCGTCGCGCTGGCCGTGGAAGTAGGCCACCGACAGGGTGGAGGCCTGGGTCACGGACCAGGTCGGCGAGGTCAGGATGCAGTTGCCACCATCGATGTCGGCGTTACCCGCCGTGGTGTTGGTGGCCGAGAAGATGGCGCTGGTGCCGGAGTTGGCTCCGCCCACCTGGGTGGTGACGCCACCGTTGACCTGCTCCGTCGGGTTGCCGACGATGTAGGCGCCGGTGGTGCAGGTGCTGGCCGGATCGTTGTTCCAGGCCGGCGCACCGGCCTCGAAGTCGTCGTCCACGACGCACGACGGCGGCGTGGTCGGACAAATCTGCACGTTGTCGATACCGGCCTCGACGATATCGCCAGCTCCGGCGGCATCGCTGGCCGACACCCGCAGCTGGATGTTGCCGGGGCTGCTGACCGTAGTGGACGCGGTGGCCCAGCCCGGGTTGTTGGTAACGTCGCCGATCGACACTAGGGTGTCGACCACCGAGCCATTGTTGAGCACCTCGATGGTGAAGCCATCGCCCGAATCATCGCCAGCGTCGCGCTGACCGTGGTAGTAGTCGAGCGAGACGGAAACCGCGGCTTCGCCACTGGCGTTGACGCTCGGCGACAGCGCGATGCAGGTACCGCCGTCGACGTCGTCGGTGCCGATGCCGCCCGGGTTGTTGGCGGTGAAGAACGCCTGACCCGGGTTGCCCGAGCCGAGCTGCCAGGCCGTGGAGTCCGGAGTACCGATGACGAAGTCACCCGTGGTGCAGCTGCCGGTGTTACCCGTCCAGCCGCCGGCGCCGCTCTCGAAGTCGTTCTCGAGCAGGCAGCCACCGGTGCTTTCGCAAGTGTTGGTGGACTCGTTGCAGGTCTGGCTGCCGGAGCACGGGTTGGTGCCGGCCTGGCAATCATTGACCGCGTCGCAGGTCTCTGAGCCGTCGCAGAACAGACCGTTGTCGCACAGGCTGTCGTCCGGCGTGTTGTCGCAGCTGTCGGTCGACTCGTTGCAGGAGTCGTTGGTGCAGCTCACGCCGTCGCCACACTGTACGGCGGTGCCGGCCTGGCAGTCATTCACCGCGTCACAGGTCTCTGAGCCGTCGCAGAACAGGCCGTTGTCGCACAGGCTGTCGGTCGGCACGTTGTCGCAGCTGTCTGTCGACTCGTTGCACGAGTCGATGGTGCAGCTGACGCCGTCACCGCAGACCACCGGAGCGCCCGCTTCGCAGACGCCGGTGCCGAGGTTGCAGGTCTCGGCGCCGTTGCAGAACAGACCGTCGCTGCATTGGGCGTCGCTGGTGCAACCTCCGCCACCGCCGGTGCCGCAGAACTGCACGTTGTCGATACCCGCCTCGACGATGTCGCCACCCGCCGGAGCGTCCGTCGCACGCACGCGCACCTGAACGTTGCCGGCGTTCGGCACAGTGGCGAAGCCAGTGGTCCAGAAGGCGCTGCTCGTGACGTCACCGACGGATGCGATGGTCTCGACCACCGAACCGTTGTTCAGCACTTCGATGGTGAAGCCGTCACCGGCGTCGTCACCGGCGTCGCGCTGGCCGTGGTAGTAGTCGAGGATGACGGTGACGTCGTTGCCGCCGCCGTTGACCACCGGCGAAAGCGCTTCGCAGGTGCCGCCGTCGACGTCGTCGGTGCCAATGCCGCCCGCATTGTTGGCGGTGAAGTAGGCCTGGCCCGGGTTGCCGCCGCCGACCTGCCAGGCCGTCGAATCCGGCGTGCCGACGATGAAGGCGCCTGTCGTGCAGGTGTCTGCACCGTTGGTCCAACCGCCCGCGCCGGACTCGAAGTCCTGGCCGCTGAGCTCGTTGGTGCAATCCGGTGGCGGTTCCGCGCAAATCTGCGGAATGGCGAAGCCGTTGGTCGGATTGGTGGAGTTGGAGCCACCGGAAGACGCGTTGGTGCCGAGGCCGAAGGCCGCGAACGCCTCCCAGATGCGGCAGACATCGGCGCCGCCGAAGCTGTCGGTCGCCGCCTGGATGATGCCATCACGGTTGTTGACGAAGGTCGGCGAGCACGCCGTGTTCTTGAGGCCTTCGTTGATGTAGAACATGGCGCGCTTGTTGCCCGCCTCGTTCGGGTCGTTGATGTCGAAATTATGGAGGTCGGGCTCGAAGCCGTACTCGTCCACCAGCACCCAGTAGACCTCCCAGGCGGCCTGCGCCCAGCGCGAGCCGACGCCGTGCGGGATCGAAGCGCCGCTGATCGACTCGTAGGTCCAGTTGTTGACCGCCGGATTGGTGGAGTACGGCAGATCGCGGATGCCCGGGCCGGTCGGCGCCTGGCCGAAGAGGTACGTGCCGATGCCGCGCGAGTCGGTGCCGGCATCACCTGGCTCATGGGTGTAGATCAGACCGAGCAGATCGCTCCAGCCCTCACCCGCCTGCTGGGTGTTGTTCAGGCAGCTCGAGTTGCCTGGGCCGCCGACCTGGCGGATCGAGATGCCGTGACCGTACTCGTGCACGATGACGCCGTTGTCTAGGTCGCCGTCGCGCGACGGGCTGGCCTGGTTGCAGGTGAACATCTGCATGCGCGGGTTGCCGCCGTCGGTCGGCGTCGCGAAGTTGGCGTTGCAGTTGCCCGAACCGTCCTGGGCGTCGG
This sequence comes from Acidobacteriota bacterium, assembly GCA_039030415.1. Classification (GTDB taxonomy): domain Bacteria; phylum Acidobacteriota; class Thermoanaerobaculia; order Multivoradales; family J023; genus JAAELT01. The sequence goes on from JBCCEE010000008.1 coordinate 43,736, forward strand.
CGTTGACCGAGTCGGAGCCATTGCCGCCGCGGCCGAAATTGTTCTCCTGGAAGTTACCGCCGGCTTCGTCGAAGCCGTACTGATACTGGATGTCGTGGATCAGGTTGTTCCAGTAGAACAGGTTGGCGGTGGCCGCCGGCACAAAGCTCGAAGGCTGCTGGTTGAGGTTGATCGGGAAGTCGCAGGTGGTGCCGGAGCACTGCGGGTTGGAGTCGCACGAGTTGTTGGCCGGGCTGGTGTCCGGGCACGCCGTGACGTTGTTGCCCGACATCGTGCCGCCGGTGAACCAGCCGTTGGGGGACGCCGTGGCGTCCTCGGGATCGGTGACCAGGGTGCGACCCGTGCTGCCGTGCAGCGGGCTCTCGTCCGGCTCGGCGTAGACCCGATAGTCACCGGAGTTGACCCAGTCGAAGCGCGTCCAGACGTCGCCGGTCTCGGCGTCGACGGTCATGTCGAACCAGTGGTCGTAATCGGTGGTCTGAAGCTGGAAGTTCCACACCAGGCGCACTTCACCGGCGCGGATTGGCAGCCACATCAAGCGGGCCTCGACATCCTCGAGCGAGAATCCCTTGGCGGCGACGCGGGTGACCTCCTGCACGCCGCCGAGCTTCTCGATCACCTGCGGTACGGCCTTGAGCTCGATGCCGAGGTGGAGGCCCGCCGCGGCGACGGCCCGGTCGGCTGAAAGCGTTGGCGTAGCGCTCTTGAGCGCTACCGCGAGCCCGGGCACGAACGCGTTGTTGACGCTGAGGATGCGGCCGTCACGGTTGACGTTGATGTGGAGCTGCCCGTTGTAGACCGGGATGCCCTGGTAGAGCTGGCGCAAGTAGATGTGGGTCGCTCCGGAGACCTGCGAGTAGACCGAGTCGGTCACTTCGTAGTCGGCGATATCTTCCGCCGAGAGGCCGAGCGCCGCCAGGTTGCCGCTCACGTAGTCCATCGCCGCCGCCATCGGATCGCTACCGAGGGCTTTGTAGGCGCCCGTCAGGTATCCCGTCTGGTTGTAGAGCGTGCGGGTGGTGCCCATGGCGTCGTCGAACGTGACGCCGAGGTCGATCATCTTGGTCCGCAGCTCGTCGATCGCGGCCTGATGCTGGAGGCTCTTCTGTACCAGTAGACCCTTGTTGAAATCGATCCGGGCGTCATAGTTGCGATTCTCGTGCTCGTGGCCGGGTCCCGCCGCGGCGACACCAGCGATCAGCAGGGCAAGTACGCCAATCGCGATCCTGTTGCAATGAGATCGATACTTCATCCACTTCCTCCTTCACGGGGTGTGAGGTTCCGTGCCACGGGTCGAGCCGCGCGAATCGCATAGCGAACGCCACCGGCTCCATCCGGGCCGTTTCAGAGCATGCCCCTCGGCACGACTGCCGAGAGAACGTGTTGACGAGATGTGGGAACATCCTAGCCCAGCGCCCGCGCTGAGCCTGGCGATCAAAGAGAACGAGCCTTCGACTCGCCGACGTTGCATTTCGTAGAAATTCTCGGCTCCCGTCTGCTTACCGCGGGACCGACCGTGCGGCAGGCAGGCGGCGGCCCAGAAAACGCAAGAAGCCCCTCGACACCCCGTCTCGATGACGGACCTGCCGAGAGGCCGCGATCCGGCCCGGAAGCCGGCGCTGATCACCGCGCCGGACCTCCGAGATCCGACAGACGTTTGCGACTAGTTGTCACAGATCGAAACGTCGTCGATGCCGCACTCGATCAGGTCGCCG
>JBCCEE010000009.1:0-45374 GCA_039030415.1 Acidobacteriota bacterium
CAGATCTGGGGGCTAGCGCGATCGCTGGGAGTCGAGGTAAAGCCTTTCAGGCTCAGGGAATCGCAGGGGTGGGCGCCCGATCTCGACGAGATTCGGGACCTGGTTTCGAACAAGACGCGAGCCATCGTCTTGTGCAACCCCAACAACCCGACCGGTGCCGTGCTCGAGCCCGCAGTCATGCGGGAGATCGTTGGGATCGCTCGCGATGTCGACGCCATCGTCTACGCCGACGAGGTCTACAAAGGCGTCGAGCTCGACGGCCAGGAGGGACCGAGCTTCCGCGAGCTCGACGACCGCGCCATCGTCGCGTCCGGGCTTTCCAAGGCCTTGGCCCATCCCGGCCTGCGGATCGGCTGGCTGGTCGGCCCCGAAGACTTCATCGCCGAGGCGTGGCACCGCAACGACTACACCACCATCACCACCAGCGTGCTCAGCGAGCATGTCGCCACCAAAATCCTCGAGCCCCAGCGCCGTCAGGCCATCCTCGAGCGCAACCGCTCGATGCTGCGCGACAATCTCGCCCTGCTCGAGGGTTGGATCGCCGAGCGCCCGCAGCAATTCCGCTTTGTGCCGCCGAAGGCCGGCGGCATGGCTTTCATACACTACGCCTACGACATCAACTCGACCACATTCACCACCCGCCTCCGCGACGAGCGCAGCCTGCTCGTCCTGCCCGGCGACGTCTACGGCATGGACCACTACCTGCGTCTCGGCATCGGCGAGCGCGCCGACGTCCTACAAACCGGCCTCGAACGCCTGGGCCAGGCGTTCGATGAGCTCTAGAGCGCTGAGTGTCGCCTAAGCGCCGCCGAAGACGTCGTCTAGTGTTCGCGCCGTCAGCACGCGCTCGGCCCAGCTGAGAAGCTGGCGGCTGTCCGCTGAAGAAATACGCGCGTCGACCTCCGCTTCGAGGCTGCCAAACTTGAGGTGAAGCAGACGTCTCAAGACAACAGACTCGCCCTCGCGCCGGCCCTTTCGCTCACCTTCTGCTAGGCCCAACTCACGCCCTTTGGCCTCCCACTGCTCTGGCCAGGTCTGCATCTTCACCTCCACGTAGGTCTGAAACTCGTCGAGATCTTCTAGCTCCGGGATGTCGACGCCGGGTAGCCGAGCTGGAAAGACGACCTTCGATAGCCATGCCACGATATCGCGCCGCAGGTCGCGATGCTGCGGCCGATCGAGCCAGGCGTTGAAGCGCCCCACCATCTGCACCAGGTCTTCCGCACCATGATCTTGCTCTGTGCGTGCAATGCCCGCGACGACATTGTCCAGCAGGTTTTCCAAATCAGCGAGTGGCAGACGTTTCTCGTCGATCAGCCAATACCGTAGCGATGGCCGATGGTCGGCAAAGCTCGCTGGAACCTCCTGAATCAACTCCGAAACCTCCAGCGGCGCCCACCACTCCGTGTCTCCATTGTAGAACACGATAGGCAGTACCGGCGGCAGCTTCTCGCCTTGGCGCTGGGGACGCTCTTTCAACCATCGCTGATAGAACAGCGCGACGTAGACCAGCATGCGTAGCGCCATGTCCTGCTCGCAGGTCGACTGTAGCTCCAGCAGAATGACGATGTAGAGCTCGTCGTCTCGCCAGTTGACACGCCACACCACATCGCTGGCGCGCTCTTCGAACCCGCCGGCGAGCTGACCCGAGATGAAGTCTGAAGGTAGCTTCTCGAGCGTCGAGAAATCCAGCTCCGCTACCCATGGCTCATCAATGAAGCCGTGAATCAGATCGCGGATCGTGCGGGCGTGGCTGAACAGCAGCCGGTGGCTACGATCGTGCCGTTTGGGGTGTGGACGATCACTCATCGTCCACCTCGGATCCGTCTGGACCCGGTCCATTTCAGTCGGTCCCTCATAGTTTTGCCTCCTGGGTGCGCCACGAGGCTCCGATCTGGAGCCTCGTTTCAACGAACCTTCAGAAGACAAAAGACGGAAAAAGCTCAGCCGATCTCACCGACCAGGCTTACCAAAATCTCTGCCAACCGATTCGGTGCCCTGCTGAGCTGCAAAAGGCGGGCTGCTACCAGGACGACGTATCGCCAGACTCGAAGCTGTCGGCGAAGATTAGCCCCATTTCGTTCCACAGAAAGGACGCGGTGGCGGCGGTGATCGAACGCTCACCCTCGACGCCGACCGCTTCGACTTCGATGGTGGTCTCGACCTCGACACCGACGCGATTCAGCTCGGCGACGAAGTAGGCGTTGCTGGGGGTGCCGCCGAGGTAGGTCCGGCTGTCGTCGGGGTTGCGACGGTAGACGTTGTAGGCGTGCACTGGGTCCGGTGAGTGGTCCCAGGTCAGGCGCAACGTAGCGCTGCGCGGATCGGGCTCGACGCGGTTGACGATCACCAGGTTGGAGGGCGGCTGCGGGACGTCGGCCGGGCCGGCGATAAGCGCCAGCTTGCCGATATTGATCGAATAGGTGTTGCCCTCCGTCGCCGCCTCTTCGAACACCAGCGAGAGCTTGGCCAGGGTCTGGCCGGAGAACGCGCCGAGATCAAACTGCTCGACATTCCAGCCCTCACTGGCGGTGTTTCCAACGTCGAGCAGCTGCAGCGGCCCGAGGCCGATACCATCCTCGAAGGTCAAGCCGACCTGGAGGTTCGAAGCGGTTCCCGCGGAGCCAGTCTTGTAGGCGATCTGCAGCACGCTGTCGCCGGCGATCGGCACTTTGGTAGCGAATAGATCGAGCTGGTTGGTCGCGTCCAGAGTGCCGCTCACCTTGAGACTGGTACCGCCATCGTAGGCGTCGTCCCAGACCAGCTCCGGTAGGAGCTCGCTACCAGAGCTGTCGAGCCGCCAGCGCCAGGTCGGCAGCACGTCTTGCAGCGCCCGGTTGTTCCAGTCGCCGACCCGCAGCACTTCGCCATCGACCGCATAGAGATTGCCCTGGCCGGTGTTGAAGTGGGTCACGAACGGAATGCTGTCGATCGGCGAGTAGGCCGGCACGTAATGCGCTACACCGATCCAAGGCTCAGCGGTGGTGGTGTCGGCCGGATCGCGATTGGCGCCGATCCAGAACCGATTGGCACGCTGGTAGAACTGCTCGCGCGACGACGACTCGGTGAATGTCCAGTTGGTGCCGAAGAAGCCGAGCGACACGACGTGGTTCGAGCCCTCGGGAAACAGCGCCGGCCAGTTGACCGGAGTGTTGAAGCCGTTGGCCTGCACGTCGATCCCGGCATAGACGTCGAACGGGCTGCGTCCCAGGCCGATGGCGTGGGTGCGAGAGTTGGCCAGCCGCAGGGTACTCCAGAAGAAGTTGAGGAACATCGAATCCGAGACGCGACCGCCATTCTCCTGTACGAAGGCGTCGTTCACCGTGTTGAGCTCGTTCTGCCAGATGATCGGGCCGGACTCGATCATCGAGTCGTACCACATGATGTGCAGCGACGAGTTGTCGTGTACATAGCGGATGAAATCCCGGATATCGGTGGCGAGCTGAGCGTCGCCGCCGTTGGTCTCCTGGTTGATGAACCAGCCATCGAAGCCGTAGTACTCGGCCACTTCGATCAGCTTGTCAGCGACCGGGAAGGTGCTACCGGAGCGCTGCACCATGTCCTCGACCCAGTTGAGCTCGCCGCCAAAGGCGATCGGCGGGAAGAAAACCGTGCCCAGCACCTCCACGCCATTGCGGTGGCCGGCGTCGATCACCCCGGGGTTGGGCGCCAGGATCAGCCCCTCGCCGGCGGAGCCACCCCAGAACACCAGCAGGTCGACGTACTGCCAGTAGTTGAAGGTGAAGCGATCGAACACCAGGGAGCCCTGCGACGGGTTGTTCGAGGTCGACGGATTCATGATCGAGAGCGCCGACACCCGCGCTTCGCCCGGTCGCGCGTGGCTGTTGACCTGCAGCGCCGGATTGAGAAAGCGGGTCTGCAGCGGTACCGCTGATCGGTTGAACGGCGCGTCGGGATCGGTGGCGGGATCCCACGTCAGCAGCTCGTTCGGGAACCAGAACGAGGCGAACGGCTGATCCGCTGGGAAACCGCCAGCACCGACCGCGGAGGTGATGAACAGACAGCAGCTCAGAGCGAGCGTTTGGAACAGACCACGAGCGAGCTTCTCGAAACCGCGCATAGAATCTCCAGAGACGAAGGAGTTTGACAACGGGGCCAGGCGAAAGGATTCGTCGACCCTAGCCAGCAGCCTCCCAGCCTGTCAAGCGCTCTGACCCTGCCTGAGCTATCCCGGTAGCGGCATACTCAAGGCCTGGGTAAGGAACGCCAGCTCCTCGGCAAACGTCCGACGCCTGTGCGCCGGGTTGGTGCCGAAGCCGTGGCCGGCACCGCGCACGATCTTGAGGTAGGCCGGACGCGCACAGCTCGGCTGGTGCTGCAGGGCGGCGACGAACTTGTAGCCGTGCATTGGCGGCGTGGTCTCGTCGTGCTCACCGACGGTGACCAGCATCGGCGGCGTGCAGTGCTTCGCGGGGATGTTGTGGTAAGGCGAGATGCGACGCAGGACGGCGAACTCTTCCGGATCGTCCGACGAGCCGTAGCCGCGGGTCCAACCCGAAAACGCGGTGAAGTGCTGGTAGCGCAGCAGATCGAGCGACGGGATGCCGATGAGTGCGGCGCCGAACAGATCGGGGCGCTGCAATACCGCGGCGGCGGCGAGCGAGCCGGAAGCGCTCCAGCCGTTGGCGCCGATTCGGCCGGGCGCGGTGTAGCGCTCGGCAACCAGCCACTCGGCAGCGGCGATGTAGTCGTCGATCGCATTTTGACGGTTGAGCCGGATGCCGGCGTCACGCCAGCCGTCACCGTACTCACCGCCGCCCCGCACTCCGGGCAGCACGTAGATGCCACCCATCTCGACCCAGGCCAGCATCGACGGCTGATACCAGGGGGACGCCGCCCAGCCGCCGAAGCCATAGCCGTACATGAACACCGGCCGCTTGCCGTCGCGCTCGAGGCCGCGCCTGTGGGCGATGAACAGGGGGACGCGGGTGCCGTCCTGGCTCGCGTAGTGGACGTTGGCCAGCACGTAGTCATCTGGCTCGATCGGCAGCGGCCGCTCGATAAAGGGCCGCACCGCACCACTCTCGAGATCGAGACGGAAGACGGTCGACGGCGTGACGAAGCCGTCGAACGTGTACCAGGCTTCGCCCGGCGCCCCGTCGTCACCCACCAGGCCAGAGCCGATCCAGCCGGCCTCGAGCACTCGCTCGTGCTGCGGCGCACCGTCGAGACCGAAGACCCGCAGCACCCCGACGTTGACCCGTCGATACAGCAGAACCAGGCGTTCGCCGATCAGATTCATGGCGTTGCCGCCCGCCGAGCTGCCGCCGGCCAGGATCTCGCCCTGCTCCGGCACCACTTCGACGAAGCGCTGATCCCGAGCGGAGCGATCGATTCGAACGATGCGGCCGTTGGGTGCCTGATGGTTGGTGTAGAAGTAGAGGCGGTCGCCGCGACTGCCAACGTATCGGAAGGCATGCTCGCCGTCTCCCAACAGCTCACGGAAGCTCAGCCGATCGAGCCGATCGGACGACAGGTCTGCCACCAGGACCCGGTTGTGGCGTTGCGTGCCCTCGTAGACGGTCAGGATCAGGGTTTTGCCGTCGCGCGAGACGGCGGGGGCGTAGAGCCAGCTGGGCTGCTCTGGACGCTCGAAGACCACCGGATCCGGGCTCTCGCTAGCGCCGTCCATCGCGTAATAGCGCAGCTGAGCCAGGGGCTCGGCCTCGCCGCGGCGCAGCTTCTCGCTGCTGCCGAAGTCGAGGTAGAAGAAACCGCGGTCGCCCGGCAGCCAGACGGTAGCGGCGCCGCGCACGCCGTCGAGCTCGCTGGGCAGCGTCTCCCCGCTTTCGACGTCCAGGATGCGAGCGCGCCCCCAGCGCGAGCCCGCCTCGGAAACGGTGTAGACCAGATAGCGCCCGCCGGAGCTGACCGAGAAGCCGTTGAAGCTTTGGCCGTCACGCAGCAGTCGGTTGGGATCGAGCACAGGCTGGGATCGCCCCTCCAGGCCGCGCCGGGTTTGAACCACGCCATGGTCCTGCCCCGGCTGACGCTCGGTGTAGAAGTAGCGTCCGGCGGCATGGATGGGCGCCGAGACGCGGGCTCCGGTCTCACCGAGGGCTTCGATCCAAGCCTCGAGACGGGCGACGCGCTCGTCGTCGAGAAACGCGTCCAGGGCCTTTTCCTGCGACGCCATCCAGGTATGGGTCTCGGCGGACTCGAGATCCTCCAGCCAGCGGTAGGGATCGGCAATCCTGACGCCATGGTAGGTATCGACGACGGTGTCGCGCCGACTCTCCGGGAAGCGAGACTCAGCGCTGTCGTGGGGAGCTTCGCTGCGGGTGGTGGCGGTAGAGGCCCACAGCACGCCGGCGCACACGCCGGTGGCAACCAGGGCGGCGAGGAGTCGTGGCAGTAAGCCTTGCGGTGAGCGCGATGCGGAATCAGATGACATATCGAGTCTCCCTATCGTGCCCACGCCAGGAACCGGCGTGAGCGGTTGGCGTTTCAGGCGACGGCATCCGAACCGCGCGGCCGGGCTCGGCGCCCTCATTTGTCGGTCAACGGCGTCCGCGAGGCCATGAACGGCAGATGAATTCCTCATGATTTGACCGTGCGGCTGGGCTTCACAGCCGCTTCAGCCGGCTTCAGAAGCTGGCCGGCCAAGGCAGCGGTGTTAGGCTGGCGGCATGTGGAGGTTCGGAGCCTTCGAGGCCGACCCCGAGAGCGGTGAGCTGCGCGAGAACGGTCGCCGGGTGGCGCTGCAGGAGAAGCCGTTCCAGCTGCTGCTGGCGCTGGTCGAGCAGTCCGGCCGGGTGGTGACGCGCGACGCCCTTAGGCAGCGCCTGTGGCCCGACGTGGTGGTCGACTTCGACGGCAACCTCAACGCCGCAGCGCGTAAGCTGCGCGAGGCGCTGGGTGATTCGGCGAGCGAGCCACGCTTCGTCGAGACCGTGCCACGGCGCGGCTACCGCTTCATCGCTCGGCTCGCTGCCCCGCCGGAACCGCCCCGCACAGCCAGTCCGAGGTTCAGCGCCGCCGGACTGAAAGTCGCCGCTTTGGCAGGGATCATGGCGACGGTCGGGCTCGTCGGATTCCTGGTCGGCTGGCTGCGGCCCGCTCCGCAGCCGCCCGCTCCGCAGCCGCACGCTCTGCAGCCGCACGCTCTGCAGCCGCACGCGGAGCGCGTCATGCTGGCGGTCATGCCGTTCGACAACCTGAGCGGCGACGCCAGCCAAGACTACATCAGCGACGGTTTCACCGAGGAGCTGCTGACCGCGCTCGGTCGGCTGCAACCCGAGCGCCTGGGCGTCATTGCCCGCATCACGGCCATGACCTACAAGGGCACCACCCAACGGATCGACGAGATCGGCCGCGAGCTGGGCGTCGACTACGTGCTGGAAGGCAGCGTCCGCGGGTCGGCCGAACGGTCGCGCATCACGGCCCAGCTGATCGCGGTGGACGATCAGACCCACCTGTGGGCCGAAACCTACGATAGCGACGGCGACGATCTGCTGGCCACCCATGCCGAGGTCGCGCGCCGCATCAGCCACGCGCTGGCCGGCGCCCTGTTGGCTGATGATCCGCTCGCCGCGGCGCGCACTGCCACCACCGTGCCAGCGGCCTACGATCACTACCTGCGCGGCCGCCACCAGTGGCACCGCTTCAGCGCCGAGGGCAATCGCTACGCGGTCGACGAGCTGAGCCAGGCGGTCGCGCTCGACCCGGCCTACGCCGAAGCCCACGCCGCCCTCGCCGACGCCTACAACCTGCAGGCCTTCGACAAAGGCGTCTCGCCAGTCGCCAGCTTCGCTCGCGCCCGCGCCGCCGCCGAGCGAGCCCTGGAGCTCGACCCTGACCTGGCCGCGGGCCACAACGCGCTCGCCTTCGCCACGCTCTACGGCGACTACGACGCCGTCACCGCCGATCCGCTGTTTCGTCGCGCCCGCGAGCTCGATCCCAACCACGCCATGGCCTACCACTGGCACGCCGGCGCCCTCGCAGCCCTCGGCCGCTACGACGAGGCGGTGGCGGCGGTGCGCCGCGCCCACGAGCTCGACCCGCTGGCGTCGAGCGTGCAGTCCGACCTCGGCTGGTACCTGCTGTTCGCGGGGCGCGCCGAGGAGGCGATCAGCGAGTGCCGCGCTACCCTCGAGCTCCACCCCGGGCACGGCTGGGCAACCGCCTGCCTGGTCGAGGGTCTGATCCTGGCTGGCGACACCGCGGCGGCCGTGCGTCACGCCGTCCGCCACCAGCGGGACCAGGGCACCCCGTTCGCCGAGCCGGTCCCCAGCGACCTGCCGAGCCTGCTGCGCGCCCTCCATGCACGGGAGATGGCTCGGGACGAGGCCGACGGTGATGCAGTGTATCGGGCCATCCTCGAAGCCCGCCTCGGTCGCTTCGGCGCCGCCGTCGACCAGCTGGAGCTGGCCTACGACCGCCGTGAAGCCTGGCTGGTTTTCCTGTATGCTGATCCGCGCTTGGCCGCGCTGCGCGGGCACCCCGACTTCGAGGCCCTGGCCGCGCGCCTGCGGATCCGCGCGGCGCCGGCTCGAGCGGGTCGAGTCAATGGAGGCAACGGCGATGCAGCAGTTAATTCGGACGCCAGAATCGCCGAGACATCAGATGCAGCAGCCATTTCGGACGCTAGAATCGTCGGAAAACCTGATGCAGCGGCCAGTTCGGACGCCAAAATCGCCGGAACATCGGATGCAGCGCTCATTTCGGACGCCAGAATCGTCGAAACATCGGATGCAGCGCTCATTTCGGACGCCAGAATCGCCGGAACATCGCCCAGAGACGCTGCCCGCAGCCTCGGTAGGGTAGATTCGAGCCTAAAACACGCTCAGTGCAGCCTCGCTTCAGGCCGATTCACGCTGAACCACGCGTTCAGCACCGCCAAACGGGCACCGTTCGATCTCGAGGACGTCCCCGCGCCGAGCATCCCGCAGACTCTACGCTCGACCACGCGCGGTGCGTCGTGATGACATCCCGATCGAGCGTCAATCACACGTTGGACGTCAACTCCCGCGCCGTGACGAGCTCGGGCGTCTCCTGTCCTTCGGAGAATCCCCGCATGAGCGTCTCGAGCTCTGCGAGAACCGGACGTCGACGCGCGTCGTCTCCGCGATGCAGGAGCGCCAGATCGTTCAGGACGCGCAGCTCGAGCATTCGCTCGCGTCGCTGACGGGCTTCGGCCAGGGCGACCTCGAGCTCTTTGACGGCGCGACGCGTCGCCGGAGTGGCCAGCGCCAGCAGCAGCCGGCTGCGGTGGCGGTGGAGCTCCGGCTTCCAGAAGCCGCAGCCCGATCGCTCGGCGCGCTCAATCGCCAGCTCGAGGACCTCCAGGCCGACTTCTGGGCGGCCGGCCAGCCCCTGCGCTTCCGCCAGCAGGACCTGGTAGTACGGCCGCAGCAGCTCGGTGTCGCCCGCCCGCAGCTCGGCGATGGCTGCCTCGATACCAACGATTCCCGGCTCGACTTCGCCTCGGCGGGCCCGAGCCCAGCCGAGAAACACCAGACCAGTGTGCATCAAGTTGACGAACCCCTGCTCGCGACTCTGCTCGACCACCCGCTGCGCAGACGCGGAAACCGCCTCGGGATCGTCTCGCATGTGGCCCAGCCACGTCTGCTGCAGGAGCGCAAAAGCCTGAGAAAACGGGTGCTCGAGCGCTTCGGCCAGCTGGATCGCGCGCCGGCTTAGCGCTCGCGCGTGCTCCGGATAACCCAGCAGCCAGTTGGCCCAGGAAGCCAACCCCAGCGCGGCGACCCCAGGATTCTGGCCGAGGTAAAAGGCGGCAGCGGCGACCTCGCGACGCGAGCCAGAGCGCAGCTTGTGGTGCAGGTCGACAGCGCGCTGCGTGTGGCGCACGGCGGTCTCGGGCGAGCCCCGGAAAAAGGCCGTGGCCCCCAGCGCGTACTCAGCGACGATGCGAGAGGACGCTCGCGGCCGCTGGCTGGCCTGAACCATCATCTCGGCCGCCAGCTCGTCGGCGGTCTCGAGCTCGGATCGCACGATGTGAAAGCGCCACAGCCCGAGCTGCGCCGTCATACGGTTGTCGTCTCGCCCCAGGCGCTCGCCGAGAGCTCGCGCGCGGCCGAAACACTGACCGACCTCGGCAAAGGCAAAACCCCGGAGCATCAGCAGCGCGCCTCCGAGACCGAGCTGCAGCTGCTGCTCGTGACGGTCTTGCGCTCCGGGCAAGAGATCGAGCAGCGCGAGACCGCGCCGCAACAGCCGCTCGGCCTCGTGCGCCGCACAGCTCTCGAACGCCGCGCGACCCGCGCGCTCGAGGTACCTCACGGCTTGCCGGGTCGCTTCCGGATCACTCAGGTCGGCAGCCCGTGACCAATAGTGCGCCAGCCGTGCGACCCGCTCCGGGGAACCGGCACCGGCGCGCGCCGTCGCTTCAGCGACCCGCCGATAGGCTGCGCGCAGCTCGGCGGCGGACAGATCGTCGAGTAGAGCGGCCCGGTAGCGGTCATTGGCAAACCGCCAGCGGCCGTTCGAGACTTCGAGCACCGCCTGATCGGAGCAGAAGCGCAGCCAGAGGTTCGCCTGTAGCCCCGGCTCGAGGGTCTTCAGAATTTCGAGGTCCACCGCGCGCCCGGCCACCGCGGCGAGCTGCAGAAGCGGGCGGATCTTGCGCGGCAGACGGTCCAAACGCCGCTTCAGCACGCGCAGAATACCGCCGGTCGTCAGGTGTTTCGGCAGCCGCTGCGGGTCGATATCCTCGAGGCGGCCGGCCTCGTAGGCCAAGGCTCGCAGAATCTCGAGCAGGAAGAAGACATTGCCCGCCGACTCGCGCTGCAGCATGCGGATCAAGGGCGACGCGCGCCCTTTGGGACCGAGGACCGACTCCGCCAGGTCGCCGACAGCCGACCTGTCGAGCCGCTCCAGCTTGCGGCTCGGAAGCTCCGCCAGCTCCTGCGCCAGGTCGGGTCGCTCATCGTCACGGTAGGTACCCACCAGCATCAAGCGGCGGTTCTCGATCATCGGCTGCAGCGCTCGCACCAGCGCCAGGCTTTCGGATCCGGCCCAGTGCAGATCGTCCAGCAGCACCACGGCGGGTTTTTCCAGGCGCTGGAAGAGCTCGCGAACGGCGCGCGTGAACTGCCGCTGCCGCTGGTGGGGATCCGCGACCGGCGGAGCTCCGGTCGCGCGATCGAGCATCCCGCCGAGCTCCGGCAGCTGCTCCGCCAATATTGCCAGCTCGTCGTCCGAGGGTTCGACCAGCAGGCAGAGATGATGCAAGATCAATCGCCAGGCGCTATACGGGCTGAAACCTTCCGCCGTTGTCTGCTCTTGCAGGACCTCGGCACCCTGCGCAAGGCTCACGGTACGCAGCTCTTCGAGCAGGCGCGACCTGCCGACCCCGCTCTCACCGTGAAGGATCAAGCTGCCCCCTCGGCCCTCCAGGGTCGCCTCCAGCATCGCCTGAAGCTCGCCCATCTCGGCCTGGCGATCCACCATGCGGGCGCGCTGCAGGTAGCTCTCCCGAATGGCTTCGGACTCCTCGGGCAACGGAATACCGTAGGCCGAGCACAGCTCGCCGATGACGCGGTTGGCATCGTCCGTGCGCTGCTCCGAGGCGCTCGCCAGCAGTCGCTCGAGCACCGGTACGGCAGCTCCGCGATAGCTCTCGGTCGAGATCACCGGCGCGCCCGAGGGCGCTGCCAACTGCTGCTGCCGCGCTGTGGAGCCCTCGGCCAGCAGCTCGAGGGCCAAGACGCCCACCGCGTAGAGGTCCGAGCTTCGGCTGGCGCTGCCACCGCTCGCCATCTCGGGAGCGACAGCCGCGCGGACGCCACCTTTCGGCGCGGCGCGCAGGATCGGCAGGCCGAAATTGACCAGCCGCACCTCGCCACCCTCGACCAGGGCAGTGCGCGAGCGCAGGTCACCGTGCACGGCATGATGACGATGCAGGTAGGCGAGCCCTTCCAAGACCTGGATCAGCAGGCCGAGGCGCTCCTCGAGCGTCAGCCCTTTGGCAGCCTGCAGCAGCTCGACCGGCCGTTCGATCAGGCGCTGGGTATAGAACGGACGTCCCCCGGCATCGAAGCCGTAGTCGATGACTCCGACCAGGTTGGGATGACGCAGCGAGGCGACCAGCTGCAGCTGATGCGCCAGGCGTAGACGCGCACCGCTCGGGCGCCGGCGTTCCGACTGGCCTTCCGGTACCGCTTCCGGATCCGAGACGCTCGTCGTGGTCACCCGTCGCAGCGCGACGACGCGGCCCGTCAGACGGTCGCGCGCCTGGAATACCGTGCCCGAGCTGCTGACTCCGAGCTCGGAAATCACCTCGTAACGACCGATCATGTGTCTTCCCGTCCGGGAATCCGCCACCCCCTTTCGCGATCCTATAACAACGGCTCGAGCCCCACCGGCAGGCCGCTCGCGGCTCCCAAAACGCAAACCGCCGCCGCTCGAACCGATACGTCCGAGTGGCGGCGATTCTAGGACTAGCCGAGCCTAGAGCTGCGCCAGACCTTCGTCGAGCAGCTCGAGGGCGCGATCGATCTCCGCTTGCTGCACGGTCAGGCAGGGACGGAAGCGGATGGACTGCGGCCCGGAAGTCAGCGTCGCCAGGCCGCGCTCCCACAGCCGATGACGGAGGCTGTCGCGCTGCTCGCCGGTGGGCAGAGTGAAAGCGGTGAACAGGCCGCTGCCGCGCGGGTTGCTGACGCTGTCGTAGCGCGTCGCCAGCTCGTTGAGCCCGTCGAGCAAGCGCTGTCCTTCACAGGCGGCGTGGCCGATCAGATTGTCCTCGGCGATGATCTCGAGGTACTTGGCGCAGCGCACCATGTCGACCAGGTTGCCACCCCAGGTAGAGTTGATGCGGCTCGACTGGCGGAAGACGTTGTCGGGAACGACGTCCAGCCGCTCGCCCGCCATGATGCCGCAGACCTGGGTCTTCTTGCCGAACACCAGGATGTCCGGCGCCACGCCGTGGTGCTCATAGGCCCACATCTTGCCGGTGAGGCCGAAACCGGTCTGCACTTCATCGTAGATCAGCAGGGCTTCGTGCTCGTCGGCCAAGCGCCGCAGCTGCCGGAAGAACTCGGGGCGGAAGTGGTTGTCGCCACCCTCACCCTGGATCGGCTCGATGATGATGCCCGCGATGTCGTGCGGATTCTCGGCGAAGGCGCGCTCCATCTGCTCAATCGCTTCCTGCTCCGCCGCCGCCACCCGCGCCTCGATTTCCGGCGTCACCGGGAACTCGAGCTTGGGATTGAGGATCCGCGGCCACTCGAAGATCGGGAAGTCGGCGGTCTTGGCGGGATCGGTGTTGGTCAGCGACAGGGTGTAGCCACTGCGGCCGTGGAACGCCTCGCGGAAGTGAATTATCTGCGTGCCGGCTTCGATCCCGCGCTCCTTGCGGTTGAGCTGACGCTTCCAGTCAAAGGCTGCCTTGAGACCGTTCTCGACCGCCAGCGCCCCGCCGGCGATGAAGAACATGTACTTGAAGGCGTCGGGCTTGGCGTGCTCGGCGAAGGTCTCCACAAAGGCCGCGAACTCACCGGAGTAGATGTCGGAGTTGGCCGGGTTGGCGATGGCGGCCCGGGTGAGCGCCTCCATGAAGGCCTCGTCCTCGCGCAGGGCCGGGTGGTTGTGGCCGATCGGCAGGGTCGCGAAGTAGGAGTAGAAGTCGAGCATCTCGCGGCCGGTGACCGCGTCGTGGATCCACGAGCCGTGGGACTTCTCGAGATCGATCGCGACGTGAAAGCCGTCGACCAGGATGTGTTTGCCGAGGGTGGAGTGGATCGAGCCGGGCTCGACCATGAAGCTGGTGTCAGTCGTCGTAGCAGTCGTCATTCTTTGGGCCTCCGCGAATTTCTTGGGCTCGCTGGACGCCGCCTGAACGGTAGCGCCTCGCGGCGAGCGGGTGCTTTGGTTTCAATGGGGTTTGAAGTTCCGCAGCACGGTGCGGTCAAGGGGGGCCGAAGATGCCGGGGCGCGCGTTGCGCGGCGCGCAGCGTAGCGAAGCTCGGACGCGCCGTCTCGTCCGTGGGGCACGGCCGGAGACACAGCGGGGTGATCGGTCCGTGTCGCGGCTGGCGACCGAGTCATGCTTCGCGGCAGTCATGGCAATCTTAAGCATGCCTTGCCGGCCGCATTTTGGCAAGGAAAATCGACCGACCGCTGCGGGCTAGCTGGCCCGCATCCCAAAACAGCATTCGTGAGGTGGTAGGTCGCGCTGGTGGAACGAGCACGGCCGAGGACTGTTTGAGCTGGGATCGTATCGGGAGCTCGTAAGCGCTTGAAGAGCAGAGGCTTATGCAGCTCGAAGCTGGCCCGGCGAGCTCCGCAGGCCGCGCGCAGTCTACCGAGCGCGACCGTCTATCGAACGTTCTTGGACGGGAGCTAGCTGGCCCGCAGGACGACGCGATAGTCGCCGATGCGGGCAAAGCCGAGCTTGGCGTAGGAAGCGCGGGCCGCTTTGTTGTCATCGCCGGTGAACAGGATGGCGCGATCCACTCCCTCATCGCGGGCATCGAGCAGGGAGACCGCCACGACCGCTGAGCCGTAGCCCCGGCTGCGCAGAGCGGGTGGCGTCCACACGCCGCCGACCTGCACTGCCTCGGCGATGGCGGCGTTGAACGACGTCGACGCCACGAGCTTGCCGCCATCGTCCAAGACCCAGGTGTCGCCACGCTTCTGCGAGGCGTCCATGTCCGCCCGACACTGCTCGAGCAGCTCCGGACTGTCTTCGGCCCCGAGGGCCTCGAGATGGTAGTCGCGGCGCCACTCCGCCACCTGATCGAGGTCCGCTGGCTGCATGCGGCGCCCCGAGAGGCGTCCCGAGCTCAGCGCTTCGGGAACGTTCAGCTCAGCGAGCGGCAGCGCGTAGAGCCCTTCGACGTCGTCCAGCTGGACGTCGCCCTCGCCCCAGCCCAGCAGCCGTTTGGCCTCGGCGACCTGGTCTGCCGGCCCCAGCAGCCCGCCGATACGACGCGGCGCTGAGGCTTTGATCTCCGTCATCAACGCAGCGACGCACCCCGGCGCCTGCAGCACCAGGTTGCCCTGCCAGTACTGAGCGATCACGCCGACGATGCGATCGTCTGCGACGGCCGCGTAGTAGGTGCCCTCGAACAGCTGGCCAGAGTCGATCAAGCCCACTCGACGTGAGTTGTTCAACAGGAACAGGGACGAGTCGATGTGGGGACGCACAAAGTCTTCCAGCCGCTCTTGGTTGCCGTCCCGCAGGATCTCGATCCGGACGTCGGTAGAATGCGTATCGGCCATGAGCTCCTCCAAAACTGATCCCGAGCCATCTGCTGTCGAGCCGCCTGAGCCGGTCGGCGCTGACAAGCGACGCCAGCGCCTGTCGGCGCGCCTGCCTCTACTCTACTTCGCCCTGGCGCATCTTTCACTGGCGGCAGCGTTCGCCGAGATCGCCCTCGAGCCGCAGCGCCTGGTCGGCTTCTACTACCACCCGCGGATGATTGCGGTGGTCCATCTGGTGACCCTGGGGTGGATCAGCGGTTCGATTTTGGGCGCCCTCCACCTGGTCGGCCCGATGGCGCTGCGCACGCCGATGCCGGCGCGGCGGCTCGACTACTGGGCCTACGTGTTCTTTTTCTTCGGTAGCACCGGCGTGGTCGGGCACTTCTGGATCGAAGAGTACTCGGGGGTCGCCTGGTCCGGCCTGATGCTGACCGTGGTGTTCGCCCGAGTCGGCTGGAAGCTGCTGCGCCCGCTGCGGCAGGCGCCGGTCGCAGCCGCCGTGCGCGTCCATTTCACCCTGGCGTTCTTCAACATCGGCCTGGCGGCGCTGGCCGGCACCCTGCTCGGCCTCAACAAGCACATTCCCTTCCTGCCGGGTCGCGCCCTCACCCACGCCTTCGGCCACGCCCACCTGGCAGCTTTGGGCTGGGCGACCCTGATGGTGTTCGCGGCGGGCTACCGTCTGTTGCCCATGCTGCTGCCGGCCGCCATGCCTTCAGGGAGGTGGCTTTGGACGAGCGCGGCTCTGCTGGAGCTCGGGGTGCTAGGCCTGTTCGTGGCGTTTCTCGTTCAGGGCTCCTGGCTGCCGCTAGCCGCGACCGCCTGCGTCGCTGGCATCGCGGCCTTCTTCGGCTGGCTGGGATGGATGCTCCGCCACCCGCGGCCAGCACCCAAGGCGCTGATCCGTCCGGACTACGGCGTCGCCCAGGTGGCGATCTCATTCATCTACTTGGGGGTCACCTGCGGACTGGGTCTCTATCTGAGCCTGACGCCGGCCAGCGAGCACACCCTGCGCCTGGCCAAAGTCTACGGCGTCTGCGGTCTGCTCGGTTTCCTGTCGCAGATCGTCGTCGGCGTCAGCGCCCGGCTGATGCCGATCTTCGCTCGCCTGCTGGTCGCCGATTGGAGCACGGCTCAGCTGACGCCCCATGAGCTGCCGGACCGCCGCCTGCAGGCCGCGACGTTCGGCCTCTGGCTGCTCGGCGTGCCGGCCCTCGCGACCGGCTTCTACCTGGAGCAAGCCTGGATTCTGAGCCTGGCGGCCTGGACGCTGCTGGCGGCGGTAGTCGCCGGCGGTGCGAGCCATTGGGTGGTGCTGCGAGCAGCACGGCCACCTCGTGACTCGCGTACCTAGATCGCACCCCAGAGCAGCGTTGTGAGATGGTAGGCCGTGTTGACGGAGCGAGCAAGGGCGGAGATGTCTGAGCGTGTAGGTCAAATGCCTGCTCGTAAACCTTGGTAGGTTAGTGCTTTACGCAGCCACACAGCGATCCTGCGAGTTCCGCAGCCCGGCGCAGCCCGTCGAACACGGCCGTCTATCGATCGTTTCTGGACGAGATCGACCTACGCTCACTCCGGCGCGTAGGCGTGGAGCTCGGCGTCCAGGAGACGGCCCCAGCGGCGGTTGTACGGGTGAACCTGCCGCACCTCGACGCCATCGCGCACCACCGGCCGGCCGCGGTTCGCCCACTCGAAGATGGAGCCTTCGAGGTTGGCCACATCCGTGAAGCCGAGCTCCTCCAGCCGGTGGGCGAGCTGAGCCGAGCGGTAGCCCACCGAGCAGTAGGTTACGGTCGGCATGTGACGGTCGATGTCCATGCCCGCCAGAGGCTCCGCCGCGCCGGGCTCGACGTGGATCGCGCCGCGCAGGTGGCTGACCTCGTACTCCTCGAGCTGCCTGACGTCGAGCACCAGCGGTGAGCGCTCGGCCGACTCGAGCCTTGCGCTCAGCTCATCACCCGAGATATGACGGACTTTGGGCAGCTCTTTGTGAATCTGGCGCTTCACGGTCGACCACACCAGCTCGTCATCAGCGCACGCCGAAAGCGCCAGCAGGATCAACCCAGCTGCGGACGTCACGTCGGACAAAACACGACTGGCCATGCCCGCAAAGCGTATCAGCTATCCAGGATGCATCAGCGCAGCGCGGCACCGCTCCTCAATCCTTCCATTGTCAGAGAGCTGGCGAAACGTGATAATCAGCAGATTCGTGGTTCAAATCAGGAATGGATCGGATGGATAACGAGCTCAAGACTCAAATCACCGAGATCCTCAACGGACTGCAGGGCGGCACCTTGGACGATGTCGCGCAGGCCGAAGACCTGCTGCCCGTAGTTTACGACGAGCTGCGGCGGCTGGCCCGTGCCTACCTGCGGCGCGAGCGCTCCGACCACACGCTGCAGCCCACCGCCCTGGTCCACGAGGCCTACCTGAGGCTGATCGATCAGGACCGACTGCAGTGGCAGGGTCGTACGCACTTCTTCGCCGTCGGCGCCCAGATGATGCGCCGCTTGCTGGTCGACCATGCGCGCAAGCGGGGACGCGTCAAGCGCGGCGGAGACTGGCAGCAGGTGACGCTGGGACACGTCGTCACCCCTCTGCTCGGCCGCGACCTGGATCACGATGAGCTGCTGGCCCTCGATCAGGCGATCAACCGACTCGGCGACCTGGACGCGCGCCAGGCCAAGATCGTCGAGCTGAGGTTCTTCGCCGGCCTCGAGGTGGCAGAGGTGGCGGATCTGATCGGGGTCTCGAAACGCACCGTCGAGGGCAACTGGACCCACGCCCGCGCCTGGCTGCGACGCGAGCTGGCGACCGGAGGAGCGGCTTGACCCGGACCCGCCACGCTCGGGTCCGCGATATCTTCCTAGAAGCCAGTCAGCGACCAGAGTCCGAGCGCGACGCCTATCTCGAGGCGGCTTGCGGCGCCGAACCGGCGATGCGGCGTGAAGTGGAGTCGCTGCTGCTCCACCACGAGGAGCCGACCACCGTCGAGCCGACCAGCCGCTCGACCCGGCCAGGGCGGCGGCGACGCACGCGGTTCGAGGCCGGCCATGTCTTCGCCGGGCGCTACCGCATCATCAACGAGCTCGGCCGGGGCGGCATGGGCGAGGTTTTCCGAGCCCATGATCTGGTGCTCGACGAGCCGGTAGCGATCAAGTTCCTGCCGAATACCGGTCGCGATCACCTCGACCAGCTGCTCAACGAAGTGCGCATGGCGCGCCAGGTGAGCCACCCCAACGTCTGTCGCGTGTTCGACTTCGGCGAGGCCGAAGACGAGACCTACCTGACGATGGAGTACGTCGACGGCGAAAACCTCGCCTCGCTGCTGGCGCGCATCGGCCGAATACCGCAGGACAAGCTGATCGAGCTCACCCGTCAGCTCGTCGCGGGGCTCGCGGCGGCCCACGGCCGAGGCGTCCTGCACCGCGACCTGAAGCCCGCCAACATCATGATCGACGGCCGCGGACGGGCTCGGATCACCGATTTCGGCATCGCTACCTCGGGCGTCGACGCCTCGCGTGCCGGGGGCACGCGCGCCGGCACGCCGGCCTACATGTCGCCCGAGCAGATCAGCCCCGGCGAGCTCTCGGTGCAGAGCGACCTCTATGCCCTCGGCCTGGTGCTCTACGAGATGGCCACGGGTCAGCAGGTCTTCGAGGCCGAGACGCCCATGGCCTACGCCGAGCTCCACCGCACGGCGCTGCCGAAGCCGCCGTCGCATCTCGTCGACCGGCTCGATCCGTCGCTCGAAGCGGTGATCATCCAATGCCTGGAAAAAGATCCCAAGGCCCGGCCGGCCTCGGCCCTGGCGGTGCTCTCGGTGCTGCCGGGAGGCGACAGCCTACAGCTCGCTCTGGACGCCGGCGAAACGCCATCGCCCGAGGTGGTAGCAGCGGCGGGTCAGCAGTATGCGCTCGAGCCGTCCCACGCACGCGCGCTCGGAGCGCTCCTGTTCCTCCTGCTGGTCCTCGTCACCGTCCTCGGGGACCGCGCCTATCCGGGGCGAACGACCTGGTCGCAGACGCCGCCGGAGGTCATGGTCAACCGCGCCAACGTCATCCTGGACGAGCTCGGGATCGAAAGCGAAGCGACCGATCGCGCCTGGGGATTCGTGCGCCATTTCGATCTGCCCGAAGACGAGGCGGGGCTGTTCTGGTACCGCCAGGCGTCCTCGACGCTGATCCCCGAGCATCTGTTCGCGATGCGGGTCGCTCGCGTCGACTTCTGGGACCCACCCCCCACCGAGCGCGGCATGCTCCGGATGCTGATCGAGCCGAGCGGCAACCTCAACTATCTGCATTCGGTTCCCCCGGCGCCTTCCCAAGACGAGGCGAGCGAAGAGAACGAAGGCAGCGAAGAGGACAGCGAAGAGGACAGCGAAGAAGACGATGAAGGCGAGGCGCAGTCAGCACCGGAAGCTGACGCCAACGCCAGGGCTGACGACACGGATCCTGCCCCCCAGGCACCCGGCGAGCCGGCCGAGGAGCCCGCTGAGCCCGAGACGGCCGCGGTCGACGTTCCGGAGACCGAGTCGACCGCCGATCCCGCGTCTGAGCCCACGCCGGAGGTCGACTGGGCGACGCTGCTGCGCGCCGCCGGCTTCGATCCCGAGACCGCCCGGACCGCGCCGGTGGACAAGATCCCGCCCACCCACGCCGACCAGCGCGTCGCCTGGACCGCTCCGCGCGACGGCATGGAGTACCTGCTCGAAGCCGCGTCTCGCGACGGCACCGTGGTCTACTTCGAGGCGCTGCCCCAAAACATCGAAGAGCCCGAATCATTCTTCGACTTCCAACAGCTGTGGCTCAGCTACATCAATCTGCGCCGGTTCTTCTGGCTGATCCTGGTGATCGCCGCCCTGATACTGGCACGCATCAACCTGCGCGCCGGCCGCGGTGACCTGCGGGGCGCCCGCCGCCTGGCGTTCCTGCTGTTCGGCATGCACGTCGCGGTCTGGCTGCTGCAGGCGGACCACGTGCCCCACGCGCGGGCCGAGCTGTTTCTGTTCGAGGCCAACGTCAGCCGGATCCTGCTGGAAGCGATGATCGTGTGGCTGGCCTACGTCGCCCTCGAGCCGATTGTTCGACGCTGGTGGCCGCGCGCCCTGATCTCCTGGAATCGCCTACTCTACGGCCGGCTCAACGATCCGCTGGTCGGCAAAGGGCTGCTGATCGGCAGCGTCGCTGGCACCTGGTGGGCGCTCGCCACCCAGCTCGATCGGCTGATCACCCGCGGGCTCGGGCTCACCGATGCCGGCGAGATCTTCGTGCGCTCGCAGCTGGACGTGGCCCTGAGCGGTCGCCTGCTGTTCGCCCAAGTGCTCGACGACTGCCTGCAAGCCGGCACCACCGCCGTGCTCGATCTCTTCTTCCTGGTCGCACTGCGCGTCGTCTTCAAGCGCTGGTGGATGGCCATCGTGATCTTCGTGCTCACCCACGGCGTGCTCGAGACCCTCGAAGGGTTCCACCCGCTGGTCTCGTGGGCCACCCTGGGCATCGGCATCACCGGCGTCACCGTCGTGCTGCTGATCCGCTACGGCCTGCTGGCCTACGCCACGGCGCTGTTCTGCTACTACATCCTGGTCTTCGCACCCGCCACCCTGAGCTTCGAAGCCTGGTACGCCGAGACCGGCCTGTTCATCGTGCTCCTGATCGCCGCCCTCGGCGCCTTCAGCGTCCGCGCCGCGCTCTACGGGCGCCCGGTGACCCCGACCGTCATCGAGCCCTCCTAGCTCCGCCAGGCTTTTGACAAGCCCGACGGCGATCCGCTATAACCCTCACTATATCGATTTAGCCGGAACTTCCCGAGGGGGTCGAAATGACGAGGCGATGGTGCGCAGCGTGGATCGGTGTCGTGATGGTGAGCCTGTGGCCGTCCCTGGTGATGGCTCAGGAGGACGTGGAGCAACGTATCGAGGCGCTGGTGGCAGCGATGAGCCTCGAAGAGAAGATCGGGCAGATGAGCCTGCGCGGCCGCAGCAGCCGCTCCAAGGACGATCCGCGAAAGCTCGAAGCCGAGGTGCGGGAAGGGCGCCTCGGCGCGATGCTCAACGTCATGGACCGCGCCGCCGTCGACCGCCTGCAGGAAGTGGCGGTCAACGAGAGCCGGCACGGCATCCCGCTGCTCTTCGGCCGTGACGTCATCCACGGCTTCCGCACCATCTTCCCGATCCCGCTCGGCCTGGCCGCGTCGTTCGATCGCGAGCTAGCCGCCGAGGCCATGCGCATCTCGGCGCGCGAAGCCAGCACCTACGGCATTCGCTGGACCTTCGCGCCGATGGTCGACATCACCCGCGATCCGCGCTGGGGACGCATCGCCGAGTCGCCGGGCGAGGACCCCTATCTGGCTGAGGAGATGGCGATCGCGATGATCCACGGCTTCCAGGGCGAGGATCTCAGCGCTCCCGACAGCCTGGCCGCCTGCATCAAGCATTTCGCGGCCTATGGCGCTGCCGTCGGCGGTCGCGACTACGCCAGCGCCCAGGTGCCCGGCGCCCTGATGCACAACGTCTACCTGCGCCCCTTCGATGCTGGCATACGGGCCGGCGCGGCCACCGTGATGACCGCCTTCAACGAGATCGACGGCATCCCGGCTTCGGGCCACGAGCCCCTGCTGCGCGATCTGCTGCGCGACACCTGGGGCTTCGACGGTCTGGTGGTCAGCGACTGGGAGTCGGTGACCGAGATGATCGCTCACGGTTTCAGCGCCGACGCCAAAGACGCCGCGCGTCAGGCGGCCACCGCCGGCGTCGACCTCGAGATGACCAGCCGCTCGTTCCTCGACCACCTGCCCGAGCTGGTCGCCGAGGGACACGTCGATCTGGCAGTAATCGACGACGCGGTGCGCAACATCCTCAGAGTCAAGATGCGCCTCGGCCTGTTCGAGAACCCGCAGCGCGACGCCAGCCGCGGAGACGAGCAGCTGCTCACCGAGCCGGCGCTCGCAGCCGCCCGCCGCGCCGCCCAGGTCAGCACCGTGCTGCTCACCAACTCGGGCGTGCTGCCGCTGTCGCCCGAGATCGGCCGGGTGGCGGTGATCGGCCCGCTGGCCGAAGCGCCCCACGAGCAGCTCGGCACCTGGACCTTCGACGGCAAAGCCGAGAACAGCCAGACGCCACTAGCCGCCCTGCGCCAGCGCCTCGGCGACGAGCGCGTCGCCTTCGCCGCCGGCCTGTCCCACTCCCGCAGCCGCGACCGCGAAGGCTTCGAGGCCGCGCTCGACGCCGCCCGCGGCGCCGACGTGGTGCTGTTCTTCGGCGGCGAGGAGGCGATCCTGTCGGGCGAAGCCCACAGCCGCGCCGATCTGCGCCTGCCCGGCGCCCAGGAAGCGCTGCTCTCAGAGCTCGCGGAGCTCGGCAAACCAATCGTCCTGACCGTGCTCTCCGGGCGCCCCAACACGCTCGAAGACGTGATCGACCGGGTCGACGCCGTGCTGATGGCCTGGCACCCCGGCACCATGGGTGGACCGGCGCTGGCCGACCTGCTGTTCGGCGACGTCTCGCCGAGCGGCCGGCTGCCGGTCACCTGGCCGCGCACCGTCGGCCAGGTGCCGATCTACTACAACCACAAGCGCACGGGCCGCCCGGCGCCCGCGAAGACGCTGTCCTTCGACGAGATCCCGGTTGGCGCCTGGCAGAGCTCGCTGAGCAACACGTCGCGCTATCTGGACTACGGCACCCAGCCCGCCTTCCCCTTCGGCCATGGCCTCACCTACACCACCTTCCACTACCAGGACCTGAGAGTGACGCCGGCGACGGTGACGCCGGACGGCACGGTGACGATCACAGCCCGCGTCGCCAATACCGGCACGCGGCGCGCGACCGAAGTCGTCCAGCTCTACGCCCGCGACCCGGTGGCCAGCCTGACCCGGCCGGTGCGGGAGCTGAAGGGCTTTGAGCGCATCGAGCTCGGTCCCGGCGAAACCCGTCAGGTGACCTTCGAGCTGCCGGCATCAGCGATGTCGTTCTTCCACGCCGATGGCAGCAAGCACCTCGAAGCCGGTGAGATCCAGGTGTGGATCGGGTGGAACGCCAGCGCCGGCTTGGAAGGAAAGTTCGAGATCACCAAGGGCGACGCGGGAAGCTCGCCGTGACGCCGGCTCTGTCGCCTCTAGCAGCCGTCGCGCTGGTGGCTGGCGCGATCATCGCGCTGCTGGTGCTGGTGCTCGGCCTGCGCCTGCACGCCTTCATCGCTCTGCTCACCGTCAGCCTGGCGGTGGCGGTGGTCGGCGGCATCCCGCTGGCCGAGATCGCCAGCACCACCCAGCAGGCGATGGCCGGCACCCTGGGCTACATCGCGGTGGTGATCGGCCTCGGCGCCATCTTTGGCCAGATGCTCGATCGCTCCGGCGCGGCGCGCCGCATCGCGACTACGCTGCTCGCGACCGCCGGGGAGCGCCGAGCTCCCGCCGCCCTCGGCGCCGCCGGTCTGCTGATCGCCATTCCGGTGTTCTTCGACGTCGCCTTCATCCTCATGCTGCCGCTGGTGCGCACCACCGCCAGACGCTGCGGTAAACCGATCCTCACCTTCGCCTTGCCACTGCTGGCCGGCCTGGCGGTGGCTCACGCCTTCATTCCGCCAACGCCGGGCCCGGTGGCGGTCGCTGGCTTGATCGGCGCCGAGCTCGGCTGGGTGATCGTGTTCGGACTGGCGGCCGGCATTCCGGCCCTGTGGATCGCCGGTATCCTCTTCGGCGGCTGGATCTCCCGGCGCATCGAAGCGAGCGCGGAAGGGCTCACCCAAGAAGACACGGAAGCGCCCGCAACGACGTCAGCCCCAGGCTTCACCACCGCCCTCGCCCTGATCCTGCTGCCGCTCGGGCTGATCGTGCTTGCCACGGTGTCGAAGGTGACGCTCGCGGATGGCCCGCTGAAAGACTTCCTCGGTCTGCTCGGGCACCCGTTCTCGGCCCTGCTGCTGACCGTCCTGCTGGCCTCGGTCCTGCTCTCGAGACGCTGCGGATGGTCACGCTCCGAGCTCGAACGCATGGCGAACCGCGCCCTCGAGCCGGTCGGCGCCATCCTGCTGGTGACCGGGGCCGGCGGCGTGCTCGGCAAGACACTGCTGGCGACCGGCGCCGGTGAAGTGCTAGCGACGGCGCTCGAAAGCTCGGGGCTGCCGCTCTTCCTGCTGGCCTTTCTGCTCGCCCTGATGGTACGCCTGGCGCAAGGCTCGGCCACCGTGTCGATGGTCACCTCCGCTGGCCTGATCGCGCCGGTCGTCGAAGCCACGGCAGGAACCGCCGCGGCGCTGTCGGCGCCGGCGCTCGGCCTGCTGACCGTCGCCATCGCCGCTGGCGCCACCGCCTGCTCCCACGTCAACGACTCGGGATTCTGGCTGGTCGGTCGCTTCCTGGGGTTAGACGAACGCCAAACCCTGCGCACCTGGACCGCGGCGACCGCCCTGATCGGGCTCGTCGGTCTGATCATCGTCCTCATCCTGGCTCAGCTGATCTGAGCGAGTCGCCTCCACCTGGAGAGGAGAATCCCGTGCCGTCTGCATCCCAACCCTTTACGCTAGCTCTCTTCACGCTCTTGCTAACCGCTTGCCAACCCAGTCCCGACCCACCTCCAACCCAGGCGGAAGCACCAGCACCTGAACCTGCCGAGGTGATTGCGATGGAAGTCCACGATCCCGCGTTCCACTCACTGGTGCCGGAAGACCTGAAGCTCGAGGTCCTCGGTGAGGGCTACTCCTGGTCTGAAGGGCCGGTCTGGGTGGCCGACGGCGACTACCTCCTGTTCTCCGACGTACCGCAGAACGTGATCTACCGTTGGCACGAGACGGACGGCGTACAGCCCTGGATTCGCCCTTCCGGCTACACCGGCAGCACGCCGCGGGAAGGCGAGCCTGGCTCCAACGGTCTGGTGATCGATGCCGAGGGCCGACTGCTGCTCTGCCAGCACGGCGACCGTCGCGTCGCGCGGCTCGCCCAGCCGCTCGCCGAGCTGACCGTCGACACGGCACCTGGTGACAATGCCGACAATTTCGAGACCGTCGCCGACCGCTTCGACGGCAAGCGCTTCAACAGCCCGAACGATCTCGTCCTTCACCCCTCGGGCGACCTCTACTTCACCGACCCGCCCTACGGCCTGGTGGGCGGCGCCGACAGCCCGGATCGCGAGCTCGACCACTACGGCGTCTACCGCATCGCCACCGACGGCTCCGTCACTCTGCTGCACGATCAGCTCAGCCGCCCCAACGGCATCGCGCTGTCGCCCGACGGCACGACCCTCTATGTCGCCAACTCCGATCCGCAGGCCGCGCTGTGGATGGCGTGGACCTTGGGCGAAGACGGCACGCTATCGGACGGTCGCGTGCTGCACGACGCCACCTCTCAGGTGTCGGACGAGCGTCCCGGCCTGCCGGACGGCATGAAGATCGACGCCGACGGCAATCTATTCGCCACCGGCCCGGGCGGCATATGGGTCTTCTCAGCCGACGGCAAGCACCTGGGCACACTCCGCCTGCCCGACCCGACCGCCAACTGCGCCTTCGGCGAAGACGGCCGCAGCCTGTTCGTGACCAGCAACCATCGCCTGCTGCGGGTGCGCCTCAACAGCCGAGGCTTGGGATTCGATGAGCCTCCCGCTAGCTGAGCCAGCGCAAGACGTCCGCTGCGTCGTCGTCATGGGCGTCTCGGGCGCGGGCAAGACGACCCTGGGCAAGCTGCTGGCGCAGCGCCTGGGATGGCGCTTCTACGACGGTGACGACTTCCATCCGGAAGCCAACCGGCTCAAGATGGCGAGCGGTCACCCGCTCGACGACACCGATCGCGAGCCCTGGCTGAAGCGCTTGCGCGAGCTCCTCGACGATCAGCTCGCGGCCAGCGCGAGCGACGGCGCGGTGCTGGCGTGCTCAGCCCTCAAGCGCAGCTACCGGGTCCTGCTGGGAACCGAGCGGGCCGGGCTGCTGCTGGTCTACCTCGACGGCCCGACCGAGGTCTTGGCCGAGCGTCTGACCCAGCGTCGCGGGCACTTCATGCCCGCCGACCTGCTCGCCAGCCAGCTCGCCACCCTCGAGCCACCCGGCCACGCCCTGCGGCTCGACCTCCGCGCCTCGCCGGGAGCCCTGTGCGATACCGTAGCGGCGGCCATCGGTGACGCCTCACCCGTTGGGATCGACTAAAGTAGCGCTTTGAACCCGAGCCTCAGGGAGGAATTCCATGGCCAAAGCGATCGGTGTAGGCGGCGTCTTTTTTAAATCACAGGACCCCAAGAAGCTTGGCGAGTGGTACCAGAAGTGGCTTTCGGTACCCGTCCAGCACCCGTATGGCGCCACCTTCAAACACGAGGGTCTGCCGGGAGGCGCGGCGACCGTCTGGTGCCCCTTCCCGGCCGATACCGAATACTTCAATCCCGGTGATCGCTCCTACATGTTCAACCTGATGGTCGACGACCTCGACGGCGCCCTCGCCCAGGTCAAAGAAGGCGGCGCCGAGATCGTCGGCGACATCCAGGAAGAATCCTACGGTCGCTTCGGCTGGTTTCTCGACCCCGAAGGCAACAAAGTCGAGCTCTGGCAGCCCCCCGAGGGAGCCCCCGAGGGCTTCTGACGCCACGCGACGTCGGCTCGTACGATAGCTCGGTGCACCAGATCGCGAGCTGCTAGGTCGCGCTGGCGGAGCGAGTCCAGGCGAATTTCCTCGGGGGTTTCGCCACGCCAGGCGTGCGCTCCCCCGAGCTCGCTGCAAGCGTGTCTATATCGCTTGAAGAGCTCGTTGCTATGCCGCAAGCGTCACACAGCGCCCCCAGCCCCACGATGGCGAGAGCAGGAAGTTGCCGGTGAAGGGGACTCAGCTCACCTGCACCTTGACGCTTCTCCTTTCCGCAATAGCGCTGGGGGTTGGAGCTGACCAAGCTCTCAGCGAGCTCGAAATCTCCTCGCTCCTGCAGGAGTCCGAGCAGCTGAGCCAAGAAGCGAGTGGGCTAGCGACTCCTCCACCGCATGTTGTGCAAGCCGGGGCCGTTCCTCAGCAGCGAGATCTTCCGGCCGGCGAAGCGGCTCGGCGTGCCAACGACCGGGTCGCGAGCCTCTACCATCAGGGACGTATCGAAGAGGCTCTGTCTCTGGGTCAGCGAGTCCTCGTGGAGACTGAGCGCAAGCTCGGTGCCGATCACCCCCAAACGGCCACGAGCCTGGGCAACCTCGGTGCCGTCCTGATCTCCGACGGACAGCTCGACCGCGCGCTGCCGCGACTCGAGCGCGCCTTGGCAATCTACGAGCGTCAGCTGGGGTCGGACCATCCTTGGACCGTCGTGAGTGCGCGGAACCTTGGAGTGCTGCTGGTCAGCCTGGGTGAGCTCGAGCGCGCCGAGACTCTATTAGAGGTCGCCCTCGCGGCACATGAACGAGAGCATCCACCGCCCTTGGCCGAGAAGGCCATCTGCCACCTCCACCTCGGGGCGGTGGCAGAGGCGCGTGGCGAGCTGGACACCGCTGGCGACCGACTCGAGCGCGCCTTGAAACTGGCCGAGCAAGCCTATGGCACGCGTCACCCCGAAGTGGCAACGGCACACAATCGCCTGGGTCGACTGCGTCAGAAAACCCAGGATTTGGCGGCTGCTCGCAAGCATCTCGAAGCGGCCATCAGCATCCGACGCGAATCTCTGGGGGATCATCGCCACACGGCCGCGGCGCTCCTCCACCTCGGCCGTCTCGAGGAGCTCGAGGGTAGCTATGCCGCAGCGCGGGCCGTCTACGAACAGGCACTGGCCGTGTACCGCAGGGCCGAGGGTTTCGATAGCGTTGACGCTACCTACGCGCTGGACCCCCTCGGCTCGCTCCACGTCACCGTTGGCGACCTGGCGGCGGCACGCCACTATCTCGAATCGTCGCTCGCTATTCGCCAGCGGGCGCTCGGCCCACAGCACTCCGAGACCGGCGCGAGCCACAATAGCTTCGGCACGGTCCTTTTCGCCCTCGGGGACTACCAGGCTGCGCGCTCCCACTTCGAGAAAGCGGTAGAGATCGCGGAAGCCTCAGATCCCGACAGCCCGGATCTGGTGGGCCTGCTCGTCAACACGAGCTCCGCACTGCGACAGACGGGCGAGACCACCAGGGCCGAGCACCTTCTCGCACGATGCCTGGCCACGAGCGAGAAGGCATTCGGCGAGGGGCACCCGCAAACCGCATACTGCCTGCACGAGCTCGGCGCACTCTCCCACCAACGCGGCAACCCAGACGCGGCGCGCGATGCCCTGGAGCGAGCCCTCGAGATCCGGGAACGGGCGCTCGGGCCCAGTCACCCGGAAGTCGCCCAGACGCTGAACGAGCTCGGGAGAGTCATCTCGGCCCAAGGCGACCTCGACGCCGCCGTCGGGCTCTTCGAGCGGGTCCTCGGGATCTTGGAGGAGCGATTTGGAAAGGATAGCCGTCACGTAGGCGCGGCACGCCTCAACCTTGGAACGACACTTTGGACGCTCGGGGAGCTGCAGCCGGCCAAACTCCACGTCGAGCAAGGGTTGGAATCTCTGGAAGCCGCTCTTGGCGAGGAGCACATAGAAGTCGCGAGCGCCTACCAGATCATGGGACGGGTGAGCAGCTCGTTGGGCGGGTACGAAGTCGCGCGCGAGTACTTGAGGCGATCTGTCGCGATCACCGAGTCGATCTACGGCCCCGATAGCCTCGAGATCACGGGCAGCCTGGTCTCCCTGAGCAGTGTGCTGACGGACTGTGGCGACGTGCCATACGCTCGTGAGCTGCTGGATCGCGTACTCACCATTCGTCGCCGGGAACTGCCGCCGGATGACCCTGGTATCGCCCACGCGTTGCTGAAGCTGGGCGGCTTGCTGAGAGAGGTCGGCGACCTCGAGCTGGCCAAAGCTCACTTCGAGGAGGCGCTACAGATTTGGACGAAAACGCTGGGGGCTGACCACCTGTGGACCGCAACCGCTGTGCACTACCTTGCCGGTATTCGCCAGTCGCAGGGAGATCTCGTGGCTGCCCAAGAGCTCTTCGAACGAGCCAACGAAGTGTTTGAGAGAGCTCTTGGCCCAGCAAACCCGATATACGCCGGAAGCCTCTCCTGCCTCGCTGCGGCGGTCGGCGACTTGGGAGATACGACGAGGGCCGTCGAGCTCCAAGCCCAGGCCTTGGCGATCAAAGAACACTCCGCTCGTCGCCTCTACGCTACCGGCCACGAGCGAGAACGACTGCGCATCGCTCACGACCTCGATGCCCTGGGCGTCAATCATGCCGTGAACTTGAGCGTGAGGCTAGACGCCCCGTCGAGCGAGGCGGCTCGCCTCGCGCTGACCGCCGTCCTCAGGCATAAGGGTCGGGTTCTCGATTCGATTCTGGAGAGCCGACGACGGCTGCGTGCCGACACGAGCCCGGAGACCCTCGAGCTCGTAGAGCGCTTGAAGTCACTCGACGAATTCCAGTCCGTGATCAGCCTCCACAGGCTGGACGGCGTGAGCGACGCGGAACGCTTGGTCTGCCACCGAGAGACCAACCAGGCGAGACGTGAGACGGTGGATGAGCTCACGCGGCGGAGTGCATTCGAGGCCCCGCAGCCGCCTGTCACCCTCGAAGCCGTCCAGGCCGAGATCCCCGAGGCATCGGCTCTCGTCGAGCTCATCCACTACCACCACTGGAGCGGAGGGGAGCTCGAAGCCCACTATGCGATCGCCGTGCTGCGAAGCTCCGGAGCCCCGAAGTGGTTGGATCTAGGGCCGGCAGCCGCGATCGACGACTTGGCCATCGCGTTTCGTCGCGTCGTGTCACGGCCCGGCAAGCCGTTTCGAGAGGCCGCTCAGGCTCTGTACCGGCGAACCCTGGGCAAGATCGACGCTCTTGTCGGTGATGCCGAAGAGCTGATCCTGTCGCTCGATAGCGTTTTGCTGCTGGTGCCCTTCGCGGCGCTGGTCGACGAGGATGGGCAGTTCGTCATTGAACGCTTCCGCCTGCGTCACATCACATCGGGACGCGACCTCTTGCCCCGGCCCCCGTTAGACCGCCAGCGCCAACCGGCCCTGGTGGTGGGAGGCCCTGCATTCGATATGCTGCCGCTCACGGCGGCTGAGGGATCTTCCGAGCCGCTGGCAACCCGTGCAAACGAACCTTCGACGCTACACTCCCAGATACCGTCAACCCAGCGTTTCAGCTCGCTCGCTGGCACCGTCGCCGAAGCACGAACGGTAGGACAGCTCCTGAAGCTGGCGTCCGACAGGATCCTCACGGGTACTGCGGCCACGGAAGCGTCGGTCAAGGCAGTCCGTAGCCCTTGGATCCTGCACCTCGCTACCCATGGCTTCTTTGGATCCGGTCGGTCAGCAGCAGGAATGAGCGAAGACTTCGATCCGCTCCTGCGCTCCGGACTGGCTCTGGCCGGCGTCAACCGGCGGGAAGAGGTCGCGGGGGCTGACGAAGGTCTGCTGACAGGACTGGAAGTGGCATCTCTCGACTTGGAAGGCACCGAGATTGTGGTGCTCTCGGCGTGTGACACCGGGGTTGGCGAGCTGTATAGCGGTGAGGGCGTCTTCGGCCTGCGACGGGCTCTCGTACTCGCAGGCGCTCGAACTCGAGTCATGTCGCTGTGGAAAGTCGCCGACAAACCAACCCGCGACCTGATGATCGATTGGTATCAGCAGCTCCTCTCCGGGACCGGGCGAGCCGAGGCGCTACGCCGCGTTCAGCTAGCCGCCGCGGGAAGAGAGTCGTCAGCGGAGCCTGCGGATCCTGAGGCTGACGCTGCTAGCGCCCCCGAGACGCGCGGGGTGGAGATTCTCGTCCGCGATAGCAGACGCCAGCACCCTTATTACTGGGCTGCCTTCTTCGTCGCCGGACAGGGTGGGCCCCTATGAATTGCGGCACGCTCGCTAGCTGAATCTCCTCCTGACGCCGGAATCTGTGCAGGCAGGATCGAGTCGTGCACTCGGGCTCTCGACGCTTAGATACGCGTCAAAAGAGAATTACGTCCGCAACACGCATAGATTAATTCGAATTCATTGAATCGGCTTGCGGATCCTCCTAGCTTCCGACGCGATAACGGGTGAAGGAGACAAGTCAACACAGCTCAGCCGGCCGGCATGCTGTCCGTTCACTCAGGAGGTTCCGATGTTCCGTCAGTACCGTTCGTCATCTTTTCGCACGCCCCCCTCACTCACCGTTGCCGGCCCAGCTTCCCTCACCCAAGCCGCTAGCGCCTCGCGCCTATCCGCCCGCGCCTGCGCTTGGCTCATGCTGCTGACCTTCGCGGTCCTGCTGACGCCGTCGGCCCTTGCACAACAGATCCACCAGGTACGCGGTCGCGACTCGCGCGTCGACTACAAAACGCTCACTGAGATCGGCCCGTGGGACGATCGCAACTACGACCTGACGCAGGACGACCTCGAGCTGCTGGCGCCCAACGAAGCCGAGCTCAAGGCCCAGATTCCGGCCTTCTTCCGCGTCGAGATGCGACGCTCCATTCCCGAGATGCGACGCACCGGCCCGGTTCAGTACCCGCGCAGCGCGCTGCAGATCTTCAACCTGATGTACGGCGGCTACCTGATCGACGGCAAGATCTACAACGGCGCCACCCTCGAACAGGGCCGCTACAAAATCCTAATGGAGAAAGGTGGCGTCGAAGAGGCCGAATTCTGGCGCCAGAAATTCCTCAACGGCGAGGTGCGCATCACCAGCCCCAACGGCGCGGCCGAATCGGCGATCAAGGTCAACCCGGTCAACACCGATCTGGTGATCGCCGGCTCCAACGGCCCGGGTACCGGTCAGAAGATGTTCTACTCGACCGACGGCGGCGAGAACTGGTCGTCGTCCGCGGCCCTGCCCGGCGGCGGCACCTGCTGTGATCCGACCGTCGACTGGTCGTCTGACGGCAGCCTGGCCTACACCGCGACCCTCGGCAACTGCGGTGGCGCCGGCTGTCAGATCTGGTTCTACCGCTCGTCCAACGGCGGCCAGACCTGGAACGACCTCACTGGAGCCACCCCGCGGCGCACGCTCTCGACCGGCAGCGCCAACGACAAAGAGTTCATCCACGTCGACAAGTACGCGAGCTCCCCCCACAAGGACAACATCTACGCCACCTGGCACTCCGGCAACGTCATGCAGTTCGCCCGCTCGACGGACATGGGCAACACCTGGAGCCGGCAGGCGTTCTCCTCGGCGTCCGACCAGCAGGGCATCGGCTCGGACATCGTCACCGACAAGAACGGCCACGTCTACTACTTCTGGCCGGCCTTCAACAGCCGTCGCATCCTGCTCCGCAAGTCGACCAACGGCGGCGCCAGCTTCGGCTCGGTGAGCGAGGTGGCGGCGACCGAGGCCAGCTTCGCCTTCCCGGTGCCGTCGATGGAGACGCGCGAAGTCTTCGTCTACGTGTCGGCCGACGCCGACCTCTCGAACGGTACCTACGGCGGCAGCATCTACGCCGCCTGGACCGACTCCACCGCCTCTACCGGCTCGAACCCGGCCGGCAACCACGCGCGCATCCAGGTCGCCTACTCGCGCAACGGCGGCGCCACCTGGAACACCTCGACGCCGCACGAGACCGCCGACGCCAACAACGTCGACCGCTGGCACCAGTGGCTGGCCGTAGGCCCGGACGGTAAGGTTCACGTCGTGTTCTACGACACGCGGCGCGCCCCCAACCGCGCCAGCGTCGACCTGTTCTACTCGTTCTCGTCCGACGGCGCCCAGACCTGGTCGGCCCCGACCCGGATCACCGCAGCGCAATCCCCCAACATCGGCGACAGCTTCGAGTTCGGCGACTACAACGGCCTCGACATCGTGATGTCAGACCTGATCGCCATCTACACCGACAACCGCAACGAAGGCGGTGGCGGCGGTGACTCGGTGGACGTCTACGCCGCCGGCATCCCGGTTTCAGGCGGCGGCAACAACCCGCCGTCGGTCAACATCACCGCGCCGGCCAACGGCTCGTCCTTTCCGCAGGGCAGCTCGATCTCGTTCACCGGCACGGCGAACGACTCAGAAGACGGCAACCTCACCGCGAGCCTGGCCTGGACCTCGAGCCGCGACGGCAACATCGGCTCGGGCGGCAGCTTCTCGCGGGTGCTGACCGTCGGCACCCACACCCTCACAGCCACCGTTACCGATAGCGGCGGCCAGTCCGG
This sequence comes from Acidobacteriota bacterium, assembly GCA_039030415.1. GTDB lineage: Bacteria > Acidobacteriota > Thermoanaerobaculia > Multivoradales > J023 > JAAELT01. The sequence goes on from JBCCEE010000009.1 coordinate 33,272, forward strand.
CTCCGCGGCGATCACCGTCACCGTCACCGCCGCCGGCAACAACCCGCCGACGGTCAACATCACCGCGCCGACCAACGGCGCCAGCTTCAGCCAGGGCGCCACCATCGGCTTCACCGGCACGGCGACCGACTCAGAAGACGGCAACCTCACCGCGAGCCTCGCCTGGAGCTCCAACCGCGACGGCAGCATCGGCTCCGGCGGCAGCTTCTCGCGAGTCCTGTCGGTCGGCAGCCACACCATCACCGCCTCGGTCACCGACAGCGGCGGCCAGCCGGGATCCGCCCAGATCACCATCACCGTCACCGGCAGCGGCGGCTGCGGTACCGGCGGGCTCGACGAGGACTTCGAGAGCGGTCTCGGCAGCTGGACCACCAGCGGCCTGTGGCATCGCGTGACCAATTCGAGCTGCGCCAGCCCCGGCTACTCGTCGCCGACCAGCGCGGTCTACTACGGGCAGGACGCCAGCTGCGATTACGACACCGGCAGCACCACCCAGGGCAACCTGATCTCGCCCGCGATCACCGGCATCGACGCCACTTCGACCCTCAGCTTCGACTATTTCCGTAGGGTTGAGAGCGAGACCGACTTCAACGCCGACCGCACGATCGTTTCGGTACGGCCGGTCGGCGGCAGCTGGACGACGGTGTGGTCGCGCGACTCCACCAATCCCTCGGAGAACGCCTGGACATCGAGCGGCGCTATCTCATTGGCCGTCTTCGCCGGCAGCTCGATCGAGATCCGCTTCCGGTTCGACAGCGAGGACGACATCGCCAACGACTTCACGGGCTGGATGATCGACGACGTCAAAGTGACGCGGCAGTGCGACGAAGATCGCCCGGATCGCATCGGGGTCTACCGCTCCGCCACGCGCCAGTTCCTGCTCGACAGTGATGGCGACGGTGCCTGGGAGCCGGGCGACGACACCACCTGTACGTTCGGAGCCACTGGCGACATCCCGCTGCGCGGTGATTGGAACGGCGATGGCGACGATGACGTCGGCGTCTACCGCCCGGGTACCCGCCAGTTCCTGCTCGATCAGGACGAGAGCTGCTCGTTCAGCATCGCCAACGACACGGTCATCCAGTTCGGTGCCAACGGCGACGTGCCGATCATCGGCGACTGGAACGGCGACGGCGACGACGACATCGGTATCTATCGCCCGTCCCTTCGTCTCTTCCGTCTCGATGTCGACGAGAACGGAGCGTTCAACCCGGCGGCCGATCGCCAGTTCCTGTTCGGCCTCAGCGGCGACACGCCCCTGGTCGGCGACTGGAACGGCGATGGCGACGACTCGATCGGCATCTACCGCCCGTCTAACCGTCTCTTCCTGCTCGATCTCAACGAGAATGACGCCTGGAACCCCGGCAGCGACCTGGGCTACCTGCTCGGTCTCTCGGGGGACCGGCCGCTGGTCGGCGACTGGAACGGTGACGGTGACGACGCGATCGGCGTCTACCGTCCATCCCTCCGCCTCTTCCTGCTCGATCTCAACGAGAACGGCGGCTGGACCAACGGCGTCGATCCCGGCTACTTCTTCGGCGCCAGCGGCGATACGCCGGTGACCGGTGCCTGGTAGTACCTGCGGTTAGCCGCCAGGACGCTCGAGCCCGCGCTTTCTTGGCGCGGGTTTTTTCGTTTCTTGCTTTCACGCCAAGGCTCCGGGCTGATACAAACCGCGCATGATTCGAGCGCTTCTCTTCGATCTCGACGGCACGGTCTATCGCGGCCGTGAAGCCGTGCCGGGTGCGATCCCCTTCATCGCCGGGCTCGCCGATCGCGGCGTGCGTCACCTCTACGTCACCAACCGCTCGAACCGCACCCAGCAGCGGGTCTGCGACCAGCTGCGCGGCTACGGCATCGCCTGTGAACCCGAGGAAGTCTTGACCTCGGCCGAGGCCACCGCCGAGTGGATCGGCTCGGGCTCGGCCTACTGCATCGGCGAGATCGGCTTGACTCAGGCGCTCGAGCGCCGCGGCGTCACCCTCGTCGACACGCCCGACGAGGCCGAGCTTCCGCCACCGCCGGACTATGTCGTCGTCGGCCTCGACCGCGGCTTGACCTACCGCAAGCTCGAAGTCGCGGGGCGTTGGATCCTGGCGGGCGCCACCTTCGTCGGCACCAACCCCGACGTCGCCCTCAACTCGGACTACGGCGTTTCGCCGGGCGCCGGCTCGGTCCAGGTCGCCCTGCAGGCCATGACCGGCGTCGCGCCAACGGTGATCGGCAAGCCGGAAGCGGCCATGATCGAGATCGCGCTGGAGCACCTCGACCTGCCGCCCGGGGACGTCGTCATGGTTGGTGACAACCTCGAGACCGACATCCGCGGTGGCATCCGGGCGGGCCTGCGGACCGCGCTGGTCCTCGAAGGTATCTCCACTCGGCAAGACGTCGAGCGCTCCGACCTCGAGCCGACCTGGATCGCCGAGAGCTTCGACGAGCTGTCGGCCCTGCTGTTCAGCGACTAGTCGTCTTCGCCGGCATCTTGCCGGCATCCGGTCCTGCGCCTGCAGCCCGCTTTCGAGACGCGGGATCCCAGGATCGAACAGCTGGGGAAGGTCAAAGGCCGGGGATGAGGAGCATCCGTGGGTGGCACATGCCTTGCTGAACCAAGCCGTGAGACAACTCACACCACGACCCGCGGGAGACGCACCATGATGGCTCTGTGGCAAGACCTACGCTTCGCGATCCGCAGCTTGAGCAAGGCGCCCGGCTTCACCGCCCTGGCGGCGTTCACGCTCGCCCTCGGCATCGGCGCCAACACGGCGATCTTCAGCGTGGTACAAGGCGTAGTGCTCGAGCCGCTACCATACGAGGATCCCGACGAGCTGGTGCGCGTCTGGCCTCAGCGGCGCTTCAGCAAGGAGATGCTGGCGAACTTCGAAGACGCCACCGCCAGCGGGGAATCGGCGATCTTCTCGAGTGTCTCCGGCCACTTTAGGATCCAGCTGGCCCTGTTGGGAATCGACACGCCGGAGAAGCTCTCCGGGTCGGCCGTCGTGCCCGCGCACTTCGACGTACTGGCCGGACGGGCGAGTCTGGGGCGCACCCTGCGCCGGCAGGATCGCGAGCCGGGTGCCGAGCCGGTGGTGGTGCTCAGCCACAGCCTGTGGCAGCGTCGCTTCGCAGCGGATCCGGACGTCATCGGCCAAACGCTTCGATTCGACGGCATGGGTCACACCAGCCGTACCGTGGTCGGGGTGATGCCGGAGGACTTCGAGCCACTCGAGCGCGACGCCCAATTCTGGATTCCCGTGACGTTCGACGCCAGCAAGCCGGACGACTACCGCGACATGATGGGCTTCGTCGCGCTCGCCCGGCTGGCCCCGGGGGTGACGCCGGAGCAGGCCGAAACCGAGGTGCGCGCTCTGGCGGGCCGGCTGCAGCAGGACCAGCCGGACTACCACAGCGACGAGCAGGTGCGCTCGGCGCGAGTGACTCCCCTGCACGACATCGTAGTCGGCGAGGTCCGCCCCATCCTCTGGGTACTGCTCGCGGCCGTCGGCTGAGTGCTGCTGATCGGCTGCTCCAACATCGCCAACATGCTGCTGGCGCGAGCCGGCGGGCGCCAGCGCGAGATGGCGATCCGCGCCTCGCTGGGAGCCGAGCGCGGACGGCTGGTGCGCCAGCTGCTGACCGAGAGCGCCATGCTCGGAGCGGTCGGCGGTGGCCTCGGGATCTTCGCAGCCGTCTGGCTGGAAGCCGTGCTGGTCGACGCCCTGCCGGCCAGCCTACCGCGCGTCGACGCGATCCAGATCGGCGCCCCCGAGCTCTTGTTCGCTGCAGCGCTGTCGCTCGTCGCCGCGCTGGCGGCGGGCTTTCTGCCGGCGCTTCGAGCCACCCGACCGCAGGCCCGAGGCGAGCTGCGAGCCGGCGGTGGACGCGCGTCGATCGACCGCCGCAAGCACCGTTTGAATCAGGGCCTGGTAGCTGCCGAGATCGCCCTCTCCGTCGTGCTGATGGCGGGTGCCGGGCTGATGCTCAAGAGCCTGTGGCTGCTGCAAAAGGTCGAGCCGGGTTTCGACAGCCACCGTCTGCTGGCGCTCCGCCTGTCGCCACCGGAGGCCCACTATCCCGATGCCGAATCGCTGTCCGTGTACTACCAGCAGGTGCTGGAAGAGGTGAGAGCCACGCCGGCGGTCACTGCCGCCAGCGCCATCAACCTGCTGCCGATGACCCCCGCCAACGTGCGGATGGGCTACGGCACCTCCGCTACCCCGGCTGAACCGATGTCGTCCGCGCCGGTCGCCAGCGTCCGCGCGGTGGCGCCGAGCTACTTCCGAGCGATGGGGATTCCGCTGATCGCCGGCCGTGACGTCGAAGCCGCAGATCGCGAGGGTGCCACCGAAGTCGGCTGGGTCAATCAGACTCTGGCGAGCCGGTGGTGGCCCGGCGAAGATCCCACGGGCCGTCAGATTTACTGGAACGACGGCACGCCCTGGTTCACCATCGCGGGCGTGACGCGAGACATCCGCCAGCACCGGCTGCACCAGGAACCGCGGGCGGCGGTCTATCGACCCTTCCACCAAGCTGGCGACGAGCTCTTGAGCAACGCCATGTTCCTCACGGTGCGCACCGCGACCGAGCCGGCGGCGGTCGCCCCGGCGCTACGGCAGGCGATCCACGGAGTCGACTCTGACGTGCCGATCGAGCATCGCCCCATGGAGCAGGTGATCGACGGCTCGCTGGCGAGCTCGCGCTTCTTCACTTCGCTGCTCACCGCCTTCGGTGCCTTGGCGCTGGTGCTCGGCGCGATCGGCGTCTACGGCGTCGGCTCCTACGCCGCCAGCCGGCGTACCCGCGAGATCGGCATCCGGATGGCGTTGGGTGCTCGCCGGCGTATGATGCTGCGGGCCCTGATGACGCGCGAGCTGATGCCGGTAGCGGTCGGCGTCGGGCTCGGTCTAGCCGGCGCCCTGGTCGCCACGCGGTCCCTCACCGGCTCGCTCTACGGCGTGAGTGCGACCGATCCCGCGATCCTAAGCGTCGCCGCGATGACGCTGACCGCGGTCGCCGCCGCGGCGTCGTTCCTGCCGGCGCGCCGCGCCGCCGGCGTCGACCCGATCATCGCTCTGCGGGCTGACTGAGCAGACCGAGCTCGTCCAGGACGCGGCCAATGCGCTCGCGCTGTGCGCCATCGACGGGCGGCAGCGGGAGACGCGGCCAGCTCGCGGCCATGCCGGTGAGCTCGCAGGCCACCTTGAGGCCGGGAACACCGAGCTCGACCGTCACCAGGCTGGCCAGCGGCGACAACCGCTGCTGCAGCGCTCGGGCCTGCTCATGAGCGCCCGAGCGAGCCAGCCCGAAGAGCTCGACGGTGGCTTCCGGTGCGACGCAGGCGAGCGCCAGAATGCCGCCGGCTGCCCCCATCATCAGCGCCGGATAGAGAATGCCCGCATTGCCGACGATGGCCGCGAAGTCGGACGGTGAACGGCGTACCGTCTCAGCGAGGGCGCCCAGATTGCCCGAGCTGTCCTTGAAGCCGACAATGTTGGGGTGCTCAGCGAGCCTGGCGAGGGTCGAGGGCGCTACCGTGACGCCGGTGTTCTGGGGAATGTTGTAGATCAGGAGCGGCAGCGGCGAGGCGCTGGCCACGTCCTCGAAGAAGCCGCGCAGCACGCTCTGGATCATCGATGATTTGTAGAAGTAGGGCGTGATCACCAGCACCGCATCGGCACCGCTGTCAGCCGCCTGCTCGGCAGCGGCAACCGCCGCCTGGGTCGACTGCTCGTTGACGCCAGCGATGATCAAACGCCCAGGTGCCGCCGCACGCCGCAGGGTGGCCAGCACCTCGCCGCGCTCGGCTGCCGTCAGGTGAACGGCTTCACCATTCGAGCCGAAGGCCAGGTAGCCCGCTAACTCAGCCCGGTTGTAACGTTCGACATGTGCCGCCAACGCACTGAGATCCAGCGCGCCGACAGCGTCGAACGGAGTGGTCAAAGGCGGCACGATGCCGTCGAAGTCGAACCGTTCGCTAGCGAGAGAACTGTCGCCCATAGTTTGGATCTTCCAGAGACAGTTGTTGGCTGTGGGCCCCGGTCCGACAACGCGTCCACGAGGCCGGGTCGCGAGGGCTCGCATGATAGCCTAGGACTCAATTTCCTGTTTGTCGGAACAGGCCGGCCGGTATCCGGCACGGCCAACCAGAGTGCCGAGAAGACTGCTAAACGGTTCCCGAACCGTCCAATGAAAGGGGTGTCATGCGCTGGACACGAGGTCATGTGAGTGCCAATGTGGAGGACCGTCGCGGGCGCCGAGGCGCGCGGATGCCTGGGGGCCGGCGAGGCGGCCAGCTCGGCTGCGGCGGATTCCTGCTCCTGCTGCTGCTCAGTGTCGTGTTCAAGCAGGATTTCTTCTCGCTGGTCGGCGTCGGTGCCGGCGGTGGCGGCGGCTACGCTCCCGCCCCGACCACGGATGCCGGGCTGCCGCCGGGGCAGGACCCGCAGCGCGAGCTCAAGGAGTTCGTCTCGTTCGTGCTCGACGACACGCAGGGGGTGTGGGCGCGCAAGCTGAACGGCTATCGCGACGCCAAGCTGGTGCTGTTCACCGACTCGGTGCGCTCCGCCTGCGGCTTCGCTCAATCTGCCAGCGGCCCGTTCTACTGCCCCGCCGACCAGAAGGTCTACATCGACCTCGGCTTCTACGACGAGCTCAGCCGACGCTTCGGAGCACCCGGCGATTTCGCCCAGGCTTACGTGCTGGCGCACGAGATCGGCCATCACGTCCAAACCCTGCTCGGCACCTCGACCCAGGTGCGGCGCCTGCAGGCTCAGAACCCGCGCCAGGCCAACGACCTCTCGGTGCGTATGGAGCTGCAGGCCGATTGTTACGCTGGCGTGTGGGCCCACTCGACGGCTCGCCGTGACCTGCTGGAGCGTGGCGACATCGAAGAGGGCCTGGGTGCCGCGGCGGCGGTCGGTGACGATCGCATCCAGCGCATGTCCGGCAGGGGCTACATCAACCCCGAGAGCTTCACCCACGGCTCGTCCAAACAGCGCATGCAGTGGTTCCGGCGCGGCTTCGAAACCGGCGATCCCAACGCCTGCGACACCTTCGGTTGATAGCTAGTCACATCTCAGAACATCGTTTGTGAGATGGCAGACCGTGTTGACGGAGCGAGCAAGGGCGGAGATGTCTGAGCGTGTAGGCCAGATACCTGTTCGTAAACCTCGGTGGGTTAGTGCTTTACGCAGCTGCTTAGCGACCTTGCGAGTTCCGCAGCCCGGCGCAGCCCGTCAGACACGGCCGTCTATCGATCGCTTCTTGATCGGAATCTAGCCAGTCGGTGACAGCAGCTCGGCTTTGGTGGCTGACGGCGCGCTTGCGCTAGCAGCCGCCTCGATATATGCTTCGAAAGCATCAATACTGGGAGTGATCATGGACTCAATCTGGCTGTCTTCACCCGCAACCCGCCTTGGCTTGGCGTCTACCGTCTCGGCTTGGAGCCTGCTGGCTACCCTGGCCCTCGCGGCGCCGCCGCTTCCCGTCGGTGAGGAATTGATCCTGCCGCAACCGCCGGAGTCGTGTCAGCACTTCGAACCGGTGGCGGCCATCGCTCCGAACGGCGGCATCATGGCTGCGTGGTTGGCCCGCGGCTTCGGCACCGTGGCTCGAACTTTTTCTCCGGGCGGACTGGTGCCCGGCGACGAGCTCCCGCTCGGCCCCACGCGCTCCAAGATTGCCGCGGCCAGGGACTCCACCTTCGTGGTCGTCTCGATCCACAGTGGCCAGAGCACGGAGACCCTCGAGCTCGAGCAGCTCGACGGGAGCGGGCAACCTTTGACCCTGCCGGTCCGCCTCGCCGCCGCACCCGAGATCCGTTCCCACGCCCTCGCCGCCCGCCCTCAAGGTGACGTGCTCGTCGCGTGGAGTGAAAGCGACACCAACGAGGGCGACACGACACAGAGGCGTCTCAAGCTAGGGCGTTTCGATAGCGCTGGGCGCCCACTCGACGAGCCGACGGTCGTCGCCTCCGTCCAGAGCTCCGGCAGGCCCTTCTTCGAGCTTCAGCTGGTCGTGACTCGTAGCGGTGGGTGGCTCGTGCTGTGGACCTCGGTGGAAGCCGGTGATACTTGGGAATCGGCCCGCGCCTACGATCCCAAAGGCAGGCCGAGGGCCGAGGCGATTCAAGTCAACGCGCCCACGAGGAGCGCCCGATTCTTCACCGCCACCGTGCTCGACGGCGAGCGGTTTCTGTACGGCTGGCTGCGGCACGAGATGCAGCCGGGTGTCTATGTTCAGCGCGCCGATGCCTCGGGTGCCCCCACGAACGCCCCGAGCCGGGTCGACGACCCCTCCGGCCTGTACGTTCGAAAGCCCACCCTGACGACCGATGCCGTCGGCCGGCCCATCGTCGCCTGGCTCAGCCTTGGAGCGGACGACATCTCGATCAATGCCTGGGCCCGCATACTGGCCGCGGACGGCCAGCCGGCCGAACCGCCCTTTCGCATCAACCAGCCCGTGGAAGAGACCTTTGGCTCCTCCCGCTACAGCGTGACCGACACCTCGATCGCGAGCGGCCCCAACGGCCAGCTGATCGGCCTCTGGCAAGTCTCGTTCTATCCTGGCGTGGATCCGCCGCCGCCATGCTCTGCCGGCCTTACCGTCATGGCCCGTCAGTTTCGAACGCTGGCCTTCAGCCTCGACAATCGATAGCCGGAAGCGGCCGGCGCGCGAGCTCGAGCGTGGCTTCAACGCGAGGAGTCGGAGGGGGATTCTCTGCGTCCCGCATGATCGATGGGGCTTTATCCCACGAACAAGGTGGGTTTCTCAGGAGCGGATTGAAAGAAGAGGCTGACAGCTCGTCGGCTCGTGCCGCCACGCAATGGGCGCTATGAATGGGCGCTATGAATGGGCGCTATGAATGGGCGCTATGAATGGGCGCCATGCTAGACAAGGAGCACATGCTAGGCTCGCTCCCGCATCCACCCCAGGTTTCGTCGGCTTTTCAGCCGGCGACGTAACACCCAGGTCTCTCTCCGCGTAGGGGTTGCCAAGCATGACCCGATCCTTCATCCAAGAAATCAAGCGGCGGCGCGTGCCGCAGATCATGGGCCTCTACTTCGGCGCATCCTGGGGCATCATCCAGTTCGTCGACTGGCTGGTCAAACGCTATCTGCTGTCCGACGCCTTGACCGACGCCGTGCTCGTGACGCTGGTCTCGTTGGCGCCGGCGGCCTTCCTGCTGGCCTACAACCACGGCGCGCCCGGCAAGGACCCCTGGAAGCGCTTCGAGAAAATCGGCGTGCCGGCCAACCTCGCCGTCACCATGATCCTGCTCGGCCTGCTGTTCCACGGCAAAGATCTCGGAGCTACCTCCCAGACCATTCGGGTGACCGACGAAGAGGGACGAACGGTCGAGCGCGTCGTGCCCAAAGAGTCGTTTCGCCGCCGCCTGGCGGTGTTTTTCTGGGAAAACGCCTCCAAAGACTCCGAGCTCGACTGGTTGCAGTACGGCCTGCCGGACATGCTGACCAAGGACTTGGCGCAGGACCCCTACCTCTCGCCCTGGATCCCCTACCAAGACTTCAATCGCAGCGCCTTCGATCGCCTGGTGCAGGCCGGCTACCCCACCGGCATCGGTGCACCGGTCGGTCTCAAGCGTCGGATCGCCAGCGAATCCCACCTGGACTATTTCGTCGACGGTAGGATCGACCGAACCGGCGACCAGATCGCGCTCGAAGTCGTGCTCTACAGCACCGAGCCGGCACGCCAGGTCGGCATCCGGACGCTCCAGGGCGACGACCCCCTGGCCCTGATCGACGAGCTGACGCCACTGCTCAAGGCGGACCTCGGCGTACCCGAGGGCTCCGAAGCCCTGGCCAACGACCTGCCGGTGGCCGAGCACCTGTCGGCCTCGCTGGAGGCGATCCAGGACCACGTCGCAGCCAGCAACCTCATGCTGTTCGAGAATGATCACGCCCGTGCCGTGGCGCGCTGGCAGGAGGCCGCGACCAAAGACCCGAGCTTTGCCGCGGCGTACCTGCAGCTCATGGGTCAGCACGTCGCTCTTGGAGAAACCGCCGAAGCCCAGGCGGTGATCCGCAAGGCCCAGCAGCACGACTACAAGCTCTCGGAGCGTGAGCGTTTCATCGTCCGCGGCCTCGACTACTTCCTGAAAGGTGATATCGAGAAGCGGACCGCGCTGCTCGAGATGTGGTCCGAGCTCTATCCCGACGACACCCAGGCTCTCGACTATCTCGCGAACGCCTATCTCTGGCAGGGCAATCGGATCGACGAGGCGATCGCCACCTACCGCAAGCTCTACGCCGTCGACCCGTCACAAACCCGCGTCTTGGCTCAAATCGGTCGCCTGCTGACGATCGGCGGTCACTACGAAGAAGCCATCGCCAGCCACAGCCGCTACGCCGAGCATCATCCGGAAGAGCCGGCGCCCCACCTCAATATCGGCTATATCCATCGACGCCTCGGCGAGTTCGAGCAAGCCGAGCGCCTGTTCGAGAAGGCCAGCCTGCTGACCACCGCTCACGTTTCACCGCACCTGGCGCTCTCTAGCGTCGACTATCGGCAAGGCGGTATCGAGGCGGCGGAAGCTCATCTCGCGGATGCGACGGCCACGGCCTCGACCCCGCAAGCCACCAGCGGCGTATTGCAAGCCAAGATCGCGTTCCACCAGCAGCGCGGCCAACTGCAGCAGACCATGACGCTGGTCGAACAGCTGATCGCAACCCAAGCTCAGTATCGCGGGCCGGTCAACGTCAGCGCCGATATCGAAGCCCTGAAGGCAGAGCTCTGGGTCCTGGCCGGCCGCACCGACGAAGCCCTCACCAACATGCAGAGAATGGAGAGCTCTTTCGACGCGCCGTTCGACCGGCTGGCCTCGATCGGCTATATGAAGATCTACCAGACGGCCGGCGACGCCGAGAAGCTGGCGCCGGCCATCGCCGAGGTCGACGCCCTACTCGATACCTGGAAACGCCGAGATCTCCGGCACCACACGGTCTACGCACGCGGCATGGTCCACGAGCTCGAAGGCCGATACGACGAAGCGGTCACCACCTACCGCGAAGCCCTGAGTTTGCTCGAAAGCTCAGTGCAGAGCGCGGGAGGGAGCGACCAGGAGCGCCACATGCTGCTGCTGGCTTTGGGCCGAGCGAACCGACTGGCCGGCGACCTGAAGGCCGCGGAAGCAGTACTCCGGGAAATCCTGACCTCGTTTCCAGCCCAGCCGGACGCACACCTCGAGCTGGGCCAGATCGCGAAACTGCGGGGACGCCAGCAGGTGGCGCGCCAGCACCTCGAGCAGGCGCTCGCCTTCTGGGATGCCGCCGACCCGGAATACCAGCCGGCCACCGAAGCTCGCCAGCTTCTGGCTCAAATCTAGAGCTAACCGTCGGGAGCCACCCGCTGCGCGAGAGCGCGAGACACGATCGCGCTCTTCGGTGAGCGTCGGCAGCAGCCCGCTCATCATCGCCCGGCGCGTCGTTTGAAGACTCGACGCGTCCGCCATATGCTCGCGGTCTCATGCTGCGTTCAGCCCGCTCTTCGTATCGCGCCCTCGCGACGGCCCTGACGCTCGCCGTGGTCTGCACGTCGCCGATCGCCGCGGACGAGCTCATGGGCTGGTTCCAGCTGGCACCCGAAGCGCCCGACGGCAAGACGCCGTTCGCGGTTCAGGGCTGGGTGCTGGCGACCTGCGGTCTGGCCGAGGCGGTGGTGGCGATCGACGGCCAGGAGATCTGGCGCGGCAGCCCGTTCACCACCTGGCCGGGAGTCGCCGATCGTTACCCCGGCGTCGACGGTGCCGATCGCGCCGGCTTCTGGATGCAGGTCGACCCGACGCGCTTCGACGTCGGCGAGCACCAGCTCGAGGTCAGCGTTGCAGCGTGCGAGCGCCGCCAGTCGGTGGGCGCCGCGACCTTCACCACGCTCGCCGCCACCCCGCTATGGATCGCGGTGCCGATGCTGGCCTTGCTGCTGGGCGTGCTGCCCTGGGTTGCCGGTCGCTGGCTGGCGCGCCGCGAGCCCTCAGCGGTCGAGCTGCCACGGCTCCAGCCCGCCATCGCCGGGCTCTATCTTTCGGTAGCGGCGATCATCGTCGCCGCCCCACAGCTCGCGCCGAGCGTCATCGCGGTCGACGGCGGTC
>JBCCEE010000010.1:0-44762 GCA_039030415.1 Acidobacteriota bacterium
ATCGGGCGCGTGATGACGGCCGCTACGTCATCGTCGACTTCGAGGACGATCAGAACACCCTCTCGCTGGACGGCGATCCCGAGCTCGACGTCTCGGCGTGGCGGATTCCACCGGCCGGCATCGTGCGCTGCACGAGCTCCGCGAGCCCGGCGATCTACGCCTGGCGCGGCCGGCCGAGCGACCCGCCTCCCGCCACCTGGGGCGATCTTCGCGTCGAGACCCGGCTGCGGGCCGCAGACCTGGTGGGCCGCGCCGGACTGATCGTGCGCCACCAGGAGGGCAGCGATCACGGCTACCGCTTTCTGCTCGATTTCGCTCAGCGCCGCGTGCGCCTGGAGGTCGAGATCGAGAACGGCACGCGCAGCCTGCCCAGCCAGAGCGCCCTTCTGGCGGCGGACCGCTGGCATCACCTGGCGGTCGAGCTGGAGGGTGAGCGCCTCACCGCCTGGCTCGACGGCAGCCTGGCTTTCACCTGGACGACCCGCACTCTGGCGCGCGGTGGCGTTGGACTCTTCGTGGAGCGGGCGTCGGAGGTCGACTTCCTCGAGCTGCGCGTCACGCGGCCCTTCGACGGCCAGGCGGTCTACCGATTCGGCCTCACCACGTCCCGCTTCGCGCACTTCCGTCACCAGATCCATGATTTCCAAGGCGTGCCGGACACGATGGAGCTCGAGGGCCCGCTGTCGGCGTCGCCCCACTCGGTGCCGCGCGCTCGGCGGGCGTTGACCCGAGCCGAGGCCAGCGACTGGCTGGAGCGGGCCCGCGAGCTGATCGGCACGGTTGCCTTCCACCGGCCCGAGCACCTGGAGGTGACGCGGCTGCGTCGCGCCGGCCGCACGGTGGCCCTGCTGGTGCGCGGCCCCGAAGCGATCGACTGGCGCCGGGTGGAGACCGTCTTGGAGGCAGCGGACCGCGCGGTGTCGGCTTCGTCTGCTGCGCCGGCGGGAGCGGTCAAGCTGATCGCGGCCGAGGGTCGTAGGGTCGACCTGGCGGTGCGGTCGGCGCCCGCTCCGCCCGCCATGAAGATCGAGCTTCGCGAGACGGGAGGCGAAGACTGGCTGCCGTGGGCGGAACTGGACGAGCCAGAGCCGTTGGCTGAAGGACTCGTCGTCTGCATCACCCGTCCGGAAGACGCCGGCCAGGATCGCGCCGACTTCGTTCACCGGGCGATCACCGAGCTGCCAGCGCTGCCGGCAGCTGGCTTCGAGCTGCGGCTGCGAGCCGGGCGTGAAGTGATCCACCGCCGGATTTTCCTACCGGTTGCGGCCTATCGCCAGATCGGTCACCGTCTGCTGCGCAACGCGGATCGCACGGCGTGCTTCGTATTTCCCAACGAGCCCTTGGCCGACCAAGCGCTGCGGTTGCGCTTCACCTGGTCGCGTCGCCTGCAGCTCGAGGCCGACCGCCTCACCTTGGCGGGAGACGACGCGCCGGAAGTCGCCGAGCTCGAGATCTCTTAGAGGTCGCTGCGCCTCCTGCGGAGTGCTCACGAGCAGATGTGCGAATCGGAACATCACCAGGCTCCGTAGAGTTGAGTGCTGGGTTGGGATACGCGGAATCGAGGTTGAGAGTTGAGACTGCGTGGAGTGGTTTGGCTTTGCGAGAACCGGGTGGGTGAGACTAGGGTTGCTAAGATTAGAGCTGCCCTCGAATCTGTGCACCCGATCCATCACACTCTTGCTAAGAGATGAGAAAGAAGATGGCGCTCATGACTCCCTGGAAGCGTGCGGTTTGGCTGGCTTGTCTCGGTGTGGCCTGCGCCCTGGGGGGACCTGCTCGAGCGCAGTACCTCTACGGTATTACGGCCGGCAGCGCCGAGCTGCGAGTCCTCAATCCGGCAGATGCGTCGACGATCACCGTCCTGGGTGAGATCACCCATCCGGACGGAGTCGACCGGGGGCGCGCCATCGCCTTCGATCCCACGACCGGCGTGTTCTACACCACGTTCCCAACCGGGGAAGCCACGGACTGGGTGTTCGGCACCGTTGGGCTGGACGCGTCGTTTACTCAGATTGCCGAGATGGCGGACGCGATCCGCGACATGACGTTCGATGCGTCGGGCAAGCTGTGGGCAGTGATCGGCGTGCGCGGCCCAAACGTCAACAATCTGGTATCCGTCGACAAAGCGACCGGGGCGGTGACCCTGGAGAACGGCGGCTTGCCGACCAGCGGCCGCAACAAGATCGCCTACGTCGCCGCCACCGACACGCTCTACGTGCTCGGCGATACGGCGGGGCCCTGGGAGCTCTATGCCTTCTCTCCCGCGTCGCCGACAAATATGACGCAGGTGCCGTTGTCCGGCGTCGTCCTCAATCAACCGAGCCAGCCGCCGATGGTCTACGACCCTGAGGCCGAGGTGTTCCGCACGATGAGCGGAGCGACGGAGTGGGTGGCCATCACGCTCGGCGGCGTGGTGACGATGGAGGCGGGCTTTCCCGGCTACGACCTCGGCGGGCTCACGTTCGACGGCCCGTTCTTCGCGGATGGCTTCGAATCGGGCGATCTGAGCGGTTGGAATTAGCGTGCGTTCATTGAGTCCGTGGGTAGACGAACCGTAGCCCTCGGGTGAGACCCGTACCGAAAATCGTGCGATGGGTCTCGCCCTTCAAGATCTCTGACTGGATCCTGAGCTGGCTCGACGGCACCTTGTGCAGCAGCTCGACCATCTCCAAGTGCTGGTCGACCATGGACTGGCCGCCATGGTGCTTGCCGTTCTCGTGCTCGCCGGTGGCGACGTAGAGGCGGGTTGGGCTCTCGGCACCCGTAGGCTTGCCCAAATGCTGGAAAATGGCCTTGTCGGCCCACCATAGGGACGGGCTCAACAGGACGTAGCGCTGGAACAAGCCGGGGCGGCTGAGCAGGGCGTAGAAGCCGAACAGGCCGCCCAGGGAGTGACCGTAGAGCGTCCGGTCGTCCTCCTTCACGCGATAGTGCTTGGCGACCCAAGGGAACAGCTCGGTCTCGATGAAATCCCGGAAGCGCTCACCTTCTCCGTACTCGCCCTGGCTTCCCGGCACCGGCGTCAAGTCGCGGCCGCGCAGGCGGTAGAAGTCACGGTAGGAGACGTCATAGGCAATGCCGACCACCAGGGTTTCGGGGATGAGGCGATCCTTGATCAAGCGCTGGACGATGTAGCTGACGGCACCAAAGTTGGTCTCGGCGTCGAGCACATAGAGCACGGAGTAGCGCTCGGTTCTGCTCTCATAGCCCCGTGGCGGCTTGATGTAGAGGTGGTAGACATGACCGTTGACTTGGGATTCGAGCTGGCGGTGCTGGCTGCCTCGGATCGTGACTTCTGGAAACGTCTCGACCGGCAGTGTCTCGACCGGCATTGTCTCGCCGGGCATTGTCTCGCCGGGCAGTGTCTCGACGGGGACCTTGGCCTCGGGGACCGCTTGGGGGCTGGGTTCATCAGCGCTCGCGATGCCGACCGTGAGCATCAGGGCGCTGGCAAGGATGAAGACCGTCGGGCGGATCCAGCTTGAGGCGATTGGGGTTGGGCTCAATAGGGGGCCTCCTCGCAGACGGGGTCAACGCGCTGCGCGCGATATCCGGCGATAGTACTCTGGCACGATGCGACGGGTCGATCGGGAAGCGTCGGCGACGCGGTTGCGCGTATACTCCGGCGCTCACGCCATGTTTCTGGACGATCTCAAAGAGAAGGCCCTGCGGGTGGTGCTGCTGATCGGCAGCGTCGTCGTCGCCTCATTGCTGGTCGAGGTGGCGGTGCGGTGGAATTTTTACAGCGAGAGCGGCAACGAAGGGCTGGCGCAGAAGCATCTCTACCGTGGCATCGCGCGCGCCTGGAAACATCGCGGTCCGTCCGGCGTCGAGCTCAACCGGCTGGCTTGGGAGGCGACTTACACTGAACGCGGGCAAGCGGTGCCGGAGATTGGACCACGGGAAGGCTATTGGGCGGAGCGTATTCGACCGCAGCAGTATCCCTGCGGCGATCTCGACGCCTGCGAGCGCACCCAGACGATCCCGCTGCTGGTGACGATCGACGGCCGCGGTTTCCAGCACGTGGGACCCGGCCTGGAAGCGACGCCGCGAGTGCTCTTCGTGGGCGGCAGCGTCGCCTTCGGCGCTTACGCCTCGACCGTCGAGACGACGTATTTCTACCTGCTGTGGCGCCAGCTGCAGGAAGAGTTTCCGGGCGTCGCCATCAGCGTCCTGGCGCGCAACGGTTCGGTGGGTATCGAGGACTTCGAGGCCTACGCCCTGCGTGGGAGCGAGGTGCAGCCCGACATGGTGGTGTTCATCAATGGGCTCAACGATCTCATGAACCGTCCTGGCAAGAGCCCGGAAGAAGGGCTGCGCAAGTACCGTCGCAGCGTGCGGCTGGCGGCGCAGCTCGGTCACCTTCAGGGCGTGGCGACGGTGTTCGTCGCGCAACCGTTCCTCGGCGGTAAGGCCGTCAAAACGCCGCTCGAGCGCCGGCTACTCGACCTCACGACCGACGACTACGAAGACGTCGTCAACCCCTGGTACCGCCGGCTGGTGACGGAGTCCGAGCAGCTGGCGCGGGACGGCGGGGCGGTCGGCTTCTTGGACTACTCGGACCTGCTGGCCGAGGAGGCGAAGACGACGTTTGCCGATCAGTGGCACTTTTCGGACTTCGGCCACGTCGCCCTCGCCGAAGCGCTGGCGCGGGACCTGGCGCCGCTGCTGCGTCCGATCCTGGCGGCCGAGCCGGCAGCGGATAGCGAATAGCAGGCGACGCGTGGCTCTGCAGCGGCGTTTTGCCGAATCGGATCGGCTTCTGAGGCGGATTGGCGTCTGAAGACGGGCCGCCGGCGAATACCGACCTGAGTTATTCTTGAGAGCCTCGGGATTACCCTTTGCTGCCGGAGCGTTGTCCGATGCATGATTACTATGATCCGCACCCCGTCGTCACAATCGATCGCCACGTCGTCATCGCCGGCTACATCGGCGCTGAGTCGCGACAGATCGGCTATCAGCTGGCGGCGCTGACCGGCCTTGGCGTCACCGATCTCGATCGCAAGATCGAGCACCATGTGGGGCGCTCGATCCAGGAGCTGATCTGGTCCCAAGGGGAATGGCGCTACCGTCAGCTAGAGCGAAAGTACCTCGGTCGGCTGCTGGCCGAACGGCCGTGGAGCATCCTCAGCGTCGGTGACGGCGCTCTGATCGATGATCGCGTGCGTCAGCAGGTGCTGGACCAGGCGCTGCTGGTGGTGCTCGATGTCGATCTGCCGAACTGTTTCTGGCGCATCAAATCCCAGCAGGACGACGCGCAGGTCGACTGGCACCCGCTCTATCCCGGACCGATCGAGCGTTTCGAGCAGCTGCGGCCGTTTTACGAGCAGCGCTGGCCCGGCTTCTCGGAGGGGCACCACCACATCGAGCTGCGCGGTAAAGGCCGCAAGGAGATCGTCGAGCGGCTGATGGAGCTGATCGGCGGCGGCGAACGCTACGCCAACTGATCGCGTCGCTGGCGAGCGGTCTGCGATGTACACTTATCGAGAGTGATTAATAAGTCGCCTGGCGCTCAGGTCTGTGCGCCGCGGTCTGTGCGCCCAGGTCTGTGTGCCCAGGTCTGTGCGCTCAAAATGGAGAATGACGTGAAGCAGATCGTTGCCCCTATTGAGATCACCGCTATCGAGATCACCGCCAAGACCCGACGTTGGGTCGGCATGCTCGTTTCAGCCTCGAGCCTGTCGCTTTTCTTGCTTGCGACACCGGCCCTGGCGGGCGGATTGACCGTTGTGTCGGTCGAGCCGGCACGCCACAGCCTGGCGGCCGCGCAGGACGCCGCGATCTCGGTGACGTTCGACGTGCCGGTGGACCCGGCAGCGGTAGGAGCGGCGTCGTTTTGGGCGTTCGCGCGCTGGAGCGGTGCCGTTTCGGGCAGCTACGCGTTCTCGAACGGCAACCGTACGGTGAGTCTGGTACCGGATCGGCCGTTCTCGGCCGGCGAGTCGGTGATGGTGATTCTGTCTCACGACCTGGCGGCGGCCGGCGGCGGCACGCTACGCGACGCCGGCTACTCGTTCCAATTCTGGGTGCGGGCCAAACCGGCGGGATTGACCTTCACCGAGATCGCTACGATGTCGACGGCATCACCGAGTCGACCCTATGGCGGCATCGGCTCCGACCTGGACGGTGATGGTTACCTGGATATCACCACGGTCAACGAAGACACCAGCGACCTGCGCGTCTTCATGAACGCCGGCGACGGTTCCGGCACCTTTGGCGACTTCCTGCAGCCCACATTTCCTTCGGGTACCGTGCCGAGCCCGTCCGAGCCTTCGGATTTCAACCGCGATGGCCACGTCGATATCGTGGTCGCCAGCACCCAGGCGGCGACGGCGGCGGTGCTGCTCGGCAACGGCGACGGCACCTTCGGGGCGCAGCAGGTGATGGCGGTCGACGGCAATGCCCGCGGCATCGCGGTGCTCGATGTCGATGGCGATGGCGACGTCGACTTCGTGACCGCCAGCCCGTCCACGAGCAGCCTCACCCTACTGTTCAACAACGGCAGCGGAGTCTTCGGCAGCCCGACCTCGTTCGGCAGCGGCAACGGCGGCGAGTGGGCGCTCGGCGCCGCCGATATGAACGACGACGGCATCCTGGATCTGGTGGCCGGGGGGAGAAGCTCCGGGCGTCTCTTCGTCTACCTCGGCAACGGTGACGGCACCTTCAATTTGGACGGCGACTACCCCAGCGGCGGCGCGGTGTGGATGCTGGTGCTCGGCGACCTCAACGGCGACGGCAACGAGGATGTCGCCGTCGGCAATGGCACCAGCGACAACGGTGCCGTGCTGCTCGGCGACGGAGCGGGCGGCCTCGGCGCGCCGCAGATCCACGCCGTCGATCCCATCGCCCTGGCCAGCGACATCGGCGACCTCGACGGTGATGGCGATCTCGACTGGATGCTGGCCAGTTTCAACGGTGATTGGACGCTGCTGAGCAACGACGGCAGCGGCAACTTCATTTTCGAGCGCGAGATCGACGCTCCGGCCGCCGCCTCGTGCTCGCTGATGATGGACATCGACAATGACGGCGACCTCGACCTCACCCTGATCGACGAGATCGCCGACGAGGTGCTGATCCTACGCAACGACGGCACGATCTTCTCCGACGCCTTCGAGAGCGGCGATCTGTCGGGCTGGTCTTAGGCTGTGATGTTTCCGCGGCGGATCGCGATACTGGCGTCCAGTCCATCAGATTCTGGGAACCGCTGCAGCCCCGGGCGAGTCCAAGGTCGGAGGCGAGCGTCGGCTCGCACCTAGCTATCAGACCCGCCAGCTTCACAGGCTCAGGAGGCCCAGATCCATGATCGATCGCATCCTCGAGGTGGTCGTCGACGAGAGTAAATGGCTGCCGTTCGCGATGCTGGTTTCGATGCTGGCGGTGGCGATCACCGCCGGTTGGCCGCGGCAGCGACGTTTGTCGCGTCGCCTGCGCATGCTGTGGGGTATGAATCTGTTCTTCGGCTGCATGATCGGCATCATGGCGCTCGGGCATCTGCTCGCGGTTTCCGTGAAAGCTGCCCAGGGCACGCTCGATGCCTCGGGCATGCCGCTGACGTTGCTCTATCCGATCGGCGTCGTGCTGGCGGTGCCCGCCTGGTGGCTGGTGTCGATTGTTGGAAGGTATCCAGAGGGCGGCTGGAAGGTGGGCAAGCAGGTGCGGACGCTCAACATCTGCCTGGGACTCTTTCTCGCCGCGCTCGGTCTGCACAACTTGCCGCTGGCGATACCGGCGGGGCTCAACCTCGCCTACCAGTTCCACTCGCGCCGCGCCGTGGGCTGGACGATTCTGGCGATCACCGTCGCCGGCTACCTGGCGCTGTTCGTCGGTGCGGTTCAGTTCATGCTCAGCGGCCAGAGCTTCGAAGAGTTTTCTGCGTCCCGCTAGATGGTCAGATCGACCTCGCCGCGGCGGAAGGTGAGGGTGATGTCGACCTCCTTGAGGCCCTCGGCGAGAGCGAAGACGAGGTACTTGGCGTCGAAGGGACGGGTGGTGAAGGAGCCGACGCCCTTGACCGTCTTGGAGGATAGCCCGACGAGGTGTTTCTGGACTTCGTGCAGACGCTGGCCCGAGCGCAAGCTGTTGCGGGTCTCGAGGTAGGCGCTGATGAAGGCGCGGGCGTTCAGCAGGTAGGCCCAGGCCATGCGGTAGGCACCCTCCTCGAAACGCAGCTGGTCGATGCCGCGAAACTCGCTGAGCTCGCGCCAGCCGGAGGCAACCGGACGATCCTCTACCCGGGGAATCACTTCGGAATTGATAAAGCTCGACAGCGGCACGACACCCTTGGGGTGAGGCACCGGATAGTCCAAGGCATCGAGGGCCTGGCGCATCCAGCCCCACAGCCGCTGGCGCAACTGCGGCGTGCTGTCGGCGAGATCGAGGCTGAACATGCGCGGAATGGCGGAGGGCGGGAAGGCGAGCAGCAGCTCGTACGAGTAGTCGCCTTCCGCGCCGAGCAATGCCTGGCGTATCTCGAGCTCGCGCTGATCGCCGATCAGCCCGAGGCGGCGAGCGCCGCGCAGGTGACGAGGTAGCGTGGCCTCGATCAGCTGCGGGCGGTGGATCACGCCGCTGCGGTCGAGGGTGGCGCGAAAGTTGGTGCGAGGCGACGTCAAGAGCCGGTCGCCACTCTGGTCGATCGCGCCGTAGACGTCGACCAGGAAGCTGATCTCCTGCAGCTGGCGCTGGGTCTCGCCAAGCAGCGCGGCGCCGCTCTGCCCGGTGATCGTCACTATGCCGGTCTTGGGGTTGGTGTCGAAGGTGACGTCGTTGAAACGCTGGAAATCGACCCGTGTGGTGAAGCCGAAGAAGTTGAAGCGCAGGTTGAAAAAGCGACTGCTCTTGGTGATCTGTTTGAGGCTGCCAGCAGCGATCTCGACGCCGGTGGCACCTGGGCTCTGGGCGCGCTCGATCGCCGGTGTGAAGTTCCCCTTGATGGCTTCGACCAGCAGGGCAGGGGTGGTGGCGAGCTCGAAGTCGAGCTCGAGGAGGGCTTCCGACGTGCGGCTTCGGTTGATGCCGGCGGCGAGCTCGGCAGTGACGCCTTCGCGAGCCCGGTCGATCAGGAACGTGACGGCGTTATTGCGCGCCTGATCGTAGGCGTCGAGCCAGCGTCCGATCTTGGGGGTGAGGCTGGCGAGGGGACGGTCGGCCGTGCGGAAGGTGGCGTCTACCGAGCGCGACAGCTCGCTCTCGATCTCGTCGATGCGCTCCTTGATCTCCTGGAACGGACGCACGAAGGCCCGCAGGGGCTCGGCCAGATCAGGGGGCAGCTGATCGATTTGGAGGACCAGCGCATCGAGCTGATCGATGCCGAGGGCCGATTCAGCAACGCTGGCGGCCGCGGAAATCGTCTGTCGGATGCTGTCTTCCAGGCCGGCGAGGCTTTGGCGCAGGCCCTCGAGCCCGGTGTGCAGCTCGGTCAGCTCGGCGACGAAGGTATCGGGCACTCTCAGCAGGCGAGCCGCGACGGAGTCGACAAATCGCTCCGACTGGGTCAGGCGCACCGTTGCGGAAAGGGCGAGCCCGGCGCCGACTAGGCGACCCCGTTTGCGATGCAGGCGAACCCGCACCCAGCCGGCCGGATCGCGCGGCGAGCGGTCGACCAGCACCTTGAGCTC
This sequence comes from Acidobacteriota bacterium, assembly GCA_039030415.1. Classification (GTDB taxonomy): domain Bacteria; phylum Acidobacteriota; class Thermoanaerobaculia; order Multivoradales; family J023; genus JAAELT01. The sequence goes on from JBCCEE010000010.1 coordinate 9,618, forward strand.
GCCGGTCAGCCCGAACATCACGCTGACGCCGGCCTTGACGTTGGCTTGCACGCCGCCGAGGTTGCTTGGCGCCAGCTTGTCGACCGCGGTGCCCTCGAAGCTTCGCACCAGGCCCCATTCCCAGCCGGCCGCGGCCACCAGGCTGCCGCTGCCGGTGAGCTCGACGTGAAACAGCTCGTGCTCGACCAGGGAGGCATAGGACTCGGCGTCGTAGGGATTCCGCAGGTGCTTCAGCACGTCGACGAGGGCCACCACGCCGGTATCGCTCGAGGGATAGCGTCGATGTAGCGCCAGCTTGAGGCTGGCGGCGGTGTCGAGATCGGCGTCGAGTCCGGTGGTGGAGCCGAGATCCTGCGAATGCGTGATGGCGGCGCCGGCCGCGGCGTCGATCACCACTGAGGCGACCGAGTCGTCGACGGCGTCAGGCTCGGGCTCGAAGGACTCCAGGTCATCGCTTGGCTGGCTACCGTGAGTCAAGCAGAGAGCGGCTTCAACGTCGCCTCGAAGCGTGACGCTGGTGAGATCGCCCAGCTCTTCCTCGGCGTCGGCTCCCAGGCTCAACTCATGGTCCCACTTCCCGTTCGGAAGGTCCGAGACCGGGTGGGCGAGAGGGGCGAGCTTCAGGATCTCAGCGAGAGCGGACTCTTTGAACCCGTCGAAAGCCATGGCGATCTCCTCCCGGTGGTTGGTTTCGGCCGGTCGACGGCTTGGCTGGCCGTCGGGGAGCAGCTCATCTAGCAGCAGCAGGGTTACCGGCTGCTCGCGTAGCGGTAGCGCAGCCGGTACCACCAGAGCCCGATCCATTCGTGTAGCAGCAGATAGCTCGAGTCTAGCATCCGCACCGATGGCGCCAATCCCATCAGTCCGCGCTCGGAAGGCGCCGTGGCGGTGCGTCCAGCGGGCACCGGGATGGCCTCCAGGCCGGCATGGCGAAACGCCGCCAGGGAGCGCCGCATGTGCCAGAAGTGCGTCACAAGGTAGACCCTCTCGACGCCGTCATGACGCAGCAGCTCGGCCGAGAATTGGGCATTCTCGTGGGTGGTGGAGCTCTCGCTCTCGACCCAGCGCGCCTCGATGCCGAAAGAATCCGCCAATACCTGCTGCAGCAGATGACCGTAGCCGGTCACCAGCACCGGCACACCGACGGTGCGGTGTAGGCGGGCGCCTTCGTCGAGCCGCTGCAGGGTGCGGGCCGTCACCATCTCACCGCCGCGCTCGGGCGTGGCGTGCATCTTGCCGCAGTCGAGGATCGCGATAGCTGCGGCCGGGGGAGCGTCAGCGGCCCGCCAGTCGCGCCGAGGGTAGCGGTCGACGCGTCGCAGCCAGGGGCCGACCAGCCACGGCGCGCTGAGCAGGTAGAGAGTGAGCAGACTGAGCGCGATCAGCCCCAGGCCGAGGCGTGGCCACCAGTAGGCCAGCGTGAGACCACCGAATCCCAGGATCAGAGCGCCCGAGGGCGGCAGCATCAGCTGCTTGACCCGCACTACCCAGCGCATCGATCAATAGTCCAGCTTGCGCTTCGCTTCGGCGATTCTCGTGTCGTTCTCCTCGACGCTTGGAGCGCCGCCACGGCCGCCGGGATAGAGCGATTGACGGTACATGGGGTAGGCCTCGCTTCGCAGGTGGGCCAGGTTCTGGTGACCGCGTCGGATCGAGCGCTCGTGACGCAGGGCGTCGATGTCGATGGTGGAGACGACAATCTTTTCACCTGGCCCGGGATCGGCCTGGGCCAGCAGCCGGCCCTCGTAGTCGACCAGCATCGAGCCGCCGGGCCATGAGAACGGGGGATAGTGCTCGAGACTGGCGCCCTGATTGGCGGCGACGACGTAGGCGATGTTCTCCATCGCTCGACAGCGGTTGACCAGGGTCCACCAGTCCATCGGTGGGGTGGCGCCCCAGGGATCCATGTAGGCCGAGATACGGATCAGGACTTCGGCGCCGTTGGCGGTCAGCTGGCGCAGCGGCTCGGGAAACAGCCAGTCGTAGCAGGTGGCGACGCCGAAGTTACCGATCGGCGTGCGCGCGACGGGGAACATCTCCTCTGGGTAGTCCGGGATGTCGTGCGGGCTGGCGTGCACTTCCCACGGGATCCAGGTGTTGACCTTGCGGTACTTGGTGAGAATGCCTTCGGGGCCGATCAGGCAGGTGGTGTTGAATACCACTTCGCCGTAAGCGTCGTCGCGCTCGAGAAAGCTGCCGGTTTGGATGTAGACGTCGAGCTCGCGGGCCTTCTCGACATAGCGTTCGGTATGCTCATTGGGGATCTCGACCGCCAGCTTGTCGTAGAGGTCACGTACCGTCGGGTAGACCGGTGCGGCGTGAGCGAACTCGGGAAAGACCACCAGGCGGATCGGCATGAAGGCGGAGTAGCCCTCGACCGCCATCTGGATCATCTGCAGCATGCGATCGGTATGCGGCTTGATGCCGCTGCGGTCCGCCGGATTGGGAAAGTCGACCTGGCACGCCGCGGCGCCATAGCGGAGAGGCTTCTGCTGTGTCATGGGGTGCTCCTCGGGATCAGTACCTGATCAAGGCGCGGTGATCCTAGCAGTGCTGATCCCCTTCGAGAGTCGGTGTTTAGCGCGGCGATTCAGGCATTTAGCAGGCGTAGATCCTCTCTAGTCCTCTTCCTGGACCCTTCTATGCCCTTCTATGCCCTTCTGTCTATTGACTCGTCTTCCACCATCAGGCAGTCTCTTTGCACGAGCTTTCGAAATTCGGTCCGCCGATAGGCCGGGCCTCAGCATCTCGTCCGTCACCATGGGTTGGCTCACTTCCACAAATAAACGACAGCAGAAGCGGTCGGGACGACCACGGCGTATCCTGGGCCACTGCTTTGGACGAGATCTCATCGAGCTGCGTCACCAGCGGTCGCAGCCAAAGGAGAAGATGATGCTGCGAAGTAACCTCCGCCGCGCTGCGGTTGGTGCCATCTGTCTGACGTCCTGGCTGGCGTCTCAGGCGGTGGCCGACAATCGCCAGGCGGCGATCGAGAACACGCCGGAGCCCAAGCCCGAGAGCTGGTTTGAGGATCGAACCGTCGCCGCCGGCGTCGCTGCGCCTCACCGCACCCGTTCATTCAAGAATCCCTACGCCCACATCATGGAGGGCTACACGGCTCTCGGTGCCTCGGCGGCAGCGGCGGACGTCGATGGTGACGGCTTCGAAGACGTCTTCTTCACCGACTCTTCCGAGAACGGCAAGAATCGCCTCTACCGCAACAACGGCGACTTCACCTTCACTGATGTGGCGGAGGAGGCCGGCCTGGCGGACGGCAACGACGCGGCCAACGCGTCGGCCAACTCGCTGTGGTTCGACGCGGACAATGATGGTGATCCCGATCTGCTGGTGGTGCGCTTCGGGCAGAATCTCTTCTATGAGAATCGTTCCGAGGGCGGCGAGATTCGCTTCGTCGAGGTGAGTGAGAAGGCTGGGCTCAGCCGCTACCTGAACTGCATCGTCGCTATCGCCTTCGACTACGATCTCGACACCGACCTCGACCTCTTTCTGGGCAACTACTTCCAACCGGTCAACTTGTTCGATCCCGAGACGCCGCGCTTCTTTCCCGAGAGCTTCGAGACCGCTACCAATGGCGGCGGAGCCACGGTGTTCCGCAATGACGGCCCCGGCGAAGACGGCATCGTGCGCTTCACCGACGTCACCCAGGCGATCGGCATCGATATCTCGGGCTGGACCCTCGATCTCGGCCACGCCGACGCCGACCACGACGGTGACGACGACCTCTACGTGGCGGCCGACTTCGGCACCGACAGCCTGTTCCGCAACAATGGCGACGGCACCTTCACCGACGTCAGCGAAGACGCGATCGGCATCGACACCAAGAAGGGTATGAACGTCGACTGGGGCGACTTCGACGGTGATGGGCTGTTCGACATCTTCGTCACCAACATCACTGATGAGTACATGAAGGAAGGCAACTTCATGTGGCAGAACCTCGGCGAGCTGACCTTTACCGACGTTGGGCGCGAGACCGGCACCCACTCCACTGGCTGGGGCTGGGCGGGCAAATTCTTCGATTTCGACAACGACGGCTGGCTCGATCTCTACACCGTCAACGGCTGGGTATCGCAGAGCAAGAACCCGCAGGACAACTACGTGCTCGACATCTTCGAGGTGATCGTCAACCCGGAGATCGACCTAGCCGACGCCCGCAACTGGCCGCCGATGGGCAACAAGACCCTATCGGGCTATCAGAGGAACGCGTTGTTCCAGAACCAGGGCGGAACCCTGTTCAAAGACGTCGGCGCCCGCCACGGCCTCGACACCGAGCTCGACGCGCGCGGCGTCGCTTTGGCGGATTTCGACAACGACGGGCGTATCGACCTGTTCGTTACCAATTCTGGGCAGCCGCCGTACCTGTGGCGCAACGTGCAGCCCACCGGCCGCCACTGGCTGCAGCTGGTGCCGCAGGGCAAGACCAGCAATCGCGACGCGGTCGGTACCCGGGTATGGGTCCATGCCGGCGATCACACGTCGGTCAGCTTCGTCAATGGTGGCAATGGCTTCGCCAGTCAGAGCACCCGCCGCGTGCACTTCGGCCTCGGCTCAGAGGCCAAGATCGATCGCGTCGAGGTCGCCTGGCCATCAGGAAAAACCCAGACATTCAAAGATATTCAGCCCGACCGGATTTACTATCTAGTCGAAGGTGCCAAGCAGTTGAGGCCGTTTGGTCCCCAGGCGCCCGTGGCTTCATCGCAGGAGGCGAAATAGACATGCGACAGCTCATCGCAATGACCGTAGGTGCCATGGGGTTGCTCGTGGCCAGTGCACCGGCCATTGCCAATAATTTCTATGCCGAGGGGATGGCGAAAGCCAAAGCCGAAGACTGGCCGGCGGCACTCGACCTGCTCGAGCAGGCGGTGACGGCTGATCCCAACAACCTGCGCGTTGGCACGGACTACCGCCAGGCGGTGATCGCCGCTGGCGAGTACGATCGCTGTTTGGAGTTCCTAGGCAAGGTCGTGGCCGACCATCCGGAAGCCCCCAATGCACTGCTCAACCTCGGCTTCGCCCATGTCGACAAGATTCCGGTCGAGGGCGCGATCACTCAGGTGATCCTTGCCAACACTGCGCTCGAAAAGTTCTCCGCGGCCCTCGAGCTCGAGGAAACCTGGCTGCTGCGCTACACGCGCGGCAACAGCTACCTCTACTGGCCGGCGATCTTCGGCCGCACCCAGTTCGGCATTGACGATCTGCAGCGCGCTATCGACATGGCCAAGGAGCTCGATTCGATGCCGTACCACGGCCGCGCCTGGGCGGCCCTCGGCGACGGCTACTGGCGCTTGGAAGATCCTGCCAAGGCGCTCGCAACCTACAAGGAGGGGCTGGCGCTCTATCCGGACAACGCCGAGCTGAAGCAGCGCGCCGAACTGGACGAGACCGAGCTGACGACCTTCCTCGAAGCCTTGTTCGACACCAACGTGCGGGTCGCGACCCATCTCGCGGAGATCTGGGAGGCGCACCATGCGAATGGCGCCCGCTAGCTCGGAGCCGGTACCGGCGGCTGAGCGTCCGGCGGGGCCTCAAGGGCTGCCAACGGCCCCGGTTATGGCAGCTGCGGTGTTGGCCATGGCCTATGTCGGAGCGGTGCGAGCCGAGGTTTCTTCCGCGGCGATCGAAGCCCCGCCGAAGGTACGGGCGGAGGCCGGCATCCGCTTCGAAGAGATCGGCGAATCTGCTGGTGTGAGGCTGATTCACACCACCCGCAGCTTCGGCGACCGCCACAAGGCCGAAGTGCTGGAGATGTTCACCGACGGTGGCGCCGCGGTGGCGGTCGGCGACTACAACAACGACGGTTGGGACGATCTTTTTGTGGTCGACTCTGAGCTCGGCAAGCCCAATCACCTGATGCGCAACAACGGCTTGGGGCCGGACGGGAAGCTGAGCTTCACCAATGTCGCGGTTCGAGCCGGCGTTACCGGCGGCAACGACGACGAGTCCATCGTCGCCGACGGGCTGTGGTTCGACTTCGACAACGACGGCTGGCTCGATCTCCTCGTCGGACGCTTCGGTACGCCCATCCTGTACCGCAATAACGGCCCGAGCCAAGACGGCGAGCACACCTTCACCGACGTCTCGGCAGCCACCGGCCTCACCGAGTTCGGCAACACCATCGCGGCCATCGCTTTCGATCACGACAACGACGGCTGGCTCGACCTGCTGCTCGGCAACTACTTCCAGCCGCTCAACCTGCTCGACCTCGACACGCCCCACGTGCTGCCCAACAATCTGGACTACGCTGACAACGGCGGTGGCGTCACCTTTTGGCACAACCTCCCAGGCAAAGCCGGCGGTCGCCGATTCGTCGAGATCACTGAACGGGTCGGCATGAAGCATCATACCGGCTGGTCGCTGGATCTCGGGCACGCCGACCTCGACAACGACGGCTTGCAGGACGTCTACATCGCCGGCGATTACGGCACGGATCGGCTGTTCATGAATCAGGGGCCGGGTGCCGACGGCAATTACACCTTCGAGGACGTCACCGAAGACGCCATGGGCTGGGACACCCGCAAGGGCATGAATGTCGACATGGGCGACTACAACCGTGACGGCTTCCTCGACGTCTACGTCACCAACATCACTGACGAGTACATGAAAGAGTGCAACTTCCTGTGGCACAACAATGGTGACGGCACGCTGATCGACCTGTCGCGCGAAACCGGTACCTGCGATACCGACTGGGGCTGGGCCGCCAAGTTCGGCGACTTCGACAACGACGGCTGGGAAGACATCTACGCGGTCAACGGTTTGCGATCGCGAGAGAAGCAGAACTACATCCCGATTCTGCTCGAGGTGATCATCACCCCCGGAATCGACTTCTCAGACGTCAACAGCTATCCAGATATCGGCGACATGACGTGGAGCGGGTATCAGAAGCAGCGCTTCTTCCACAATCTTGCCGACGGCACGTTCAAGGAGACCGGCGCCGAGGTCGGCCTCGACAACGACCTCGATGGTCGCGGTCTCGGCATGGCCGACTTCGACAACGACGGCCTGCTAGACCTCTATCAGACCAACGCCAGCCAGCCGGCGCTGTTGCACCACAACCGCTCCGTGGGGGCCGGCAATTGGGTGCAGCTCAAGCTGACGGGAACGGAGTCCAATCGCGACGCGATCGGCGCTCGCGTGACGCTCGGAGCTGGCGGCGAAACCTACCTGCGCGAGGTCAATGGCGGCAACGCCTACGCCAGCCAGAGCACCTTCCGCCTCCATTTTGGCGTTGGCGAGGCGAAGCAGATCGACGCGGTAGAGATCCGCTGGCCGAGCGGCAAGGTAGAGAAGCTGGCGGCGAGCGAAGGCAAACCGGCGCTGCCGATCAACGCGCTGAGCAAGATTCGCGAGGGCGAAGGAGTCGTGCGTTGAAAGTTTCAAAGACTGAAAAATCCCCCCTCGTTCCCCCCTTTGTCAAAGGGGGGAAGTCAGAGTCTCTCGATACCAGGATCCTCTCGGGCGGGAGGTGGCGCTCCCCCTTTGGAAAAGGGGGAGTCGGAGGGGGATTCTTCCCCTGGCAGGTCGCAGGGATTCTGCTGACGCTAACCTTTCAAACCGCCGCGGCAGCCGTGGCAGCTCCTGGCGTCGACGAGAAGCTGTGGCGTCACCGCAACCTCGGCAAGGCGTTCTATGAAAATCCCGCAACGCAATACGATGCGATCGGTGAGTTCAAGAGCGCTCTCGACCTCGCTCCCGATTCGGCCCGTGAGCGGGTCAACTATGGCCTCGCGCTGATGCGCGCCGGCCAGGTGCCCGAGGGCATCGCCGAGCTGTTGAAGGCCCAAAAACAAGATCCCAAGATCCCGCACACCTGGTTCAACCTCGGCATCGCCTACAAACGTGAGTCGAAGTATCAAGAGGCGATCACCCAGCTCGAAGGCATGCTGAAGCTGGTGCCTGACGAAGCGATCACCCACTACAACCTGGGCGTGCTCTACAAGCTCAACGATCGAGGTGATGAGTCGCTGCACCACTTCGAGGAATCGGCGCGACTCGATCCCAGCTTGGCGGGTCCGCGGTTCCAGTTGGCGACGGCCTACCGCCTCGCCAAGCGCACCGAAGACTCCAAACGCGAGATGAAGCTCTTCCGCGAGCTCAAGAAGCGTGATGCTTCGGCCGCGGTGCCGGAAGATCTGGAGTGGAGCTATTACTCCGAGATCTACGAGACGATCGACCCGGTCGCCTCCCGGGATCCAGGGCCGCCGCCCGAGCTCGAGCTCGCCGCGCAGGAGTTGGCGGATGGGCTCGACCCGGCCAGCGCTAGCCTGACCGTGACCGACGCCGACGGCGATGGGCGTCCCGATCTGCTGGCGGCCTCGACTTCTGGCGTCCACCTCTTCCTGGGGGGCGCCAAGAAATCGCCGGCCGGGCTCGACTCGCTGCGGGACGTCACGGGCATCGCCGCCGCCGACATCGACAACGACGGTCTGGCCGACCTCTGCGTGTTGAGTCGCAGCGGCGCCGCGATTTACCGTAACGCTGGCGGCACTTTTGCGAAGCATGACACGACGCTGCCGGACGTCACCTTCCACAAGGCGCTGTGGCTCGACTACGACCACGATTACGATGTCGATCTCTTCCTGTTCGGTCCCAAGCCGGCCCTCTACCGCAACAATGGGCCGGGCGGCTTCAGCGATCAGACCGCCGACTTCCCGTTCACCTCGGGTGAGGCGCTCGACGCGGCGCTGATCGACACGATCGCCGATACCCAGGGCATGGATCTGGCGGTGGTCTATCGCGACCGCAAGGGTGTCCTCTACCGCGATCGATTGGGCGGCAGGTACGAGCCGACGCTGCTGCCGCAGGTGCCGGTGGGAACGACCCAGGTCGTCGCTCGCGACATCGACAACGATGGCTGGACCGACCTCGCCGTCGCCGACTCGAAACGTGCTGGCCTGCTGTTGAATCAGAAGAACGGCGCGTTCGAGCGTCGTGACGCTCCAGTCGGCGCCCGGGCGCCGCTGGCCTTTGTCGATCTCGAGAACCGTGCGCTGAGTGATTTGGCGACCGCTGGCGGTGTTCTGCGGAACCAGGGAGTCGGTCAGCTCGCGGCCGTCAAGGACCTGCCTGACTGGACCCGGGCCGCGACTCTGGCCGCTGCCGACTTTGACGCTGACGGACGGGCTGATCTGGCTCTGGCCGGCGCCGACGGGCGCCTGCTTCGACTCGATAATCGCACCGATACCGGGCATCGCTGGCTACGGGTCAGCCTCACCGGCGTCAAGAATCTCAAGCTGGCACCGGGTGCCGAGGTCGAGGTCAAGGCCGGCTCGCGCTACCAAAAGAAGATCTATCACGGCACGCCGCTGCACTTCGGCCTGGCCTCCTACCAGGAGGTCGACGCCGTGCGCGTCACTTGGCCCAACGGCCTGATTCAGAACGAGTCACAGCAGCAGACCGGTCAGGCGGTGAGCTACGAAGAGGCTCAGCGGCTTTCGGGCTCGTGTCCAATGATCTACACCTGGAACGGTGAGGGGTTCGAGTTCATCACCGACGTCTTGGGCGTTGCACCGCTCGGGGCCAGCGCTGGCGCTGGCGAGTACTTTCCGGTCGACCACGACGAGATCATCCAGATCGGCGGCACCTCGCTGGTTCCTCGGGACGGCAGCTACGAGATTCGCATCGTCGAAGAGCTGCGCGAGGTCGCCTACCTCGACGAGATCCGGCTGATCGCGGTCGATCATCCGAGTGACGTCGCCATCTACATCAATGACAAGTTCAAGGGACCACCGTTCCCTGAGCACCGCCTGTTCGGTGTCGAACAGCCGATTCGTCCCGTCACGGCGCGCGACCACCGGGGTAACGACGTGCTCGAGCGCGTGCTGGCCAAGGACGAGACCTATCCAGACAGCCACGAGCGCGACTACGCCGGTGTCGCCGAGCTGCACCACCTCGATCTCGACTTCGGCAATGCCGCTCCGGACGGGCGCGCCATCATGGTGCTCGCCGGCTGGGTCGATTGGGCGGACGGCAGCACCTTTTTGCAGGCCTCCCAGGCTTCACAGAGTGCCGCCGGAAGAGCCTCCGGCGCGATCGGGCTGGTGATGCCGTATCTTCAGGTCAAGGACGAGGCGGGTGAATGGCAGACGGTGATCGAGGATATGGGCCTGCCGGCTGGCAAGCCCAAAACCATCGTCGTCGACCTGACCGACAAGTTCCTGTCAGCCTCGCGCGAGGTGCGCATCGTCACCAACCTCTGCGTCTACTGGGACGAAGTCTTCCTGAGCACCGAGACCGCGGCGCCAGAGGTTCGCCTCACCGACCTGCATGCCGATACCGCTGAGCTGCGCTTCCGTGGATTCTCCAAAGTAGTGATCCACCCAGAGCGCAAACAGCCCGAGTACTTCGTGTATGCCGAAGACCGGCCGCAAGCGATGTGGAATCCGACCCGTGGCCTCTACACTCGCTTCGGTGACGTGCGGCCGCTGCTGAACACGATCGACGACCGATTGGTGATCATGGGATCGGGCGACGAGCTGCTTCTGCTGTTCGACGCCACCGGTATGCCCGAGCTGCCGACAGGCTGGCAGCGCGACTTCCTGCTGTTCGTCGACGGTTGGGCGAAGGACGGCGATGCCAACACCGCCCATTCCCAAACCGTTGGGCCGCTGCCGTATCATGAGATGCCGCAGTATCCTTATGAAGAGCCACACCATTATCCGGACAGTGGGGAGCACAACCTCTACCGCGAGTACTACAACACACGTCCAGCGCTGCGCTTGATCCGTCCGCTCACCGAAGGACTCATTCGCTAGCCGCATTGGGCGCTACGGAGTTTGAGCCCAAATATGTCTGAATCCAGCACACCACGGCCGAAACGCCGTCGCAAGTACGTTCCCGCCGTCGGGCCGCGGCTGCAGAAGCTGCTGTTCGTCGTCTTTGGTCTCTTCGCCCTGCTGGCTATCAATGCCTTGTATCTGGTCGGCGTGTCGATTCTCGAGTGGAGCACCGGCAAGACGTACCAGAATTGGTTCTACATGAACATGTTCATCGTGCACTTGGTGCTCGGTGCTTTGTTCATCGTGCCGGTGGTTGTTTTTGGCTTCAGTCACATGTCGAAGGCCTACAACCGCCCGAATCGCCGGGCGGTGAAGGTTGGCTTCGCGCTGTTTACGACCGCCCTGATTCTGCTGATCAGTGGAATCGTCTTGACGCGCATCGAAGGTGTGATCGTAGTCAAAGATCCAGCGGTGCGCTCCGTGGCCTACTGGGCTCACGTCATCAGTCCGATAGTGGCGGCCTGGCTGTTCGTGCTGCACCGCCTGGCCGGCAAGCGCATCCGCTGGGAGATCGGTCGCCGCTGGGCTGTGGTGGCGGGCATCTTCGGCATCGTCATGCTGGTGTGGCAAGCGCAGGACCCGCGAGATTGGAACGTCGAAGGACCTGAATCCGGTGAACAGTATTTCTTCCCGTCGCTGGCTCGCACTGCCACAGGGGACTTCATCCCCGAACGCGTGCTGAACAACGACCGGTACTGTCAGGAGTGCCACCAGGACACGCATGCCTCTTGGGAGACTAGCGTTCACAAATTCTCGTCGTTCAACAATCCGGCCTACCTGTTCTCGGTCGAAGGCACCATGAATATGGCCCTCGAGCGCGACGGGAACGTACGCGCGGCTCGTTTCTGCGCGGGCTGTCACGATCCGGTGGTTTTCTTCAGCGGCAAGTTCGAGGATGAGCGGTTTCTCGATCCCGACTTCGCTCGCGAGGAAGATCCAGCGGGACGTGCCGGCATCACCTGCACGGCATGCCACGCCATCACCAATATCAACAGCGTCCGCGGCAACAGCGACTTTACGATTGAAGAGCCCATTCACTACCCCTTCGCGTTCAGCGAAAACGAGACCCTGCAGTGGGTCAATCGCCAGCTGGTGAAGGCCAAACCGGAATTTCACAAGAAGACTTTTCTCAAGCCGCTGCATACGACGCCGGAATTCTGCGGCAGCTGCCACAAGGTGCATCTGCCGGTCGAGCTCAACCAATACAAGTGGCTGCGGGGCCAGAATCACTATGATGCCTACCACCTGAGCGGCGTCTCGGGCCACGGCGTGACCAGCTTCTACTATCCGCCCAAAGCCGAAGACAACTGCAACGGCTGCCATATGCCGCTCGAACGATCCGATCAGTTCGGCGCCCAAGACTACGATGGTTCCGGTGAGCTGAAGATCCACAACCATCAGTTCCCAAGCGCCAATACGGCGATTCCCTACCTGGTGGGCATGGATCCGTCGGTCAACGAAGCCCATCGAGCCTTCAACGAAGGGGTCATGCGAGTCGACCTCTTTGGCCTGCGCGAAGGCGGCGTGATCGACGGCGAGCTGACGGCACCGCTGCGGCCCGAGGTGCCGGCCCTCGAGCGCGGGCGCTCCTACCTGCTCGAGACGGTTGTGCGCACGGTGAAGATGGGCCACATGTTCACCCAGGGAACGGCGGACTCGAATCAGGTGTGGGTTGACGTGCGGGTGAGCAGCGCGGCGCCTGGGGGGGATGAGCAGGTGTTCGGCCGCAGCGGTGGTCTGGGACCCCAGAACCGGGTCGACCCCTGGTCGCACTTCATCAATTCCTACGTCCTCGACAAGAATGGCAACCGCATCGACCGCCGCAACGCCGAAGATATCTTCGTCGCTCTTTACAACCATCAGATTCCACCCGGCGCGGCGGACTCGCTGCACTACCGGCTCGACGTGCCGGAAGACGTGGCGGGCCCAATCACCGTCGAGGTGCGGCTGCAGTACCGCAAGTTCGACACCACCTATCTGGAGTACTTCGACGCCGACGGGCGGCGCGAGGACTACGTCAACACGCTGCCGATCATGACCCTGGCGAGCGACCGGATCACCTTCCCGATCGCCGGCCTCGACTACGAGGTGCCCGAGCAAGCGCCGCCGGTCGGCACCGATATCGCCTGGCAGCGCTGGAACGACTACGGCATCGGCCTGCTGCGCAAGGGCGGCAAGACGAAGGGCGAACTGCGGCAGGCAGAGGAGGCCTTTACCCGGGTCGAAGAGCTCGGCCGTCCGGACGGTCCGCTCAACCTGGCGCGCGTCTACCTGGCTCAGGGCACAGTACAGGACAAGGCGATCGCTGCCCTCGACCGTGCCGCCAGTTTCGATCCGCCGGCGCGCTCGTGGTCGGTGGCCTGGTTCACCGGCTTGGTCAACAAGCAGAACGGCTACCTCGACGAGGCGATCGCCAACTTCCAGAGCATCCTCGACCTCGACGATGCGCAGACTCGGGAGGCCGGCTTCGACTTCAGCCAGGACTATCGCCTGCTCAACGAGCTCGGTCAGACCCTCTTCGAGCGCGCCAAGCAGGAGCGCGGCGAGCGTAAGCGGCCCCGGCGTGAAGAGCTGCTGGCGCAGTCCAAGAGTCTGTTCGACCGCGTGCTCGAGCTCGATCCCGAGAACACGACGGCGCATTTCAACCTGGATTTGATCTACAAGCAGCTCGGCGACAAGGAGCGGGCGACGATCCACTTTGATCTCTACCGGACGTACAAGGCGGATGACAATGCCCGGGACTTCGCCGTTGCCGAAGCGCGGCGCCGCGATCCGGCGGCCAACCACGCCGCCGAGGCGATTGTGATCTACGATCTGCAGCGTTCCGGTGCTTTCGAGGTGACCGCCGGCGAACGTCGAGCCGCGGCTTATGAGCTCAAGCCGCTGAACGAGTCGCAGCTGGCGGCGGCCGCTCCAACCGTCTCCGAGCAGCCGATCGAGATGATGGTCAGCCATGCATCACCGCGCGCCGAGAGCGCGGAGCTCACCGGAGGTACTACCGGAGGCAGTCCTCCGTGACCGAGTTGGCGGAGCAGGAAGATCTGGACCCCGCGAGGTCAGGGCCCAAAACGCGCCCGGCGGTTGGAAACAACGATTCAGACGAGGACTACGTTCCAGAAGACGACGCCATCATCGGTATCGTCTTCAGACGCTCCTTGACGGTGTTGGCCCTGCTGGCGGTGGCCGGTGGCCTCGGTTACCTGCTTCTCCAGGGAGGCGAAGAAGCCACCCCGGAGCAGGCGATCGAAACTGGGGCGCCGGAAGCGGTGGTGGTGGCCGAAAGCGTACCGCAGGTGCGCTTCACCGACATCACGGCCGAGGCCGGCATTGACTTTGTGCACGTCAACGGTGCCTACGGAGACAAATTGTTACCCGAGACTATGGGGGGCGGCGTCGCCTTCTTCGACCTCGAGGGCGACGAGGATCCCGACCTGCTGTTCGTCAACTCGTCCCGCTGGCCGCACCGTGCCGCTGATGGCCCAGCCGCAACCATGGCGCTCTACCGCAACGACGGCAGCGGTCGCTTCGATGACGTCACCGTCGCCAGTGGCCTCGACCTCAGCTTCTACGGCATGGGTGTCGCCGTCGCCGACTACGACGGTGATGGTGACAGCGATCTCTTCTTGACCGCCGTTGGCGCCAATCGCCTGTTGCGCAACGATGGCGGCACCTTCACCGACGTCACCTCGGCTGCCGGCGTTGCCGGTGATGCTGGCGAGTGGTCGTCGAGCGCCGGCTTCCTCGACGTCGACAACGACGGCGATCTCGATCTCTTCGTGTGTAACTACGTGCGTTGGTCAAAAGAGATCGACTTCGAGCTCGACTTCCGCTTGACCGGCGTCGGTCGGGCCTTCGGGCCGCCCCAGAACTATGAGGGCACCTACCCCTACCTCTACCGCAACGATGGCGACGGCACCTTCACCGATATCTCCGAAGCCGCCGGCCTGCACGTCGACAATCCGGCCACTGGGACGCCGATGGCCAAGTCGCTGGCGCTCGGGCCGGTCGACGTCGACGGTGATGGCTGGATCGATGTCCTGATCGCCAACGACACGGTGCGCAACTTCTTCTTCCACAACCTGGGTGGCGGCACCTTCGAAGAAGTCGGTGAATACTATGGTTTCGCTTACGACCGCAACGGCAACGCCACCGGCGCTATGGGGATCGACTCCGCCTACTACCGTAACGACCAGAATCTCGGCTTCATGATCGGCAACTTCGCCAACGAGATGAGCTCGGTCTATGTCGCCCAAGACGACCCCGAGTTCTTTGTCGACGAGGCGATCGGTGAGGGTATCGGCGCTCCGAGTCGCCTGATGCTGACGTTCGGACTCTTTCTCTTCGACGTCGACCTAGATGGACGGCTCGATATGCTGCAGGCCAACGGGCACATCGAGGACGAGATCCAGAAGGTCGACCCGAGCCAGTTCTACCGCCAGTCTGCACAGCTGTTCTGGAACGGTGGCAGGGAAGGCTTCCTGCCGGTTGCCCCCGAGCTCACCGGCGACCTGGCGCGCGAGCTCGTCGGGCGAGGCGCCGCCTACGCCGACATCGATGGCGACGGCGACCTCGACGCCGTCCTCACTCAGATTGCCGGCCCTGCGTTGCTGCTGCGCAATGATCAGGATCGCGGGCACCATTGGCTGCGCGTGCGGCTCGAAGGACAGACACCCAATCGCGACGCGATCGGCGCCTGGATCGAGCTCACCGCCGGCGGCACCACCCAGCGTCGGCAGGTGATGCCGACCCGCAGCTACCTCTCGCAGGTCGAGCGTACCGTGACCTTCGGCCTCGGTGCCGCCGAGCGAGTCGACGAGCTGAAGGTCATCTGGCCCGACGGCAGCGAACAGCGGGTCGACGGTGTCGAGGTCGACCGATTGCAGGTCGTCACACGTTGAGAGAGCCCTGCAGCTCAGACCCTGGCCTTGAGGTCGTGATGTCTTAGAAAATCCATCACTTTCAGATACTGGCCTTCGTCGACTCCAAACGCCGTCAACATCCGCTTGTAGCTGCCCTTGCCGTAGCTCAGCAGTGCGTGGGCGATCGTCTCCCGCACCTGCTCGCGATTCAGCTCTCGATCTAGGTAGGGCTGATGGATCGCTTCCCAGAAGCTGCGCTCGCCGGAGGCGATCTGCTCGGCGAGGTCGATCGCAAAGTCAGTCAGAAGCCGGCCCAGCTCCGCCCGGCGAGTGTGCTCTTCGAGAGCGAGCCCGAGGCTGTGGACCTCGATCTCGTCGGAGTCGCTCAGGTGATACCCGGCTTCCAAGATGTTCTTCAGCTCTCGGACATTGCCCGGCCAGCGATAGCTGCCCATCGTCGCGAGAGCTTCGGGAGTCAGCTCCTTCTTCCTCGCGTGGCGTTCGTGCAGGCGACTCAGGTAGTGGCGAGCGATCAGCTCCCAGTCATTGCCGCGCTCGCGCAGACTCGGTACGTCGATCGTCAAGCACTTCAAGCGAAAGTAGAGGTCTTCCCTGAAGCGCCCGGCGGCCACCAGATCGGCCAGATTCCGATTGGTTGCAGCGACAATCCTGACGTTGACCCGTTGGGGTCGAGTGCCACCTACGGGGACGACCTCGCCTTCGCTCACCACCCGAAGCAGCATGGCTTGCGTCGGAGGCGACAGCTCACCGATCTCATCTAGGAAGAGCGTCCCGCCTTCAGCCTCACGAAACAGCCCACGATGGTCGCCTACGGCCCCCGTGAAGGCGCCTCGGCAATGGCCAAAGAGCTCGCTTCGGACCAATTGATCGCTCGAATATTGAGCACAGTTGACCGATAGGAAAGCCTCGTGAGCGCGCTTCGAGCTAACCACGAAGGCGCGTGCAAAGAGCTCTTTGCCAACGCCGCTCTCGCCGGTGATGAGCGCCGGACCTTCAGCCGAGGCGAATCGTACTGTCTTGGTGAGGACCCGCTCCAGTCTGGGATGGCGGCCGATGATGACCGTTGTCCGATTGCCTCCCCAGCGACGGGTCGACAACTCTTGGACCCGGCGAGCAGCTTGCAGACAGTCTGGTGAGAGTTGGTCGACCGGCATAGTAACTCTTGAACGTGACTCTTGAAACGTAACTCTCGAGACGGTTCGGCATCTAGCCGAGCACAGATAAATATTCGAGGCAATAGACTAAATTAGATTAGCAGCCCCGTAAGGCAAGAGCAAACCAACGGAGCTTCGCGGTTCGCTCGGTTCGGTCGCTGAAGCCGGCGTAGAGATCTCGCCGAAGCGACACGTCGTCGATTCGATGTTGGAGGAAGGCTAGGCCCGCGTGAAGGCGCGTGCGAGGAGCTGGTCGGCGCCTTCTGCCGCGATCTCTTCGAGCGAAAGCTCGCACAAAGCACAGAGGATGCGAGCCTTGGAGCTCATCGTAAGCGGCTGGCCGCGCACCCGATCCGCCGCCTCGAGGTTCGCCGCAGCGCTGCGAACGACAGACTGGAGAACCTTGAAGGCTCCGTCGGATAGCGGCGGATCGCCTCGGTATGTCCCCAAGCGGCCGGATTCGCGAAAACGCAGAGAGTCCTCCAGCCCGAGAAACCGCAGAAACCAGTCTGCACGGTAGCGGCCCGTCGCTCCGACGATCCCGAAGTAGTCGGCGATGATCTCGTCGTGCAGAGCGTTTTGCATGGCGCCGAAGACGCGGCGCGTAAAGTAGTGCGCGCATTCGTGCTCGAGACGGATCGTCAGCGATTTCTCGAGCCAAACCTCGCTGTCGAGCCCTAGGCTGCTGGCCGGGACATCGCTGTATCGGCCGCGGCTCAAGAGGATGAAACGATCTTGATAAAGCGACTTCTGCGGAACCATCTCGCGGAAGCCGATCGCCTGCCAGAGTTTCGCTGGATTCTCCTGCTCCCAGGCTGCTCGGTATCGACGGACGCGTCCCCAGTTGTTGTAACCGGCAACCATCGTCGCTCCGACCGCCGGCGGAATCGGAGCTGGCTCGTTGCGTCGCGTCAAAGCTCGGACCAGGGATTCGAAGTCGTTCCGGTTGGGGGCCACCAATACCGGGATCCTTCCAGCTGGCGTTGGATGGACAAATAGCTGCAGGCCGCCAGCGTCTTCGAGCTGCAGTCCCGGTGCCTCGGCAGCGGACTCCAGCTCTCCTTTGCGTGTCGCGGCGAGGTAGGCTGGATTCTGGCTGATACCGGCGGCGATGGGGAAGTTGAGCTGAACGAGATCGCCACGCAAACACTTCAAGATGTCGTCCTGCTCAGCGCAATCCGCGTAGTCCTGCCAGACGGCAGCGCTCTCCTCATCGGCGAGGGGATAGGCTCGGGTGCTGTCTTCAGGCGAAACCTCGAACACCGGCTCGGAATACGTGAGGAGCTCCTCGAGCTGGCTGTCCTCAGCGCCGTGGGCCCTTAGAACTCTGGCCCGTGTTTCGGCCTGGGGACCTTCGGCCTGCTGCGCATCGCGCGTCATGGCGTGCCCGTATCGCTCAGCCGTCGGCCGACGCTGCGGCCTCCGGCAGGTAGATGAACTCTCCGCTCTCGACAACGACCTTGGGCACCGCACGTCCTACCAGGTCGCCCTCGGCGTCAAACGTGAACGGACCGGTAACTCCGGACCAGGCGTCGAGCGCACGCAGCGCTTGGGCGACGTCTTCGGGTGCCGGGGTCGGAGCCTGACGCATGGCCTCCGCCAGCAGATGCAGCGCGTCGTAGCCGAGCGCAGCGGCTACATCCGGTGGCGTATCGAAGCGTGCCGCGAACGCCTCGACGAAGGCCGCGACTTCGGGACGTGGCTCGCTGGGATGGAAGAAGGTGGCGACCACTGTCCCTTCCACCGCCTCGCCGCCCACTTGGATCAAGGCGGGGGAGCTCATGGCGTCGCCGCCGAACACCGGCATCTCGAGGCCAGCCTGTCGGATCTCGGCGATGATGCGTCCTGCCGAAGGCACTTCGCCCGCCAGGAAAATGGCGTCGACGCTGAGCTGCGTCCAGCGCGAGAACAGCGGCAGCAGCGAGCCACCCGCCACGTCTTGCTCGGCGCCGTGAGCATCGCGCGCCACGACGTTGACGCCGCCGATCTCGGCGATTCGCGACTCGAAGGCGCTCGCCAGCGCTTGGCCGTAGATACTGCGCACGTAATAAATCGCAACCCGTTTGTAGCCCTGGGCCTTCGCATAGTCGCCCATCTGAGTGCCGACGTCGTGGTCGACGAAACAGGCGCGGAAGACCCGTGAATAGCCTTGCTCGGTGAGGTCGGCGTTGGTGGCGGCCGGTGACACCAGCAGCAGACCGCCAGCGTCGTATATCGCTGCCGCCGGTACCGTGACGTGGGACTGCAGGTGGCCGATGACCGCCATCACTTCGGGATTGTCTGATAAACGCTGCGCGGCCAGACGTCCCTCGTTGACGGATTCATGGTCGTCGACGCGTAAGACGCTGAGCTCTCGGCCATCGATGCCGCCTGCGGCGTTGACTTCTTCGAGCGCCATGTCGATGCCCTGGGAGAACAGCAGCTCGCTGCGCGCCTCCCAAGGCCAGGCTACGGCGACGACAATCTTTTCGGCCTGGGTTGCCAAGGACTGGCGATCTTCCTTGGCGTCGTCGCGGTCCGAGCCGCAGCCGAGTGCGACCAGACTGACAGCGAGCAGCAGGCTCGAGAGCGCCGCGCTGGATCTCGGGCTGAGTGCTGGCGTCGAGGTCTTGGAGTCCGAGGCGGGACGGACTGCGGAGCAGGGTTTCATGCGCATGCGGTTTTCTCTCTGTGTTGCTGCTGAGGATGGTCACGCCATCTGGCGTTTCGCGAGCTCGTGGAAGACGCCTCCGAGATCCATCAGCTCCTGGTAGGTACCGCTCTCGACCAGCCGCCCTTGGTCTAGAACGCAGATTCGGTCAGCATTTCGAATCGTACTCAGTCGGTGGGCTACGACCAGGCGGGTCGCCTGCAGCTTGTCGAGGCTCTCGGTGACAATGGCTTGAGTACGATTGTCTAAAGCGCTTGTCGCCTCATCGAAGTACAGAATCCTGGGCTTGCGCACCAGGGCGCGAGCGATCATCAGTCTTTGGCGCTGCCCTCCCGAAAGCGTACCCCCTCCCTGCGCGATAACGGTATGCATCTGCATTGGCATGTTGGAAATGTCACGATCTAGGCCCGCCAAGCGTGCGGCTTGCCAGGCATCGTCCAGCGTCGCTCGCGACGAGCCGATGATGTTGGTGAAGATATCACCCGCCATCAGGCCACCGTCCTGCAGCACGACACCGAGCTGCGCCCGCACCGCCTGCTTGTCCAAACCTGCCAGGTCCTGGCCGTCATAATAGATCGAGCCCGAGAGCGGCTCCTCGAACGCCAGCAGCTGGCGCAGCAGAGTCGACTTGCCCGAGCCTGAAGGGCCGACCAGGGCAACGAATTCGCCTGGCGAGATGCTCAGGGTGACATCGTCGAGGACCCGCGGGCCGTCCTCGGCGTAGCGAAAGCTGACGTGATCTATGTCGATAGCTCCGGTCAGCGCGGCCGGAACCGTCTTGTCAGAGTTGTCTTCGGGCAGCGCTTCGAGGATCGGCCTGGCCTGTTCCAGCATGGGCAGTACGGCGGCAGCCTGATTCACCGCCTGGCTGGCAGCCAGAATACCTTGCAAGGCGATGGTGAACGAGGCGAGAAAGGCCAGAAAGTCGCCGGTGCGAAGCTCTTGTTCTTGGAGGATCAAAGGCGCTGCGAAGGCGAAGATGACCAGGTTGGCGAGCAGAGGAAAGCCAGCGTTGAACGTCGACAGAACGTTGGCTCGTGTTCGTGAGTGGAACTGGTACTGACGCTGCTCGCTGAACGTGTTTGCCCACTGCGCGAAGGCCAGCACCTCAGCTCCCGCTACCCGTAGTTTGCTGATACTGGACAGCAGCTGGAAGACGGTGCCGGAGAGTCGGTTGCGGACCTCGCTGACATGGCGCTCGATCCGTATCTGCAGGCGGCCGAGGAAGATCGTCAGCGCGAATGCAGTCGTCATCAAGAGCAACGCCCACCACGCCAGCTTGGCCGAGAGGAAGAACAAGTAGCCGAGATGAAAAACCGAGAACACACCGGTCAATAGATTGCTGGTGACCTGTCCTGACAGAGTTCTGCGAGCCCGATCGATGCCCATCGCCCGGCTCGCCAGGTTGCCGGTCGTGTAGGGCCGGAAGAACGGCGCCGGCAGAGAGATCAGCCGGTCCCAGATCGCTGCGATCGTGGCCGTGCCCGACTTGCCCTCTAGCCGCACTAGAGCCAGAGCTTTGGTGATTTCGAACAGGGCGTGGGCGATCGCGATCGCCAACAGCACGAGCGTCAGCTGGAGTAGCTCCCCTCGCGCAGCGCCCGGAATGATGTCATTGAAGATCGCTCGCGTCGCGATCGGCGTCACCAGGCCCAGAAGCCCGAGGGCAGCGCCCATGAGGACGAAAGTGAAAACTTCGCGTTCGCTGCCGCGCATGGCGAAGCGCACCAGACCGCCCATCCCGATCTTGCCCGCGGGAAACGGCGGATAAAACGTGAAGGCTTGCGGATTTAGGCTGTTGGCCAGTTCTTCGGTCAGCGGAGCCTCGCGATCTTCCAAAGGAAAATAGGCGACGTAGCCGCGAAACGCTGGCAGTAGTGCGATCGGATCGCCACTCTCTTCGACGTAGGCGAGCAGCGGTCCGGCCTCGCGCTGCCACCAGTCGTCGCGCAGTAGGACCAGGCGGGTGCGGAAGCGCGAAGTCCGGGCGATGGCCTCCAGCGGGTCGATCGTAGCCCCGCCCTTGGTATCGGTCGGCGGTGGTGCCACCGCTTCGAAGCCTAGAACTTCGCCGATGCGCTGACAGGCGATCAGCAGAGGGTCGTCATGAGTTGCATCGAGGCTTGGACCGGAGCGCGGGCGTTGGCCTTCGAGAGTTCGGGCGATGCGACCGAGCGCGCCGCTGAACACCGAGTGATCCGCCTGCGTCTTGCGCTTCAGACGCTCGACCAAAGAGCGCTTGGATGCTTCAGAAGCCTCGACGATCGCATCCAGGCAAAGCGAATGAAGCTGCGCTAAACCGTCCCAGATCTCGCCGTGCTGCTCGAGTACAGAGAGCGTTCGGCGCGCTTCGTAGCGGCTGGCGGGGGGAATCTCCAGCCAGGCCTGGCTTGGGAACGGCGTTGCGACGCTGCCATTGGCTTCGAGGCTGGCGCGGCCCAACAGGCTCGGGTTGCCGGGGCTGCTGGTGATCCACAGCGCGCCTGACTGCGGCCGAACGCGGCGTGCGCTGTCCTCCTTGGTCTGGTCTTCGCCGGCGACGATCTCGACACAGTCTGTCGGCGGCAGCTCGCTGACCACGCTCTGGCACAGATGGGTGACCCAGCCGTCGAGCAGTTCGGCCATCTCAGCAGGATCCCAGGTCTCTTCGGCCAGCCGGAGGAGCGCTTCGCGCTCGACCCGGATCAATCGCGTACCGGTGACTCCGACCGCCACCAAGCCCACCGCACGGTTGCCGGGCTCGACGGCCAATAGCAGCTGACCGCTGGCTGCCCGGAACAGGTGCGTACGACGGCCGACGGCCTCGGAACCCTCGGTCCGCGCCCAGAAGACGTCGACGCTGCCGGCCTCGATGAACCAGGCAGCATCACCGCTGAGTAGAAAGGGACCGTCGCCTGCGACGTCGAGACGGCTTCCTACTTCGGCCAGCCGGTATGTGATCGATGGGTTACTCATGCGCTCACTCACCGCTGATCAGCTGGCTGTACATCTTGCCGTTCGCCATCATCTCTTCGTGGGTGCCGCGCTCTACCACCTTGCCGTGGTCGAGGACGATGATCTCGTCGCAGTCGCGGATGGTGCTCAGGCGGTGGGCGACGATGAGGCAGGTGATGCCGCGCTGCCTCAGGTTGTCGTCGATGATCTTCTCGGTCGTGGGATCGAGCGCACTGGTCGCCTCATCGAGCACTAGCATCGCTGGATTTCCTACCAGGGCTCGGGCGATCTCGAGGCGCTGGCGCTGGCCGCCGCTGAAGTTGGCGCCGCGCTCTTCGACCAGACTCGCGAAGCCCTTGGGACGAGACGCTACTTCGTCATAGATCGCCGCGTCGCGTGCTGCCTGCAGCACGTCCCGCTCTGGGATACTGTTGTCCCACAGCGTCAAGTTGTCGCGCACGGTGCCAGCAAACAAGAAGATGTCCTGGTCGACGAAAGCCACCGAGCTGTTCAAGACCGCTCTCGGGATCTCTTGACGCGTCCTGCCGTCGAATAGGATCTCGCCGTCCCAGATGCCGTAGAGGCCTGCAACCAGTTTGCTGATCGTCGACTTGCCGCTGCCCGAGCCGCCGACCAGGGCGACGCGACTGCCTGGCGTGAGGCGGAGATTGAAATCCTCGATCAGCGGCGGATCCAGGCGGCCGTAGCCGAAGCTGACGCTGCGCAGCTCGAGGTAGCCATCGAGCTTGGCTTCTGCGGCGATCGAACTGGCTCCGGCGTGCTCCAGGCTGCGTGCCTCGGCCTCCTGGGCCGTGACCAGCGTCTGATCGAGCTCCGCTTCCAGAACGTCGTCGAGACGCGTCAGATCGCCCTCGACCTCCTGCAGGGTCGAGCCGAGGTTCACCATCCGGTTGACCGGCGAGATGAAGATGAACATCAGGGCCTGGTAGGCCATCAGCATACCCATGCTCAGATGGCCGTCCATCACGCGCAGACCACCGAAGCCGAGCAGCACGGCGGCGTTGATCGCCATCAACAGAGGTGGAACCGTGGCCAGGACATTGGTCGCCACCGCCAGCTTCTGCCCTGAGTTGATGACCTTTGCCAGGTTGCCGGAAAGGCGCGAGAAGAAGTCCGATTCTGTGCCTGTCGCCTTCAGGGTCTCGATGGTTTGCAGGCCGCCGACCGCCACCGCCCCCAGGTTTCCCTCGTCCTTGAGCACGCGCTGGTTGAGATCGACGCGGACGCGGGACACGAGCCTGAGGGCCGCCAGGTTGAGGATCGCGATCGTGACGGTCACCACCGTCAGCAGCACGTCGTACTGGATCATCAAAAGGGCATAGAAGAAGATGACGAGAAAATCCAGCAGGGTAGTCGCCAGCTGTCCGCTCAGCAGAGCGGCCACCTTGTCGTTGATCCCGACCCGGGCTCCGATCTCGCCAGCGAAGCGCTGATTGTAGAATTCGACCGGCAGCCGCAGCACGTGCCAGAAGAACTGGCTGGACGTCGATAGCGACAGCTTGGTCTCGAAGCGCAGCAGGTAGCGCAGGCGCAGCCAGGTCAAAGCCAACTGCACGATGGCGGTCGCACCCATGAGCACCAGTAGCGGCCGCAACCAAGATTCCAGTCCGCGAACGAGGAAGTCGTCGACGAAGACCTGGGTGAAGGTCGGCGTCACCATGGTCGGGATGAGCAGACCGAAACCCGCCAGCACGACGTAGAGCAAGGCGGCCCTAGAGCCCGAGAGCCGCGGCGCGAGCGCACCCCACAGACTGCGCTTGCGACCGCCCGGCTTGAACTCGGGCCCGGGCTCAAAGGTCAGAGCGACGCCGGTGAAGGCGGTGTCGAGCTCTTCCAGCGAAACTCTGGTCGGCCCCTGCGCCGGATCGTTGAGGTGAGCGTAGTCGCCCTTGAAACCTTCGAGCACCACAAAGTGGTTGAAGTTCCAGTGGATGATCACGGGCATCGGCATGGGCTTGAGGGAATCGGGGGTCCTGCGGAACCCCTTGGCGATCATGCCGTAGGCGCGTGCCGCCTTGACCATATTGCCCGCCTTCGAGCCATCGCGCGACACGCCACAGGCCACTCGCAGCTCTTCCAGGGGGACGCGCAGCTTGTAGCTGGCGAGGATCATGGCGAGGGCAGCGGCGCCGCACTCCACCGCCTCCATCTGCAGTACAGTGGGCACCCGCACGCGCTTGCTCGGTCGCGGGCTGGCCGCCTTTGAGCCGTCCTTGGGCGACTTGCCCCGGCGCCTGAGCACGGCGCCGAGTCGCTCCGCGAGGCGACTGAGGAGCATCCGGCTCAGACTCCCAGCCAGTCGCGCAGGATCGGAAGCACGCGGGACACCGGACGCTGAGACTTGACCGTGATGAAGCCGTCCGCCACGGTTCCGCTCTGAATCTTGGTCGGCGGTCCGGCCGAAGACGTCCAGCGATACTGGCTCGGCGTCTTGGGATCGACGATCAGCTCCGCGTGCACTTCGTACGGCGCTCCCTGGCCGGACAGCGTGTCGATCAGCTGCTGATTCTTGAGCACCCGCAGCATGCCCTTGCCGGTTGCCGGAAAGCTGGACACGAAGGTCACCCGGCCCAGCAGCATGCCGAACTCTTCACGGGCGACGGTGGAGGGGGCGATCTGGATCTCCATCCCCGGCTTGACCTTCTTGCCGTGGATCGCCGGAACGTAGATGATCGCGACCAGATCCTGGATCGCCTTGCCGGCGAGATCCAAGCTCAGGATCGGCTCACCGCGCGAGATGATCTGCCCGGGCTCGGTCATCAGCTCGAGGATGTAGCCGGTGTAGGGCGACGTGATCTGAGTGCTGGCGCTCAGCTGACGCTCGACCTGGGCGATGCGGTTCTCGGCCTGTTCGATCTCGCGCTCGCTGGTGCTGGTGGCCTCGTCCAGGCGGTTGCTGATCGCCAGCTCTTCGACCGCCAGGCGCGCCAGATCGTTCTCGTTCGAGCGGATCTTCTCCTCGGTTTGCTCGTACTGCTGGCGGGTGGCGAGCAGGGTGGGTCTGGCGATCAGACCATCCGCGAGCAGCTCTTCCTGCGCTTCGAGGCGTTGCTCGAGCGCCGCGAGCAGCTCCCTGTTGGCTTCCATCGACAGCTCGAGGCCGGAGCGGCGCTGGGCCAGGCTGCGACGCTGGAGGGCGGCATCCTCGCGTGCGAAGCGCAGGCTCTCGGAGTGCTTGGCCTTCAAGGCTTCCAAGTCGAAGCGGGTGTCCTGAAACTTCTCCAGCACCTCGGGCTGGGAGATCCACGCTACGACCTGGCCTTCGTTGACGGTGTCGCCGACCGAGATCGGGATGTCGGATACGCGGCCGGTGGCCGAGGAGACCACTTCGAGGACGCCGCCACTGCGCACCAGGATGCCGCTGCCGCTGACCTTCTCCGGCAGCTCGCCGGCGAAGCCCCAGGTGACCGCCGTGGTCAGCAGCATGCCGATGGCGGCGAGGGCGATCCAGCCACGGCTATCCGTGATCTTCATCACTTCGTCGAGCCGTTCCGGGGATTGCAAACGGTCGAGGGAGACCTTGCGAAAGATCTTGCTCATCGCAGCCTCTCTGGGGGAGAGCCGGTCCCGCCGCCCGCGCTGCCGGTGCCTCTGGCCGGCGAGGCAGCCAGAGCTTCGGGGTCGGGGGGAACGGTGAGGTTGAAGGCTTCTACCGCTGCCCGTGCCGTATCGGGATCGTCGATCAGCGTGGCGGTCTCGAAGCGTAACGAGGCCACGGCCGAAGCGTAGGCCTGCTGCGCTGAAACCTGATTGAGCAGGGCGCTGGTCAAGCGATCCTCAGCCAGGATGACATCGAACAGCGTCGCCAGGCCAAGCAGGCTCTTCTTCTTCTCGTTGTCGACCGTCGTGCGATTGAGCCTGACGGTTTGTTCGGCCGCCAGAGCGCGCAGCGCTGCCCGCTCGAGGGCCTCGGCGGCCACCAGCACGGCGGTGCGGACCCGCCGCTCGAGGTCTTCGGTGAGGATCTGCTGCTGCTCGAGGATCGACTGACTGCGCAGAGCGGCGCCTTGGGCGGCGTCGTTGCGGATCGGCAGCTGATAGCTCAAGCGGACGGTCGTCTCCAGGCCGGAGATGCGCTCGGTCAAGGCGCCGAGCAGCGGATCGAGCCCGCTGCCGGCGTCGATGCCGGAGTAGCCGGCGGAAACCGTCAGATCGAGTGACGGTTTGAGATCGTCGCGGTCGGCCTCGAGGCTCAAGCGCGCCGACTCTTGATCCTTGTACTCGGCTTCGAGGTCTGCTCGACGTTCCAGGGCGAGCTCGATCAGCGCCTCGACCGCATCCGCATCCGCGGTGAACGGTACGGTGGCTGGAAACCCGTCGCTCGGCAGTTGCAGCGCCTCGATCGCCGGGCCCGGGATGCCCATCGCCAGGCCGAGGGAGCGTCGCGCCACGATCAGGCTCTGCTCGGCCGACAGCGTGTCGATCTGTTTGCTCGAGGCGTTGCCTTCAACCTGGATCAGGTCGGCTGCCGGCCGCTCTTCGACGTCGACCAGCTGTCGCATCTCCGACACCAGCTGCTCGGCGCGCCGCTGGGAGATCCGAAACACCTCCAGATTTTTGCTCGCCGCCACATAGCTCCAGTAGGCGTCAGCCGCTTGGAAGACGCTGAGGGCCGACTGATGGGTCAGGTTCCAGCGATCCCCTTCGTAGGCTACCTCGGCGGATTCGACTCTCAGCCGGTCGCCCTTGCCCCAGCGGTTCTCGAGTAGCGGCGCCAGCAGCGAGAGATTCACCGTGCCGGTGCTGACAGCGGTCGCGTTCTCGACGTCGATCCGATCGATCGAGAGACTGGGTGTCAGCCGCAGGCCGGAGCGAAAGCGACGGCTCAACGATGCCGACGCGGAATCGGTCGTCTGGCTGGTGGAAGATCCTGTCAGGACCGGATCATTGGAGGTCGTCGTCGAACCGGCCGAGCTGAGAATCGGGTCGAAGAGGCTCTGGGTAATCAGCAGGCTGCCCTCGCCGGCCCGCAGCTGGCTGCGCGCCAGCCGTACCCCGACGCTGGTGTGGAGGGTCGTATCGATGACCTGCTGCAGCGCCAAGCCTTCAGCCGCCAGGTTGCCGGATGCGAGGCAGGCGACGACGCACAGACCTACACACAGCGGGCGATGCGTCGTCGTGCTACCTTTTTGAGGGCGCAAAACTCTCCTCTTGCTGCCGTGTAGGCAGTCTCCGTGCTTGACAGCGATTGCGCCGCGGTGACGCTGGCTTCCCGAGCTGAGCGGTCTACCGGACCTCTCCGGGAATCCAGCTCACGCCACCGACGACGGACTCGAGGTCTTCGTCCGTCAGCTCGCCTGAAGCCAGCCCGAGGTCTTCAGGGGCCCGCAAAGCTTCGGGCGAGTCCGTCTCATGCGGAGCCGGTATCGGTTCTACCAACCGCCGCCCTGTCCGCCGTTGCCACCGCACACGTTGTCGAGATCGTCTTCGCACAGCTCGCCGTTGCCGTTGCCTTCGAAGTCGGGGAGAACGACCAAGGCGTTGAGCTCCGGATCTCGCTCGATGAACCGGATGCGAAACGCGTCGGGGATCGCCACACCGAACTCTTCGTAAATCACTTCCTTTGGGTCTTCGAGTAGCTGACCGCGAAAGATCTGGTCATGCGCGGCTCGTTCAAGGATCTCTCCCATAAGTCTCTCGCGAGATGCGTTCGGTTCCATTGTGTCCTCCGATGTGTGAACGGTCGAGTCTGAATGTCCTGATTATATGCAAAGTTCGTGCGCGTCATTATCGTCGCCCGACCCAGGATTCTTGCGGGCTACCGCCGCGCGAATTCGAATTTCAGCTCTATCGGATAGAGCTGAGGCTCTATCCGGCGGCGAAGTCGCTCTAGAGACGCGGAACGTGTCGATGGCAGAGGTAGGCCTTGGCCCGCTGCGCTCCATCGGCGGTCTGCGTGACCTTGACGTGGTTCACCCAGCGCGCTGCCAGGCTTGGCCAGATCTCGTGGGGAAAGGTCTCGACGCGGCCGCCGGGCCAGGCGGCCAGCGCCAGGCGTTTGGCGGGTGAGCACAGGCCGGCATCGACCAGGCAATCGAGATAGGTATCTTTCAGCAGGTCAGGCGATTTGAGCTGCCGCAGGCCGCGCTCGAAGCCGATTCGGTCTATGCCATGGCGGCTGGCGTCGAGGTGAAGGATTCGGCCGCGCTGCCCTTCCTCAGAGCTCGCCAGCGGCAGACAGGGAAGCTCGCCGAACCGCTCGAGCTTCCGCACGTACTCCACCTGCCGGGTCTCAGGGCCGCGCACGCAGAGCCTCAGCGCCGGCTCGCGGTGCTCTGGAAAGAGCCCCAGCGAGTAGATCGACGTCTCGGGCGTCAGCCCATCGAGACAGTAGCGCAGCGCCTCGCGAGCTTCGCTGGCAGGCGCGCCGGTGAGCGCACCGAAGGCGTTGAGGAAGGGCTCGAGCGTCCGCCGTGCGGACGCTGCTGGCAGCGGTTGATGCCAGTCGACGAAAAGGCGTGGCGCCGGCACCGCCTGGCGGCCCGCCTCCACGTCGAGGTCGAGCTCGAGCCAAAGACGCTGCACCTGCCGGCACACGCCGTTGGGCCGGTGAATCCACTGGCGACAGAGCTGTGCGAGATGCTCCCAGGTGGGGTGAGCCGATACCGAGCGCTCCAGTTGGATGGCAGGATTCTCGCCCGCCAGGATCACCCGGCCGGCGTCGCCAATCTCGAGAATCAGATCAGTACGCGAGACGTCACCGGCGAGGTGACACTCGAGGTAGAAGCTCTGGGTCAGGGCTGCTGGAAGCCTCGCTGCCGCGGCCTGCAGCCTGGACCAGGCCGTCGACGCCACCAGCTCCTCGGGGACCCAAGTCTGTACCAGGTCGAGGGTTCCTGAAAACGGACGGAATGTGGGTGTGGCGGGGTCGGAGAGCACGGACAACCTACTGTAGCCGAATGGTTTGCTCTGGACCACTAGGGCAGGAGCTTGGTCGAGAGCGGGGAGCGGTTTCGTGGCGGGAAGTTATCGAAAGCTGTCATTCCTGCCAGTCGTGCTTACAAAGGGCCCCTCGGTAGGCTGAGGCCCGTTGCACCGCATCATCCGAGTCATCCAGCTACCCAAGGAGAGCACTATGAAGATTCAATCCCAAGTCACCCGCACGCCGGCAGCAGATTCTGCCGCCGCCGCTGAGCATTTTCTCCGCAACCTGAGCTTCGAGACCGACTGCTGGGACGTCCACGCCAGCCTGAAGCACGACGCCCAGGATTTCGTCGTGCTCGACGTGCGCTCGCCGGCGCAATACGCCGCGGGGCACGTACCCGGAGCGGTCAATCTGCCGCGCCACAAGATCAACGAGCGGACGCTGGAAGACTGGTCCGCTGAGACGCTGTTTGTCGTCTACTGCAACGGCCCGCACTGCAACGGTGCCGACAAAGCCGCCCTACGCCTGGCGCGGCTGGGGCGGCCGGTGAAAAAAATGATCGGCGGCATCGAGGGCTGGAAGGACGAAGCCCTCGGCCTCGTCGTCTAGAAGGCCTCGTCATCTAGAAGGCATCGTCTAGAAGGCATCGCGTGGAGGGGCATCGGTTGTAGAATCTCGGTCTCAGCAGCGAACCTTGTGGGGCCTGGATAGCGTAGTCCGGTTGACTCTCGGGTTCCTCGACCGACTCGAGAGGGAGCTTCACGATGCCTCGCAGGTCTTGCGCTTCAGACGTTCGCGCTTCAAAGGTTCGCGCTTCAAAGGTTCGCGCTTCAAACGTTCGCGCTTCGAGAGTGCTCGGTGTCCTACTGGCGTTCTGGGCGACCAGCCCTGCGGTCGCCGCGCCGGATGCACCGCTTCCGACGGCCTCAGCAGCCGACGTCGGGCTGTCCGCCGATCGGCTGACGCGACTCGACGCCATGCTGCGCTCCCACATCGAGGCCGGGGAGCTCGGCGGCGCCGTCGCGCTGGTGGCGCGGCGCGGTAGGGTCGCGCACTTCGAAGCCCTCGGCCGCCAGTCCGGAGAGGGCGACGACGCGGTGCCCATGCGCCCCGACACCCTGTTCGGCATCGCGTCGATGACCAAGCCGATCACCTCGGCAGCGATCATGATGCTGTACGAGGAAGACAAGCTGCAGCTCGACGATCCGGTATCGCGCTTCATTCCCGCGATGAAGGACCTCGAGGTGGCGGTGGTGGAAGACGGCCACTCGGGACCCAACGCGCCTTACACCACCGTGCCCGCGGCGCGCCAGGTCACGGTACGCGATCTGCTGCGCCACACCGCCGGCTTGACTTACGGCTTCATGGATCCTGGCCCGGTCGGGAAGCTCTACCGCGAAGCGCTGCAGCCCGGCGACGGAGACCTGGGCGCGATGATGAATCAGCTCGCCGAGCTGCCGCTGGCGCGTCAGCCCGGCAGCGCCTTCGTCTACGGGCACTCGACGGACGTGCTGGGTTACCTGGTGGAGGTCGTCTCCGGGCAGCCCTTCGCGGACTTCCTCGAACAGCGCATCTTTCGTCCACTCGGCATGGTCGATACCGCCTTCTATGTGCCGCAAGAGAAAGCCGATCGCCTGAGCGCCCTGTTCGTGTTGGGGGAGGACGGCAAAGTGCGTCCCGGCGTACGGCCCTACTTCCGCGGCTACAGCGAGATGCCGGCAGCGCCGTCCGGCGGCGGTGGCCTGGTATCGACGGCGGCCGACTACGCCCGCCTGCTGCAGATGTTCCTGAACGGCGGCCGGCTGGGCGACGTGCGGATCCTGAGCCGCAAGAGCGTCGAGCTGATGACCGCCGACACCCTGCGCGACCTGGCGCGGCCGTTCGTGGCGCCGGGCTATGGCTTTGGCCTGGGCTTCGCGGTGCGGGTCGACCTCGGAGCCTCCAGCCAGCTAGGCTCGGTCGGTGAATACGCCTGGAGCGGCATCTACAACACATTCTTCTTCGTCGATCCGCAGGAGGAGCTGTTCGCTATCCTGTTGACCCAGACTGCGCCTTTCCGCCACCTCGACCTGGGCAGCCGGCTGCGCACGCTGGTGATGCAAGCGATCGACGACTGACGCCACACACCGAGGAGCTGACATGAGCACCAACCCGAGCGTCCCATCTGAAGACGTTGCCGTCGTCAAGCACGCCGACAGCGTCGAGAGCCAGGAAGTCTCAGCCGGTCGCGCCACCCACACCCAGGTTCTGCTGGGGCCCCAGGACGGCGCGCCGAACTTCGCCATGCGCCGGTTCACTATGGGTGAGGGCGGCGGTATGCCGCTTCACGTCAACTCCGTGGAGCACGAGCAATACGTGCTGCGCGGCCGCGCGCGGGTCGGCATCGGCGACGAGGTCTACGAAGTCGGTGCCGACGACGTGCTCTACATCCCGGCGGGTGAGTCACATTTCTACGAGGTGGTCGAAGCACCGTTCGAGTTTCTGTGCATGGTGCCGAACGGTCCGGATCAGATCATGATTCTCGACGTCGTCTGTTGACTGCGGCTGCTGACTCCCAGCGAACGACCTCGGAATGCATCAGGCGACGGCAGAGAGTGTAACCGGCGAGCGCTGGGGGGTGGTCGGAGGAGGCGTCCTCGGCCTCACCCTCGCCCTTCGCCTCGCTCAGCGCGGCCATAGCGTCACCCTGTTCGAGGCCGCCGATCGGCTCGGCGGCGTCGCCGATGCCTGGAGGCTCGGCGACATCCGCTGGGATCGCCACTACCACGTCATCTGCCTGTCGGATTCGGTGCTGCGCGACCTGTTGAGCGAGCTCGGTCTGGAGCATCAGATCGAGTGGGTAGAGACCCGCACCGGCTTCTTCTCGGGGAGCAAGCTGGTTTCGATCTCGAGCAATATCGACATCCTGCGCAACCTTCCGCTCAGCCTGTTCCACAAGGCTCGCCTCGGGCTGACTATCAGCTACATCTCATCGCTGCGCGACGGCCTACCGCTGGAGCAGATTCCGGTCGCCGACTGGTTGACCAAGCTGTCGGGCCGGCGGGTGTTCGAGCGTCTGTGGCTGCCGCTGCTCAAGGCCAAGCTGGGTGACAACTACCGCGTGGCTTCGGCGGCTTTCATCTGGGCGGTGGTGCGCCGGCTCTCCAAAGCGCGCCGCATGGGGCTCGACAAAGAGCGCTTCGGTTACGTGCCGGGAGGCTACGGCCGGGTGCTCGATCAATGCTCCGCGGCGCTGGCTGATGAAGGCGTCGACATCCGCCTGGGAGCGCCGATAGAGCGCGTCGAAGCAACGCCTGACGGCATCGAGGTCGAGAGCCGCCAGGGCGAGACATTTCAGTTCGATCAAGTGGCCGTCACCCTGCCGGCGCCGCTGGCCGCCAAGGTCTGCCGGGGCCTGAGCGGCGCCGAGGTCGACCGGCTCGAAGGCATCACCTACCAGGGCATCGTGTGCGCCTCGATACTGCTCAGCCAGCCGCTGGCGGAGTACTACCTGACCTACATCACCGACCCCGAGGTGCCGTTCTCGGCGGTCGTCGAGATGTCCGGTCTGGTCGACGCCGCGCGCCACTTCGGCGGCCAGAGCCTGGTCTACCTGCCGAAGTACGTGCGCTCCGACGACCCTCTGCTCGACGCCCCGGATTCCGAGATCGAAGCCTCGTTCCTGGCGGGACTCGAGCGTATGTACCCCGAGTTCGACCGTTCCCACGTCAGCAGTTTCCGGATCTCGCGGGTGCGGCACCTGCTGGCCCTCTCCACCCTCGGCTACTCGGACCGCCTGCCGCCGATCACCACCTCGGTGCGCGGCGTGCACATCGTCAACTCGGCTCACATCGTCAACGGCACCCTCAACGTCAACGAGACCATGCAGCTGGCGGAGACCGCCGCCGCCCGCATCGGCGACTTTCAGCCGTCGACCGTCGTCATCGGCAACGAGACCGACACCGTCGTCATGGAGGATCTACAGTTGTGAGGTTGGCGAGCCTGTCTCTCGATCTCGACAACGAATGGACCTACCTGCGCACCCACGGCGACGCCGGCTGGGAGAGCTATCCGTCCTACCTCGACGTCGTGGTGCCGCACGTGCTGCGACTGCTCGACGAGCGCGACCTGAAGATCACCTTCTTCATCGTCGGCCAGGACGCTACCCGGCCCGAGAACCGTGACGCCCTGGCCGCGATCCCGGCCGCCGGCCACGAGATCGCCAACCACTCGTTCCAGCACGAGCAGTGGCTGCACCTCTACGAAGCGCCTCAGCTCGACCGCGAGCTGGCGCAGGCCGAAGAGGCGATCGAGGGCGTCACCGGCGTCAGGACTGAGGGCTTCCGCGGCCCGGGCTACAGCCTGTCGACGTCCACGCTGCGGGTGCTCGTGCGGCGTGGCTACCGCTACGACGCTTCCACCTTCCCGACCTACCTCGGCCCGCTCGCCCGCGCCTACTACTTCCGCACCGCCAAGCTGTCACCGGAAGAGCGCGAGCAGCGCCGCAAGCTGTTCGGCACCCTGCGCGACGGCACCCGCCCGGTTTCGCCCTACCGCTGGCAGCTGGACGAGGGCTCCATCCTCGAGCTACCCGTCACCACCCTGCCGCTGTTCAAGATTCCCTTCCACCTGAGCTATCTGCTCTACCTCGGCGCCTACTCCCACCTGCTGGCCAAGCTCTACTTTCACAAGGCGCTGTGGCTGTGCCGGCTTGCTGGCGTGCAGCCCTCGCTGCTGCTGCACCCGCTCGACTTCCTGGGCGGTGACGACTGCGGCAGCCTGAGCTTTTTCCCGGCCATGCGCCTCGGCGGCGAGCTCAAGCGTCGACGCGCCGGCGAATTTCTCGACATCTACCGCAGGCACTTCACCGTCGTGCCGATGGGGCAGCACGTCGACGCGATCGAGCGCGGCTCGCTGCCGTTGCGAGCGCCGGACTTCAGAGATCTCTCGCCGTAGATCGCCGGGCCTCACCCCAGCACCGACGCCAGCGCCGCCACCGTACGCTCGGCGGCGCGGCCGTCGCCGAAGGGGTTGTGAGCGCGGCTCATGGCGCGATAAGCCGCGGAGTCGTCGAGCAGACGGAGGCACTCGGCGACGATGCAGTCGGGATCGGTGCCGACGAGCCGCGCCGTGCCGGCCTCGACCCCCTCTTGGCGCTCGGTGACCTCGCGCATCACCAGGACCGGCTTGCCGAGGGCTGGCGCCTCTTCCTGCACGCCGCCCGAGTCGGTCAGCACGAAGGTGGCGCGATCCATCAGGCGGACGAAGGGGACGTAGGCGAGGGGTGCCAGCAGGTGGACGTTGGGTAGGTCGCCCAAGTGCTGGCGCACCGGGGTCTGGACCTCGGGATTGAGGTGCACCGGGTAGACCCAGTGCACCTCGGGGCGCGACGTCGCCAGCTGGCGCAGGGCGCGGCAGATGTCTTGGAAGCCGCCACCGAAGCTCTCTCGGCGATGGCCGGTGACCAGCACCACGGGAGCGTCTCCCGCGATGATCTCGTAGGCGCTGGCGAGCTCGGTGCGGTGATCGGCGAGCGGAGCGTCACGCAGCCGATCGCGCACCCACAGCAGGGCGTCGACGACGGTGTTGCCGGTCAGCCACACCCGCACCGACGGCGCGCCCTCGGCCAGCAGGGCGTCGCGGCAGCGCTTGGTGGGCGCGAAGTGGTAGGTGGTGATGCGATCGGTCAGCAGGCGGTTGGCCTCCTCGGGGAAGGGGGCCGTGAGGTCGCCGGTGCGCAGCCCGGCCTCGACGTGACCCACCGGCACGCCGGCGTAGAAAGCGGCCAGGGCACCGGCGAAGGTGGTGGTGGTATCGCCCTGCACCAGCACGACGTCGGGCTGCTCGGCGCTCAGCACCTCGGCCAGGC
>JBCCEE010000011.1:0-44644 GCA_039030415.1 Acidobacteriota bacterium
GCGGACGGCACCATGTACTCGGGTAGGCGAGCCCCAAGGCGCTCACGTAACGCCCCGGGGGACGGCTCCCGGTCCCTGCCGGTCACGCAAGCGACAAGACTCTTCTCTCCCGGCTGATCCTCGCGCACCAGCACGATCGCGTCCTGCACCGTAGGATCATCGAGCAGCGCCGATTCGATCTCACCGAGCTCGATGCGAAATCCTCGCAGCTTGACCTGGAAGTCGGCTCGACCGATGAACTCGATCGAGCCGTCGCTCAGCTGCCGGCATAGATCGCCGGTGCAGTACAGCCTGCCGCCTGGCCGTTCGGCAAAGGGATCCGGAACGAAGCTGCGAGCGGTCCGTGCCGGCATCTGCAGATATCCGCGAGCCAGCCCCGAACCGCCGATACAAAGCTGCCCGACCAAGCCCATTGGTACTCGTTCGAACGAGGCATCGAGCACGTAGATCGTGGTGTTGGCAATCGGCCCGCCGATCGGCACCGTATCGGCATCGGGCGCGACCTTGGTGACCCGGTGCCAGCTGGCAAAGGTAGTGGTCTCCGTTGGGCCGTAGACGTGCAGCAGCCGGCCCGCGAACGCATGCCTCGGAGACGAGCCTAGCAGAAGCTCGCGCACGCGGCGTGGATCCACCGCCTCGCCACCGAACAAGAGGTGGCGCAACGCGCCAAGGCCAATCGGCGCCTCGCGTACCAGCTGATTGAATAGAGCGGTGGTCAGAAAGAGCGTCGAGACCTTCTCGTCACGCAGCACGCCTACGAACTCGCGCGGCGAAAGCGCCACCTCACGGGCGATACCGACCAGTCGTGCTCCGTTGACTAGCGGCGCCCAGATTTCGAAGGTCGCCGCATCGAAGGCCGGGTTCGCTGCCAGGGCTACCCGGTCCGTCTCTTCGACTTGTACGTAGTCGGTGTTGACGACCAGCCGGTTGATCGCCTGATGAGACACGACGACGCCCTTGGGGCGCCCGGTCGACCCAGAGGTATAAATGACGTAGGCCGCTTGCTCGCCGCTGACCACCGCTGAGTTGGGAGCCACTTCGCGCTCCGAGACGTCGACGGTGGCACGGCGTGGGCGATCAATGAGGAGCACGGCGAGCCCCTGATCCGGAATCGCAGCCATGAAGCGGTCGCTGCTCAGCAGGACGCGAACATCTGAGTCCTCGAGGAGTGCCCGGGTGCGCTCCGCCGGCGCCGCGGGGTCGAGCGGAACGTAGACCGCCCCCGCCTTGAGCACCGCCAGCTGGGCGACGACCAGCTCGACGCATCGATCCAACAGGATCCCGACGCGCTCTTCCCTGACGACTCCCTGCTCCCACAGGTCTTTAGCCACCTGCTGCGACCACCGGTTCAGGAGCTGGTAGGAAAGCTGGCGGCCGAAGCTCACGGCGATAGCATCCGGCATCTGCTCGGCGCGAAGCTCGAACAGCTGGTGGATCCCGCAGTCGAGCGGAATCTCGCGCCAGGTCTGATTCCAGGCGGCTAGGCGCTCGAGCTCCTCAGGAGCGCGCCAGGGTAGCTCCGCAACCGGTCGCTCCGGATCCTCTGCGATCGAACCCAAAATCGAGCCATGTAAGGAAAGCATGCGCTCGACCAGCTCGGGCTCCAAGCGCTTCGACTCGAATCCGGCTCGGAGCGTCAAGCCATCACCGTTCGAGGCCTCGAGGGTCAGGGCCGCTTGGTCGGAGCCGTCGATACCAAGGACTCGCCCAGAGAGCTCTCTTCCTATTTCCAGATTGCTGACCGTTTTGGGGAAATGCACACCGCTGTCGAAGAGCTCCTGACCAGCATCCCACCCACTCCACGAGCGAATCTGCTCGAGCGAGCTGTGCTGATGCCGAGCGAGGTTTCGACGCCGTGACTCGAGCTGTCGAAGCCAGCCGGCCGCGGATGTCCGATCCTCGACCCGAACCGGCACCGGCAGTGTGTTCCCCATCGGCCCGATCCAGGCTGACGGGTCGCCCCCCGAGCTTGGCCGGCCATCGAAGGCGCTACCGAAAATTACCTCGCGGTGGCGTCCATATCTCTGCAGGACCAGCGCCCAAGCCCCTTCGACTACGGTTTCGAGACTCAGGCCTTGACGCTGGGTGAGCTGCCGGAGAGCTTCGAAAACTTCTCGAGCCAAGCCTCGCTCCCGCCAGGTTCGGTCGCTGTTGCTGGCAGCTCCGCGGGCCGGCGCAATCGTCATACCGCTCAGCGTCTCGCCGCTGGTGTAACCAGCGAGCGCTTCCTTCCAGAAGCTCTTGGCACCGGCCTGATCTTGCTTACGCCACCAAGCCACATAATCCTGCAGGCTGCGTCGCCGGACGGACCTGGGGGTACGCCCCGCCGCCAGCTCGCCGCAGGCGGCCAAGAGATCGTGCAACAGAGGCTCGACGCTCCAACGATCGAGCGCCAAACGATGGCTGCTCCACACGAGAAGGTGACGGTCGTAGCGCTCTTTCAGAAGAGTCAGGCGGATCAACGGCGGCACCGCAGGATCGAAGCCACGTCGGCGCAGGTCTGCCAGCTCGCGACATACCCGCTCCTCGACCTCGCCAGAGCTCAAACCGCTGAGATCAATCTGCTCTAGCGCTACGCGAGGATGCTCGTGCACCACCTGCAAGGGTCTCTTGACACGCTTCCACGCAAAGGAGAGTCGGAGTGCGGCATGTTGACTGGCTAACCAACGCCACGCTCGCTCCAAGTCGCGCGGGTCGAGAGCGCCTTCCAGCGCCACGGTCACCTGGATGCAATAGTCCGCCGACTCCGGCTCGATCGCCCCGTGGAGCAGGAGATCTTCCTGCACCGGTAGGGCAGGGAGAACCGCTTCGATGCCCTTTGCCTTCAATCCGCCTCCGAGCTCAGTCCGAGCTCCATTACCAGGTCTTCGAAGTCCTGCCGGTCCAGGTCGGCGTCTGGGAAGTCGTCGGGGCTATAGCCTCCAGCCTCGGTATCGTCGAGCAACCGATAAGCCGACAACGCCTGATCGGGATCGGCCATCACGTCAGTGAGCAGCATCTCCATATGCGTCAGCATGCGACGAACGCTCTCCGCCTCGAAACGATGTGCGTTGTAGCCGAAGGTCAATCCCAGCCCCTCGGGGGTCGGCGCGGCCATGAGGATCAAGTCGAAATGCACCAGCCCGGTGCCGACGCCGACGGTGCGCGCCTCGAGGCCGCTCAGCTCGAGCTTTTCGGTAGAGGCGTTCTGAATCACGAAGGCGACGCGGAACAGCGGATTGCTTTCGAAATCGCGCTCCGGATCGAGCTTCTCTACCAGCATCTCGAACGGCACGTCTTGGTGCATGTAGGCGTCGAGCGTCATGCGCCGCACGCGGCCCACCAGCTCTCGAAACGTCGGATCACCGGAAAGGTCTGACCGCAGTACGAGAGTGTTGACGAAGAAACCGATCAAGCCCTCGGTCTCGGCCCGATTGCGATTCGCGATCGGAGCGCCGACAACGATGTCGTGCTCGCCGCAATAGCGACTGAGCAAGAGATCAAACCCCGCTAGCAGGGTCATGTATAGCGTCGCCCCTTCGATGCGACTGAAGCTCTCGAGACCGGCAGACAGCTCGGCTGAAAGCTCCAGGCTCTGCCCTGCGCCGGTAGCTCTGGAGCCCGCTGCGATCGCCTTCTCGAACGGCAGCTGCAGCACCGGCAGCTCTCCCGCCAGCTGGTCGAGCCAATATCCGAGCTCTCGCTCGAGTGGCTCACCGCTCAGCCACTGCCGCTGCCAGTGAGCGAAGTCCGCGTACTGGATCGGCAGCTCGCTCAAGGGAGACGGGCGACCGTTCAGGGCGGCGTCATACAGGGCTCGCAGCTCACGCAGCAGGATTCCCATCGACCAGCCGTCGCAGACGATGTGATGCATGTTGAACAGCACAACGTGCTCGTCGGGCGTGGTCTCGACGACGCTCAACCGCAGCAGCGGCCCTCGGCTGAGATCGAAGGGGCGCTTGGCGTCTTCGGCAGCGATCCGACGCCCCTCGTTCTCGCGCTGCTCTTCATCGAGGCTAGAAAGGTCGATATGAGGGATCTGCTTTGGCTGCCAACCCGCCACGACTTGAGTCGCCTCGCCCTCGACCTCCACAAAGTGTGTGCGCAGCACTTCGTGGCGTCGCACGAGCTCGTTGACGGCTCCCGCGAACGACGGCAGCTCGAGTCCGCCGACCAGTCGCACCGGAGTCGGCACGTTGTACAGCGGACTCTCAGGAGCGAGCTGGTAGATGAACCAAAGTCGCTGCTGAGCGAACGAAAGCGGGATCTGCTGCTCGCGATCTGCCGGTGACATCGGCGGTAGACCTGGCGTCTCTTCACCGCGCATCTGCTGCTCGATGAGCATCGCCAACTCTTCGAGGTGCGCCGCTTCAAAGAGCTTGACCAGACTCAGTTCCACGCCCAGGCTCTGTCGAACCCTGGAGACCACCTGCGTCGCCATCAACGAATGGCCACCAAGGTCAAAGAAACTGTCGCCCAAACC
This sequence comes from Acidobacteriota bacterium, assembly GCA_039030415.1. GTDB lineage: Bacteria > Acidobacteriota > Thermoanaerobaculia > Multivoradales > J023 > JAAELT01. Next base: position 4,463 of record JBCCEE010000011.1, read on the forward strand.
GACGCGCTCGACGCCCAGCACCTCAGCCCATATCGTGGCCAGCACCTCCTCGACCATGGTCCGAGGAGCCACGAAGCTATCGGTCGAGCGGCCCATGGCTTCGCGTGGGTCGGGCAGGGCCCTACGGTCGACCTTGCCGGTCGGCCCAAGCGGGAAGGCTTCCAGCGCCACCAGGGCCGACGGCACCATGTACTCCGGCAGCCGCTCGCGCAGGAAAGCCTGCGTATCGGCCACCGAAGGCGGATCGTCGGACAAGAAATACGCTACCAGGCGTTTGTCGCCCGAGCCATCATCCCACGCGGTCACGACGGCATTCTTGATCTCTGGGTGCTCTTTCAGAGCCGCCTCGACATCTCCAGGCTCGATCCGAAAGCCACGGATCTTGACCTGATGGTCGTTTCGTCCGGCGAACTCCAGCGTCCCATCGCCGAGGAAGCGAGCGAGGTCGCCGGTGCGATAGAGGCGTCCCCCCTCTGCCGCATAGGGATCCGGGACGAATCGCGTCGCGGTCCGCCCAGGCAGCTGATGGTAGCCGCGCGCCAGGCCAGCGCCACCGATGCACAGCTCGCCGAAGACCCCTACCGGCACCTGGCGCTGATCTTCGTCCAGCAGCCGGACGAAGGTATTGGCAATGGGTCGACCGATCGGCACCGACGAGCTGCGGCGTCGGCTCCCCCGCATGCAATGGCAGGCCGTGAAGGTCGTGCTCTCGGTTGGCCCGTACCCGTTGATCAGCTCGCCGCGCTCGAGCTGGGATAGCGTCCGATCGACATGGGGAGGTGACAGCACGTCGCCCCCGGCAAGCAGATGACGCAGCGCGCGCAGGCTCTCGGGCTGGTGGTCGACCATCTGATGGAACAATCCGGCCGTCAGCCATAGGCTGGTCACGCGACGTTGCTCGAGGACCTCAGCCAAGCTCTCCAACGTGGGCTTCTCAGGCGGTGCAACCTCGAGCCGGGAGCCGTTGAGCAACGGCCCCCAGATCTCCAGAGTCGAGGCGTCGAAGGAGGTCGGGGCGAGCTGCAGAAAAACATGCTCGGGATCGAGTGCGATGAAGTTCGTGTCGCACACCAGGCGGGTCACCGCGCGATGGGGCACCGCGACGCCCTTGGGGCGGCCCGTCGAACCGGAGGTATACATCACGTAAGCGAGATCCGCACCGCGGGCTGTGGAGCCGAGGCGCGCCGAGCTTTCCTCGGCGATGAGCTCGGCGTCGGCATCCAAATCGATGACCAACGTCCAGGTGGTCGGCAAGCGATCCATCAGATGGTCACGCGTCAGCAGCACGGCGACGTTCGAGTCTTCGATCATCAGAGAGAGTCGCTCGAGCGGGTAGCTGGGATCGAAGGGGATGAAGGCTCCACCTGCCTTTAGAACCGCTAGCAACGAGCACACCATTTCGACGGAACGATCCAGGAAGATCCCTACCGCCACCCCCGAGCCGACGCCAAAGTTGCCGAGATGCCGCGCCAGGCGATTGGCAGCCTGATCGAGCTCGGCATAGGACAGCTGTTGATCGCCAGACGAGAGCGCAATGGCTTCGGGCGTGCGATCCACCCACTCCTCGAAACGCTGGTGCACGGAGCCTTCGACCGCCCTCTCGAGCGCAGCACCGCTCCATTCGAATGTCAGCTGATGGCGTTGGCCTGGGCTCATCAACGGCAGTTGCGAGATCGCCGGTTCGGGATCATTCGCGATGCCGACGAGGAGTCCCCTAAAGTGATCCAGCAGACGGCTCGCGGTCGTGGCATCGAACAGGTCGGTGTTGAATTTGAGATGCGCTGTAGCTTCGCCCTCGCTCTCCGCGAAGATCAGGATCAGGTCGAATTGGGCCGCCCCGCCCTCGACCTCCATCGCCTCCATGGTCAGGCCGGTCTCTGCCATCGGGCGGCGACGTGGCGCGGTCTGCTGGACCAGCATCACCTGAAAGAGGGGCGACCGTGAGGCGTCACGCTCCGGCTGCAGCTCCTCGACCAAGCGCTCGAAGGGGACATCTTGATGGCTGTCCGCCGCCAGCGACACTTCTCGCACCCGACGCAGGAGCTCGAGAAACGTCGGATCGCCGGAGAGGTCGGAGCGCAGCACCCGGGTGTTGACGAAGAAGCCGATCAAGTCTTCGACTTCAGCGTAGCGGCGGTTGGCGGTGGGGTTGCCGACCAGCACGTCGTCCTGACCGGTGTAGCCCTTCAGAAGCACGCCGAACGCGGCCAGCAGAACCATGAACTGGGTGGCTTCCTCACGCTGGGCCAGAGCTTGAAGCGCACGGTTGGCCGCCGACGGGATCGCCAGCGACTTCATGGAGCCATGGAAGGTTTGGACCGCGGGACGCGGTCGATCCGTCGGCATCGCCAGGATCGGTAAATCGCCACCCAGCTGCTGGCGCCAGTACTCGAGCTGGGCCTCGAGCGCTTCGTCGCTGAGCTGCTGGCGCTGCCAGACTGCGAAATCAGCATACTGAATCGCCAGTGGCGAGAGAGGAGAGCGCTGCCCTGAACGGAAGGCTTCATAAAGCGCTCCCAGCTCTCGTACCAAGACTCCGCCTGACCAGCCGTCCGAAACGATGTGATGCATCGTGACGAAAGCCGCGTGCCGATGCTGCGCTAGCGGAAGTAAGACGGCCCGAAACAGGGGCCCACGGCGCAGATCGAAGCTGCGCGTCGCCTCGACGACCGCCTGCCGCTCGAGCTCGGCGTTGCGATCGGCCGCCGAGAGACGCCGCAAATCGACCTGCGGGAGCTGAAAGGAGATCTGCGGCGTGATGACCTGGACGTCCCGGCCGTCGATCTGATCGAACCTCGTGCGCAAGACCTCATGCCGGCGAACGATCTCGCTCAGGGCGCGCTCCAGCGCCACGACATCGAGCGGGCCCCGGAGCTTGAGCGCCGACGGAATGTTGTAGGCCTGGGAGCCGGGATCGAGCTGCCATAGAAACCACAGGCGCTGCTGGGCAAAGGACAACAGCGGAGGACTGCTGTCGGTACGACGCGGAATCTGCGGCGCGGCATCGCGCTGGCGAGAACGCCAACGGCGCGCCAAGAGAGCACGCTTGGCCGCGGAGAGCTTGTCACGCCGCTCGGCAACTTTAGCCTCCCGCGCCGCGACCACCTCTGCGCGACTGGCGACCGGAGCGTCCTCCTCAGCTGGCTGCGTGGCGGCCTTATGACCGCCGGAGCGACTCCAAGCCAACAAACGTCGATGACGATCGGTCGTGTCCGGCAAGGCCACCTCCGAGATTGCTCGTTCCGGGTTTTCTGCAGCTGCCGCAATCAGCGCGCAGAGCTGATCACCCATGGCGGTGACGGTCTCGAGGTCAAAGAGATCCCGGTCGAACGCGAGGGTCGCAGCCAAGCCATCGTCGATGACAACCAAATTTACGGTCAGATCGAGCACCGCCTTACCCAAACCCACCCGTTCGCCTTCGATCGAGAAGTGGCGATGTAATGAGTCTCGATCGCCACGCCTGGCGTCCTGGTAGGTGTAGAGCACCTGAAACAGCGGATTGCCGCCTTGGCCTCGAGAGGGCTGTACTGCCTCGACCACCTTCTCGAACGGCACTTCCTGGTGAGCGAACGCCTGCAGCGCCACTTCCCGTGTCCTCGAAAGCAGCTCGCGAAAGCTCGGCTCCCCTGACAGGTCCGGTCTGAAGACGACGGTGTTGACAAAGCAGCCGATCAAACCCTCGAGCTTGCGCTGATCTCGCCCGGCGATCGGTGAGCCAAGGGCGACACGCCGCTCGCCAGAATAACGATGCAGCAGCGCAGCCACCGCCGCCAGATACACCATGAACGGCGTCGCTCCAAGGCTCTTCCCGAGCTCTTCCAAGGATTCCGCTGCGGCGCGATCTACCTTCAGGGTCACCGATCCACCTCGATGGCTCGGAGCGCCTTCCCTCAAACGATCGGTCGGCAAGCCGGGGCCAACCTCCTCCTCCGCCAGCTGTTGGCGCCAGTAGTCGATCTCTGCTTGGAGCGCCGGTCCGTCCAGTCGGGCCTGCTGCTCGTTGGCGTATTCCTGGTACTGCAGAGGCAACTCAGGCAGAGGCGAAGGCCGCCCCTGGGTGAAGGCCTCGTAGAGGGTGGCGAGCTCGTGCTCGAGCACGTTCATCGACCAGCCATCCCCGGCGATGTGGTGCATTGAAAACAGCACCGTGTGAGCGTCCGGGCGCAGCCGAATCAATACTGCCCGCAGCATCGGGCCCTGCTCGAGATCGAAAGGGGCGAGGGCGTGCTGACGAGCCAGTCTTAGCGTCTCGAGCCGCCTTGCTTCCTCCGAGATTCCTCCAAGATCGCATACCGGGACGACGGCTCCGGGTTCTGGACGCGTCCTGGGAGTCGGCTTGCCGTCTACGACTTCGAAGGTCGTCCTGAGCACCTCGTGCCGTCGTTCGATCTCTGCCAGACAACGCCGAACCGCTGCGACGTCGAGCTGACCAGCCAGGGTCGCGGTCGATGACATGTTGTAGGCGGGGCTCTCGGGCTCGAGCTGCGCCAAGAACCATAGCCTCTGCTGAGCAAAAGACAGTTTTGCGTCTCCAGCGGAGGCGGCGGAAACTGTCGGCTCCGTTTCAGCTCGGTGACGCGATCGCAGCTTCAGAATCAACAACGCGCGCTGCTCAGGAGTCAACTCCGCCGCCGCACGTCCAGCTTCGAAAGCTTCGTCGCTTCGCACCGTCAACGGGGGCTCGTTTTCGAGTGGCGGCCGGCCTCCGTTGCCGCTGAGCGGTCCCGTCACGATGCTGGGAGCTTCATGCGACGGCCGCCCTCCGTTGGTACTGCCGTTCGCTAGTGCCAGCAGATACTGCTCGAGCGGCTCGACCCCCAGTCCGTCAACAAAGCTTTGGGCCGTCTGCCAGACGCTCAGAGAGCGCTCATCGTAGCATTCCGGACTAGCAAGAACCTCGTCCAGAGCCTCGAGCCAAGGCTCGACCCGCTGCTCCGGAACTACCGGCACCGGCAGCAGATTCTCGCCCAGCTGCCGATCAAAATCACGAATCGGCTGCACTGGCAACAGGTAATCGAGACCCAGCATCGCCTCGGTGAGGCCACCGTAGTTGCTGGCTAAAACCGGGATGCCATGCAGCATGGCGTCCACGACCGCCATTCCGAAGCCTTCTGCCCACAGCGTCGGCATCAGCAAGACCCTTGCTAGACGCAAGATGTCTTTCAGGTCTTCGCGATTCTCGAGCAGCGTCACGTTGGGCAGCTGGTCCATCACCCTTCGGTCATCGTCCGTCGTCGCATAGCCGGGAAGTGCGGCGAATTGGATGTCGGGTCGACGACGCGCAAGCTCGACGAAGATCGGCAGGCCCTTGATCGCGCTGGCATTCATCATCAGCACGTAGGGGTTGTCGTACTTCCCGAGACGAGGCCACGGTCCGTCACCATAATGAGGCGGGTGATTGGTGAAGGCGTCGAACCCGCTCCAGCGCGAGATGTAGTCGGCGACGAACCGGCTGATGGTGACGATACCGGTCGCCCGACCCAGGAGGTCGGTTCGCTCCTCCCCTGGATACAGGCTGAGTGGACCGAAGGGCAGCATCTGGGGCGTATGAGCCAGGTAGATCACACGCGAAGGACAGACCTTGAGCGCGGCATCGAGTAGGCTCTGAGAGGGATCCTCAGACGACGCCAGCACCCAGTCGGGCTCGAGCCGAGCGATCTGCTCGGTGAGGTAGGGACGCAGACGCGAGGCTTCCGTGACGGCATGGACTTCGACGCCGTCGAGCTCGAAGAGATCCGCCCCTTCGACGCTCGAGACCTCGACGCCAGAAGCCTGTAGGTCCTCCAGCAGCTCCTCTCGAGTGATACGGCTGGGGCTAGCCAGGGCGGGCACGATAGCGTGTACCTGGTGGCCTCTCGAGGCCAGCGAACGAACCAGAAAACGGTTCGAGCGGTTGGCGCCGCCGTGCGCCCGGGTGAACGGCAGGTTCATGGTCAGCAAGAGCTTCATGGCTGGGTCTCCATCAGCAACCCGGAAGGACTTCCAGCTGGGATCAATGCTTCAGCGGACGCGAGCAGGCCATCTTGGACTTCACTCGCCGACAGGGCTCGAATCTCCTCCACGAAGCGCTCTGCTTCATCTACATCGAGCTGCCCAAGCTGCGCGGAAGCGATCGCAACCGTCATCTTCTCGATCGTCGGAGCATCGAACAGCTCACGGAGCCCGACTTCGACGCCAAAGACCTCGTTGATACGGACTGCGAGCTGCGTCAAGACCAAGGAGTGTCCGCCAAGCTCGAAGAAGTTGTCCTCGACTCCAGGCTGCTGGCAGCCCAAACACTCGCTCCAAAGCTCGGCGAGTGTCGATTCGACCGTTGTGCGCGGGGCAAGATATTGGCCTTCCAAGCCTGTCCGCTCCTCAGTAGACGTTGGGATCGCCCGCAAGAGCTCGTCGCGATCGAGCTTGCCGTTGGAAGTCAGCGGCAGCTCGTCCAGAATCAACCAGTCGGCTGGCACCATGTAGTCCGGTAGTCGAGTCGCGAGATGGCGCCTCAAGTCAGCAACCAAGCCATCCCGGCTCGGTGCGTCGCCGGGAATGATGAAGGCCGCCAAGCGCGTATCTTGCTCCCTGAGGTGATTCAAGACCACGGCCTGCCTCACCTCGGGGTGACTCGAGAGACTCGCTTCAATCTCTCCAAGCTCGATGCGGAATCCCCGAATCTGGACCTGATGGTCGAGCCGGCCACCGTAGACGAGCTCTTCGCTGGTCGAGCGTCGACCGAGATCTCCGGATCGATAGCACCGTTCCCCGGGCGCCTCGCCCCACAGATCGGGCACGAACCGCTCCGCGGTCAAGCCAGGACGATCCAGGTAGCCTCGAGCCAGACCGCGTCCTGAGATCCACATTTCACCTAGGGTGCTCTGCGGCATCAGCTCGGCATTCCGGCCGACCAGGGTGATTCCAAGATCTTGCAAAGGCGCCCCGATCCAGCTGTCGGCTGATTCGAGCAGGGTCTCGCCTTCCGCGACCGGACGGTACGTGGTGTGCACGGTGGTTTCGGTAATGCCGTACATGTTGATCAGCCGTGGGCTCTCGACTCCATAACGCTCGATCCAGGAACGCAGGCTGCGAAAGTCCAGCGCTTCACCGCCAAAAATCACCCACTTCAGCGAACGCAGTACGCCCGGCCAAGCCGCCGATGCAGCCATCAGCTGGCGAAACGCCGAAGGAGTCTGGTTTAGAACCGTCACCCTCTGCTCGAGCAGCTCGTCTAGCAGCGCGGTCGGGGAGCGCGTCAGCCAATGGCCAGCGATCACCAGCTGGCCGCCATAGCGCAGCGCTCCCCACATTTCCCAAACCGAGAAGTCGAACGCATGGGAGTGGAACAACACCCAGGTATCCCGAGCCGAGAACCCGAAGTGATCGTGCGTCACGGTAAAGAGACGCTCGACACTAGCGTGCGTGACGACGACCCCCTTGGGACGCCCGGTCGAGCCCGACGTATAGATCACGTAGATAGCGTTGGCCGATGTCGTCTGCCGCTGCGGGTTGGTCTCGTCCTGAGATCCCGGCTCGATCTGACTTGGCACCAACACCTCGACGCCCGCGACTGAGGGCGGTTGATCGGCTAGCCAAATCTTCGCACCGCAGTCTTGAATCACGTAAGCCTGGCGGTCCTCAGGGTGCTTCGGATCGATCGGGACGTAGACCCCGCCAGCCTTGACAATGCCCAGGATGGCAACGATCAGCTCGAAGGTTCTTGGCTGGCTGACCGCAACCCGAGATTCCGGACCCACTCCCAGCTCGATCAAGCGGTAGGCGACGCGATTGGCTCGTCGATTCAGCTCGCCGTAAGACAAGCGCTGCCCCGCAGACTCCAAAGCCACCGCGTCGGGCTGCTCAGCCGCCTGGCGTTCGAACTGATCGCATACCGACCCGACAACGGCTTCAACCGGCTGCTGGCGGCGGCGTTCGTCAACGAGCTGGCACCGCTCGCTCGGCGCCAGCATCGGAAGCCGAGACAGGCGAAGGTCCGGGTTTGCCACTGCTGCCGTCAGCAGATTCGAGAAGTGAGCCGCGAAGCGCTCCGCGGTCGCTTGCTGGAACAGCTCGGTTCGATACTCGAGCATCGCTTGGAGGCCATTGCTGCCGGGCACCAGGGTCAAAGCGAGGTCATGAGTGGACGTACCGCGATCGACCCGTTCGAGCTCGACCTCGAGCCCCGGCATCGTGACCTTCGATCGTGCCGCCGTTTGCAGGGCGAAAAACACTTCGTAAAGCGGATTCTCGCCATCACGCTCGCCAGGCTGAAGATCCTCGACGAGCTTCTCGATCGGAATGCGATGGGAATAGGCAGCTAGCGCAGTGCGCCGAGTCCGCCGCAGTAGCTCAGTGAACGTCGGATCCCGCGAGACGTCGGTTCGCAGCACCAGAGTATCGACGAAGAAGCCGATCAGCGACTCCGTCTCGGGCTTGTCCCTACCGGCCATAGGAGTGCCGACGGTGATGTCGCTCTGGCTCGTCCAGCGGCTCAAAAGACTTTGGAAAGCCGCCAACAGAACCATGAAGAGCGTGCACTGGTTTTGGCGGCCAAGCGCCTCGAGCTCGGCAACCAGGTCGGCGGCCAGCTCGAAGTTGAGGCTGGCTCCCCGATGCCGGGAACCCGCTGAACCATGACGTTCCGCTGGAAGCTCGAGACGACGGCGATCGGCGAGCTGACCGCGCCAGTAGTCGAGCACCGGCTCGGCCTCGGACTCTCGCCAAGTCGCTCGTTGCCAAGTCGCATAGTCCGTAAATTGAAGCGCTGGCACCACCAGCCGAGGTGAATCGCCCGCCGCGAGCGCCGGATACAGGTGGCTCAACTCATCGAGCAGCAGCCCGATCGACCAGCCGTCTCCCGCGATGTGGTGCAGAGTGACCGCCAGGTGATGCTCCCGCTCATTGAGCCTCGAAAGGCTCACTCTCAAGGGACCATCGCTGGCGAGATCGAAGGCGCGTCGTGCCTCGGACTGAGCGATAGTTCGAGCGAGCTCTCGACGCCGAGACGACGGCAGGCGACCCAAATCGATAACCGAAAGCGGACCGATCTCGCCCCCTAGAATCTGCTCAGGGCCGTCGGCGCCGCTCACGAAACGCGACCGCAGGATCTCGTGACGCCTCACGATCATGCTCAACGAGCCAGCGAGAGCGTCGACATCTAGCGGCCCCTGGAGCCGCAGAACAGCTGCGATGTTGTAGAGCACGTTGTCCGGTTCGAGCTGCTGTTGGAACCAAAGCTGCCGCTGACCAAAAGACAAGGGATGTGGCCCTTCCCCAGCTGGCTCGATGGGACGGGCCGACGCCCTACCGTCACTCGCCCGCTGCTCACAAGCCGCTGCCATGGCCTCGACCGTTGCAGCCTCAAATACCGACTGCAGTGGCACCTCGACCCCGAGCATCTGCCGCAATCGGCCGACGAGCTGTACGGCGAGTAGCGAATGCCCTCCGAGATCGAAGAAGTTGTCCTCCGCTCCGGCCCGCTCGACCTCGAGAAGCTCGACGAAACAGCCGGCCACGATCTCCTCATAGGGCGTGCGCGGCGGAACAAAGCGCGATGACACCGAGGTCTCGGGCTCGGGTAGGGCCGACTCGTCGAGCTTTCCGTTCGCGGTGAGTGGAAGCTCAGCCAAGGAAACGAATGCCGAAGGCACCATGAATTCAGGCAGACGATCGACAAGAAAACGCCGTAGCTCGCCGCCACGGGGCGCAGGCTCGCGCCGCGGCACGACGTAAGCGACGAGCCGATGCTCGGTGCCGCTCAGGGCACGCAACCTGACCACAGCATGATTCAAGTCGGGGTGCCCTTCGAGGACAGCGGCGACTTCCCCAAGCTCGATACGGAAACCTCGAACTTTGACTTGCTGATCCAGCCGCCCAACATATTCGAGCTCGTCTCGGTTGGAAGAACGTGCCAAGTCTCCAGAGCGATAGGAGCGACCTCCAGCTTCGTCACTCCAGGGATCAGGCACAAAGCGTTCTGCGGTCAGCCTGCTTCGGCCAAGGTATCCCCGAGCGAGTCCTGCGCCGCCAACTCGCACCTCGCCTATGCCGCCGTGCGGGGTCAGCGAACCCTCCGGCCCCACAAGACTGAGGCGCAAATCAGGGATGCGCCGGCCAATAGGGGATCTGCCGCTCTCCGCCAGGTCTTGCTGAGACAGCAAACGGTGGGTCACGTGCACCGTGGTCTCGGTGATGCCGTACATGTTGACCAGACTCGGTTGAAGGTCTCCGTGACGCGCGATCCATGGAGCCAGAATCGACGGGTCGAGAGCCTCGCCTCCGAAGATCACCCACTTCAACCGCAGCTGGCCTGGCGGCTCGACCACCGCCAGCTGCCGAAACGCCGAAGGCGTTTGGTTGAGGAACGTGACCCGCTCGCTTATCAACAGCTCGGCGAAGGCTTCCGGCGCGCGGCTCACTTCGCGGGGGACGACAACCAGGCGACCGCCATGGAGCAGGGCTCCCCATATCTCCCACACCGAAAAGTCGAACGCGTAGGAGTGGAACAGCGTCCACACATCGGTCGGCCCCGGGTCGAACCATTGCCTCGTAGCGTCAAACAGCCTCAGCACATTGCGATGTGAGATCCCGACCCCCTTGGGTCGACCCGTGGAGCCTGACGTGTAGATGATGTAGGCCAAACAGTCAGGGGAGATCTGGCCAGCTTCGAGGGGCTCGCCCGGATGGCCGTCCGCCAGTGCGCCTGTCAGGCCCAGAGTCGTCACCTGAGTCGCTGAAAAACGGTCTTCGAGGCCTTCCCCAAGCAGAAGGAGCGATGCTCTAGAGTCGGCAATCAAGAGATCCAACCGCTCGCGGGGATAGCTTGGATCCAGCGGCACATAGGCGGCGCCGGACCTGAGGATTCCCAGAATGGCGGCTACCAGCTCCAAGGAGCGCTCGCAGCACAGTGCGACCCTGTCTTCCACCCCGACACCATGGGCGATGAGCCGAGTCGCCAAGCGGTCCGCAAGCTCATTGAGCTCTCGGTAGGTCAGCTCGGCTCCGTCACAGACGACCGCTACCGCATTCGGATCGCGAGCGACTTGCCGCGCAAATCGTTCGAATATCGAAGCTTCCGCGTCCCAACGCCGGGTCTGATTCCAGTCTTCGAGTAGCTGGCTGCGCTCACTGACGCCCATCAAGCTCATCTCGCCGAGAGCGAGCTCGGGATCTCGCACCGCCGACTGTAAGAGTCGGTCGAAGTGGCCCAGTAGACGATCGATCGTCGCCGACTCGAAGAGCTCCGTGGCGTACTCTGCTGTCGCTACCAGGCCAGCTCCCGTCTCACGAACATAGAAGACGAGATCGAACTTCGCAGTCCCGGTATCGAGCTCTTCGAGAGCTAGCTCGAGCCCCGGTAGCCCCTCGCCGAGCGCGGGCCCTTGGAGCTCGAACATCGTCCGAAACAGCGCATGCTCCCCCGTGGCTCCTTCAGGCCGGAGATCCTCGACCAGCTTCTCGAAAGGCAGCTTCTGGTGCCGATGACTCTCGATCACCGCCTCACGCACCTGCCGCAGCAGCTGTTGGAAGGGCGCTCGCCCTTCCGGCATCGACCGGATGACAAGGGTGTTGACGAAGAATCCAACCAGCCCTTCGACCTCTGGCCGATCTCGATTGTCGATCGGCGTTCCGACAACCAGATCACCCTGCCCGGTGTAGCGATACAACAGCGCGTGAAATGCCGCTAGCAGAGTGATGAAGAGAGTTGCCTCCTGACGCTTCACCAAAGCCTTCAGCCGCTCCTCGAGCGACGTCTCGAGACGACGCGACCGCCGGGCTCCATAGATACCTGGCGTGGCTGGCCGGGGACGATCGGCGGGGAAGCCCGAGTCGTCCGGAGCGTTGGCCAACTGTTGCCGCCAGTACTCGAGGTCGCGCTTCAAGGCCTCCCCGCTCAGACGCTGACGCTGCCAGGCAGCGTAGTCTGCATACTGGATCTTCAGCGGCTCGAGCACGGCACTCGCGGTCACCTTCTCCGAGGTGTAACCCGCGTAGAGCAACCCGAGCTCCCGAATCAGAACCGAAACCGAGCCACCATCGGCAATGATGTGGTGCAGGTTGAGGACCAACAAATGGTGGTCTACCGCGAGCCTCAGCAGCCGTACTCTAATCAACGGGCCGCGCGATAGATCAAACGCGGACTGAGCTTCGTGCATCGCCTGCTCTTGGGCTACACGCTCACCTACGTCGCTCGGATGCCTTGACAAATCGGTAACCGGCAGCTCGAAGACGTGCCCGTCGGTGCCCTGTCTATCGAAGACCTCCCCATCGAAGACCTGCCGGACGGCTCCTTCTACCTCGACAAACCTAGCTCGCAGCACCTCGTGGCGTCGAATCAGATCTCCCATTGAGAGCTGCAGGGCATCGACGTCCAGGACTCCGCGCATCCGGACTGCGGCCGTGATGTTGTAAAGCGGAGTGCCAGGATGTAGCTGGTCGAGAAACCACAGGCGCTCCTGAGCAAAGGAGAGTTGGGCTGGGCCCTCAGAAGCGCGTGGCTCGATCGGCGCCGGTCCAGTATCGGCCTGGCGCTGCTGTAAACGCAGCTCGAGCACGGCGCGCTGCTCCGGGGTCAACTTCGCGACGATGTCCGCCAAATTCGTCATGAGGTCTCGCTCCCCTGGGCGCTATCCGCCTCGCCCTGCAGGATGCTGGCCAGGGCGTCCTGAGGTAACGCTGAGATCTCATCGACCAGTTGGGCAAGCTCACCTGGGTCGAGGTTCTCGGCCTGGCGCCGGGTGATCTCGAGAGCCAATCCAGCGATGGTCGGCTGCTCAAAGATGACCCGCAGCTGTAGATCGATACTGAAGCTACGGCGGATCCGCGACAGCACCCGAGTCGCCAGCAGCGAATGTCCCCCCAGAGCGAAGAAGCTCTCGCGGATTCCGATCCTGTCGAGGCCTAGCACCTGCGACCAGATCTCTGCCAACTGCTCCTCGGTCGGCGTCCGCGGCATCTCTTTACGCGATGGCCCCCGGGCCAAATCGAGCGGCGGCAGCGCCTGGTGGTTGATTTTGCCATTCAGGGTCAGCGGCAGGCGGGTCAGGTGAACGAACACCGTCGGCAACACCTCGACCGCCAGACTCTGCGATAGCTTGTCGCGTAAATCTTCGGTGGGAATCGGCCGGCGCGCCACATAGTAGGCACCCAGCACCGGCCGGTCAGCGGCATCGGTACCCAGGCGCACCAGACTGTCGCGGACATCGGAATGCTCGTTGAGAGCCAGGCGAATCTCCTGCGGCTCGATGCGATACCCATTGAACTTCAGCTGATCATCACACCGGCCAAGGAACATCAGCTCACCCGAGGGCAGGCGAAAGACTCGATCGCCGGTGCGATAGAGCCGCTCACCACCGCGACTGCCAAAGGGCGATGGCAAGAAACGCTCCGCGGTCAACGCCGGTTGTCGCCAATATCCCCGACTGACGGTCGCTCCCGCGAGATAGAGCTCCCCCGGTACACCAAGAGGCTGTAGCCTCAGATCTGCGCTGAGGACCACGGCTCGAGCACCCGGTAGAGGACGCCCCAGCGGCAGCGAAGGTTCCACGCCATGACGCTCCAGAGGATGCGTCAAGACTCCTACCGTCGCCTCGCTCGGGCCGTAGTGGTTGAAGACTCGGCAGGCTGGGGCCCGGCGTCTCAGCTCGTCGATCAACCCCGCGCGAGCCGCTTCTCCACCCAGCACGAGACGTTTTCGAGGCAGGACGCGCTCTCCCGCTGCACTATCCTCAGCGCCGTCGAGCAACGCTTCGAGATGACTCGGTACGACCTTGAGCAGATCGAGCGCGTGATCCTCGACGTAATCACTCAAGGCTTCGGGATCGACGACCCGGTCGCGATCCAAGAGATGCAGGGTAGCGCCACTGCACAGCGCCGGAAAGACGGCCGTATGCCCAAGATCCGCAGCCAGAGTGGATACGCTACCAAAGTTCTTTAGACCGGAGAGCTCGAGGCGCTCGCTGACTCCGAGCGTATAGCTCACCAGGTGGCGATGCTCCACGGCGACACCTTTGGGCTTGCCGGTCGAGCCCGAAGTGTAGATGACGTAGCAGAGGTCGGTAGGTCGAGCGCGTCGCGAGCTCTCTACGCCTGAGGCCGGCGTCAGCTCGTCGGCGTCGTTGCCGAGGTGCAAAACACGAGATGGCAGCTCCACCTCCGGCAGCTCATGGCGATCGGTAATCAGTGCTGCGGCGTCACAGTCCGACAGCATGTAGCTCCATCTCGCGACCGGGAAGCGCTCGTCGAGCGGCACGTAGGCGGCCCCGCTCTCGAGCACGCCGAGCATCGCGGCCACCGCGTCGACCGACCGAGCTAGCAGCAGGGCAACGCGATCACCAGGCCCCACACCACGCTCGCCGAGCCAGCAAGCGACTTGACGGGCACGGTTGGCGAGCTCACCATACGTTGCAGTCTGATCACCGCAAACCACCGCCAAGGCCTCAGGATGGGCTTTGGCATTGGCCGCAAATAGCGCATCGACGGTCTCTGCCGTTGGCCGCAACCTATCGGTGTCGTTCCACTCGACGCTCAGCTGATGTCGCTCGGCTTCGCTCAGCAGCGACAACTCGAGTAAGCGCTGCTCCGGATCCGTCAGGGCTCCCTCGAGCAAGCTCAGATAGTACCGAGCCATACGACTAGCAGTCGTCGAGTCGAATAGATCGGTACTGTACTCGAGGTAGCCCGCTACCTCGTGCTCTCGGTCGGAAAGGTCGAGCATTAGATCGAATTTCGATGTGCCGGTCGGCACATGATCGAAATCCATCGTCAGACCCGGCAGCTCGAGACTCGGCAGAGGTGCGGTCTGCAGAGAGAAGACAACCTGGAAAAGCGGGGCTCGACTCGGATCGCGGTCCGGTAGCAGTTCTTCGACGACGCGCTCGAGCGGCAAATCCTGGTGCGCATGGGCATCGAGCAGTCCTTCTCGCACTCGCGCCACCAGGTCAGCGAAGCTGGGATTGTCGCCGACTTCAGTGATCAGAGCCTGCATGTTCACGAAGAATCCGATCAGCGACTCGAGCTCGGCGCGGGGGCGGTTGGCAAACGGCGAACCAACCGCCAGCACGGACTCTCCGGTAACTCGAAACAGCAGCGCCTTGAAGGAAGCGAGAAGTACGATGAACAGCGTCGCTTCGCGCTGCTGGGCGAGTCGGCGCGCAGCGTCGACTGTCTTGGACTTCAGAGCCACCGGCAATGTCGAGCCGCGGAACGAAAGCGCGGTCGGGCGTTTGCGCATTCCGGGGAGATCGAGGTTTGGCGGTCCTTCCCCCAACTTCTCACGCCAGAAATCCAGGTGCTCGTCGACCACATCTCCCTGCAGCCACTGCCGTTGCCAGTGCGCAAAATCCGCGTACTGAATCTGCAGCTCGGGCACCTCAGGTGTGCCACCCGCGAGCTCAGCAGCGTAGTGTGCCGCGAGCTCTCGCACCAGGAGCGAAACCGACCAGCCATCGCAGACGATGTGATGCACGGTCAAAACCAAACGATGACGATCGGGAGCCAGCTTCAGCAGGAACGTCCGGACCAAAGGCAGCTGCTTGAGATCGAAAGGCCGGCGGGTCTCGCTCTTTACGATCTCGTCCATCCGACGTTCGAGCTGCTTTTGCCGCAAACCTGAGAGATCTTCAAACGGCATCTCGAGTCTCAACTCGGGCACGACCATCTGGACGGGCCGGCCGTCGGATTCGGCGAAGGCCGTCCGCAGGGCCTCATGCCGCGCGAAGATAGAGTTGAAGCCACGAGTCAGCGCCGGCACATCGAGATCGCCTTCGAAACGAACCAAAGCCGCCATGTGGTAAGTCGCTGTCTCGGGCACCAGTTGCTCGAGAAACCACAATCGCTGTTGGGCAAAGGAAGCGGGAAACGCAACGTTCGAAGGGCTCATCGCAGCTCCTCGATCAAGGCCTCGGGTAGCTCGAGCTCACCGTCCGCGGTCAGAGAGATTTGGCGCCCCTGGCGCGAGAGCGGCACGATCTCGGGCATCCGTCGCGCTTCTGAGGATTGCTGCCCACGCTCGCCGATTTGATCGGCGAGCTCAGCCACCGTCGGGGCCTGCAGCAAACGCCGCAACGACAGCTCGACATCAAAAACCTCGCGGATCTTCGAGGCCAAGCGGGCGGCGAGTAGTGAGTGCCCACCGAGCGCGAAGAAGCTGTCGTGGACACCTATCTTCTCGAGCCCCAAGAGCTCGGCGCAGATACCACACAGCGTCACCTCGGTGGGATTCCTCGGCGCTACGAAAGCTGCTCCGGAAGCCCCTCGATCAGGTGCTGGCAGCGCCTTGCGATCGATCTTTCGGTTGGGAGTCATCGGCATCTCGTCTAGCGCGATGAAGACCGAGGGCACTAGAGGGCCGGGCAAACGTTCGCGAGTTGCCGCCCTAAGGTCCTCACCGGTTGCCGAGGCGTCTCCTGCAGACACCGTATAGGCCACAATCTTTCGATCCTCCGGCCGCGTCCCATGCACTATGACCGCCGCGTCGCGGACTCCCTCGAAGGTCCTCAAAACCGCTTCGATCTCTCCCAGCTCAACGCGGAAGCCTCTGACCTTGACCTGCTGATCGTTGCGCCCCAGATAGTCGAGCTGACCGGAAGGCAGCCATCGCACGACATCACCGGTTCGGTACATTCGCGCACCTCGGGCTGCGCCGTTGGGATCGGGCAAGAAACGCTCGCCGGTCAGCGCCGGGCGCTCGAGATAGCAGCGAGCCAGTCCGATCCCGCCCAGATAGAGCTCACCTGGGACACCGATCGGCACCGGCTGTAGCTGGCAATCGAGAACGTAGGTGCGAGCGCCTCCTACCGGGACGCCGATCGGCGGTTTACCGCCCCCGGGCCTCAACACAGCCCCGGTCGAGTAAACCGTATCCTCCGAAGGCCCGTAGAGATTCAGCATCCGTTGAACGCTCGGAACCCGGTCGAAGGTGCGTTCGACGAGCTCTTCGGGTAGCGCCTCGCCGGCCAGATTTACGGTCTTCAACCCATCTGGCAGCTGACCCTGCCGTAGCAGGGCGGCGAGGGTCGACGGCACGGTATTGAGCAAGCGAATATCGCCAGCGTCTGCCAATGCCTCGAGGTCTAGAGCGTCTCGAGCGAGCAATACCGTACCGCCGCAGGCCAGGGGAACGAAGATCTCGAACACAGACAGGTCGAAGCACACCGAAGTCGAGGCGACGACCCCTGACAGCTCCTCATGGCTGAAGTTGTCCCTCGCCCAACGTGCCAAGGCGACGGTGCTGCGGTGGGTGATTGCAACCCCTTTGGGCTTGCCAGTCGAGCCCGAGGTGTAGATGACCAGCGCCAGGCTCTCCGGAACCTCTTCGACTGGCTGTAGGGTCGCCTGCCTTTTCACAGCGTCAGCGCCGTCAACCGCGAGAATTCCATCGCTTGGGATGCCAGTAAGTTCTCGACGAAGCTCTTCCGTCCGATTCGCGTCGGTGAGAATCCAGGACAGCCCCGCATCGGCAATCATGAAGCGCAGACGCTGGCTGGGATAGGCCGGATCCAACGGCACATAAGCTCCCCCAGCTCGCAGCACAGCCAGCAAAGCCATGATCAATTCCGGACGGCGGTCCATCAGTACGCCGACGCGTCGACCGGGCCTGACGCCTCGCTGCTGCAGCTCGGCAGCCAACCGCTCAGTTCTTTGCAGCAGCTCACGATAGCTCCAACTCTGCCCCTCGCTCACCACCGCGGGTCGGTCAGGCGTCCGATCTGCCTGGCGCTCGATGAGCCCGTGCAGGCTGACCTCACACGGCTCGTGCTCACGCGTACCCCACTCGCCAAGGAGCTGCCGCTGCTCTGCGTCAGTGAGCCAAGGCAGCAACGAGATCCGCTCGTCGTCTTCTTGCGTCAGCCCGCCGAGCAAAGTCTCAAAGTGACCCAACAGGCGCTGACCGGTCTCAGGATCGAAGAGATCCTTGTTGAGCTCGAGCGAGAGCGCCAAGCCACCGTCGAGCTCTGCCACCACCAGGGTCAAGTCGAGCTGAGCCGCGCGATGCTCGAGCTCCATCGACTCGAATGCGGTATCGCCAAAGGGCAAGCGGGCACCAGCCTGACCCAACGCGAACGCCGCCAGATTCGGTGCAGCCGTGACCTGCGCTTTTTGAAACACCAGCATCGCCTGGAATAGCGCCGAACGGCTCGCATCCCAGGTGGCTCCAAGACATTCGACGAGTCTCGGAAACGGCAGATCGCGGTGTCCGAACGCCCCCAAAACATCTTGACGCACCCGCTGCAAAAACTCTTCGGCCCGAGGATCGTCTCTGAGATCCCCGCGCAAAACGACCGGGTTGACCAGATAGCCCACCACCTCGGCACGGTCGACAGGGCCACGGCCCGCCGTCGGCGAGCCGAGAAACACATCGTGTTGCCCAGACATGCGGCTGAGCAGCGCTTCGAACGTCGCTATTAGGGTCATGTAGAGCGTAACGCCGCGGCGGCGGCTCGAGGCTTCTGCCCGATCTCGAAGCTCGCGGTGGATGCGCCCAGCAACCGTCATACCGGAGAACGTCTGAACCGCAGGCCGCGGACGATCCGTTGGCAGGTCGAGCGCCTGCAGCCCTCCCCCCAGGTGTTGTTCCCAGTAGCGCTCCAAGCGCTTGCCTTCGCGGCCGGCCAGCATCTCGGCTTCCTGACGCACGAGATCCCCAAAATGTACGGGGGACACGGGCAGCTTCCCGACTTGGCCAGAACGCTCAGCAACGTACAGGGACTCGAGATCACGAACGATGATGGCCAACGACCAAAGATCGATGATCAGGTGGTGGACGACGAGCAGCAGGACCCCGGCTTCGCCGGACCGGCGCAGCCGTACGAACCTCGAGAGAGAACGGTCGTTCTCGAGATCGAACGGTTCCTCCGAAGCCTCTACCAGAAACCGCTGGAGGCGTTCAGCGCTCCAAGAAGAGGCATCACGCTCTTCGAGTCGAGCGTCGACTCGGCGGTGGAAGACCAGTTCCGGCTCGCCGGCGTTTTCTCGGATCGAGGCGCGCAACATCGGATGCCGATCGACGACTCGCTGCAGGGCATGCCGGAAGGCAGCAGCGTCGAGCTCGTCGAAGCGTGCCGCCACCGCCACATGGTAGGCGCTGGACTCGGGAGCCAGGCGATGCAGATACCACAGAGCCTGCTGGCCAGCTGATAGTGGACTCGTCGACGCCTCGAACGCCGGTCTATCGGCAAGCAAGGGAGCGCCTGCTCGCGCAAAGAGCTTGGACGCCAGCTGCCCCAAGCTGGCGCTCTCGAGCCACTCTTCGAGCGCCACGTCGGCTCCAAAAGCGCTGGTCGCCGCATGGGCCAGCTGCACGGCTAGGAGTGAGTCCAATCCGTAGTGGGTCAATGGCAAGGCAGGGTCGATCTCCTGCCCGAGATGGGCTGAGAGCTGGGCGATCAGCCAGCCTTCGATCTCTTCCAGGCTCTCACCCGTTGGCAGCTCGGGATCGCTCGCCACAACTCGCGGAGCATGCCAAGAGGCGAGCTGTCTCAGCTCGTCGTTCAGAAAGGCCTGCTTGCTCGACCGCCGCTCGACTTTGCCGCTCGAAGTCTTGGGAACCGTGGCTGGAGGACTCAGCACAATGGCGGCGACCTGCACCTCGTGCTCCTCCGCAATCGCGCTGCGAATCGCGTTCAAAACCTCATTGAGATCTGCCGGCCTGGGCCGCCCCAGCTCGTGCACGACGGCCAGGCGCTCCTCGCCATCGAGCTCGACCGAAAAAGCCGCTCCAGCCCCCGGTCGCAAGGCAGGGTGGCAGGCCTCCACCGTGCGCTCGACATCCTGAGGGTAGAGATTGCGCCCTCGGATGATAATCAGATCCTTCAGTCGCCCGGTGACGAACAGCTCGTCTTCCCGCAGGAAGCCGAGATCACCGGTGCGAAGAAAGCCGCCATTCTGATGGCCGCGGGGAAGCGCCTCGAAGGTGGCTCGACTCTCTTCGTTCAGCCCCCAGTAGCCCGCCGCGACGTGCGGCCCACGGACCCAGATCTCTCCGACTCGATCCGCCCCACAGAGCTCCTGGGTCGCGGGATCGACGATCGCGATCTCGCTGTCCAGCAGGGCCGCTCCGCACGACATCAGCTGACGCGCATCAACGTCACCCGCCGCCGCCTCGATCGGCTGGTCCTTCTCTAGAGAAGTCCGCTCGAAGTACTCGACTCGCTGCGCGCGTGCACCACTGACGATCAGCGTCGCTTCGGCGAGACCATAACAAGGGAAGAACGCCGAGCGGCGAAAACCCTGTGGCTCGAAGGCGCCCGCGAATCGCTGAAGCGTTTCCGGCCGAATCGGCTCCGCACCGTTGAACGCGACACGCCAGCTGCTCAGATCGAGCGCGGTACGCTCCTCGGGACGAATACGTCGCAGGCAGAGCTCATAAGCGAAGTTCGGTGCGCCGCTCGTCGTCGAGCGATAGCGCGAGATGCCTTGAAGCCACCGCAAAGGCCGCTGTAGGAAGTGAACCGGCGACATCAGGACACAGGGAATCCCGACATAGAGCGGCTGAAACACGTTCCCGATCAAACCCATGTCGTGGTAGAGCGGCAGCCAGCCAAAGAAACTCGAGCTCGCATCATGACCACAGCCCGCCTGGATCATGCGCTCGTTGGCGAGGATCTGCTCGTGACGCAGCATTACCCCTTTGGGATCACCGGTGGAGCCCGAGGTGTACTGGAGGAATGCGAGAGTCGTGCTATCGATCTCAGGCGCCTGCCATGGTGTCGCCTCGTCGCTTCCTGTGTCGGTCAGCCAACGAACGCCCTCCAGATCAGGCAGCTGCGCCCTCATCGCCTCTCGTCCGGCGGCTATCTCGTCGGTCGTAAGCGCTACCGCGGGCTGGGCATCGCGAGCGATTGCTCCGAGGCGTCGCAGGCTACGGTTGCGCTTGGGCGGATAGGCAGGAACCGCCACAGCTCCAGCGTAGAGGCATCCAAAAAAGGCAGCAATGAACTGGAGCCCTGGCGGATAGAGCAGCAACACCCGCTCACCCACTGCGTTGAGTTTCTGCAACCGAGCAGCAATCGATCTGGCTTCACGATCTAGATCCGCATACGTCAACCGCGCCTCGAGCGTCTCGCCATCGAGTAGAAACGTGTAGGCGGTCTGCTCGGGCTGGTGTTGAGCCCGCCACTGCAGAAGCTCGACCAGAGTCGCCGGCTCGAATCTCTTGGAGGGTTCCGTCACGCCGGATCCTCCGGTCGCAGACCAAGCTCGGCAGCATGCTCGAGAGCCTCTTCATCGCTCATGTCCTCGAGCTCCGCGAGCAGGATCTCGTCGATCACAAGAGCCATCTCAGCAATCGTCGGAGCTTCAAAGAGCTTCCTGAGCGGTACTTCGACCCCGAGCGCGCTGCGAATCCGCGCCGTCAGCTGGGTGGCTAGTAGGGAATGTCCGCCGAGCTCGAAGAAACTGTCGAAGACTCCGACCCGCTCGACATCGAGCACCTCACACCAGATCTCCGCCAGCATCTCTTCTTCTTCATTGCGAGGCGCAACGTAGGTATTGCCAATGCGCACCGAGAGACCATCCGGATCTGGCAGCCCACGGCGATCGATCTTGCCGTTGGGCAGCTTGGGTAGCTCCGGCAACGGGACGTAAGCCGCCGGGATCATGAATTCGGGCAAGCGATCCAGCAAGAAGCCACGTAGCTCGACTGCCGTTGGTTCGGCGGCACCATCGCAAACCAGCCAGGCAACCAGTCGTGTGTCTCCGGGCTGAGGCTCACGGGTATCGACCACCGCCTCGAGGACGCCGGGAGCCTCCGACAACGACGATTCGATCTCGCCCAGCTCGACGCGGAACCCTCGCACCTTGACCTGATGATCGATGCGTCCAATGAACTCCAGCTCTCCGTCGGTCCGGTAGCGCACCAGGTCGCCAGAGCAGTAGAGGCGAGCACCTGCTTCACCGCTCCAGCCGTCCGGCATGAACGCTGCCGCAGTACGCGCAGCTCTCCCCCAGTAGCCTCGAGCCAATCCCGTGCCACCGATGAGTAGCTGACCGTGGACGCCGACCGGCACAGGCCGCGATCTACGATCCACGACGTAAGTGCGAGCCCCGGCGATCGGCGACCCGATCGAGACTTCGCCGACCGTGGATTCTTCCGACGGCTCGGCGGCCTCCAGCTCGGCCAAAGTGGCGACGATCGTGGCCTCGGTCGGACCGTAGGTATTGACCAGGCGAACCCGGGAGCCGACACGTTGGTTCCAGATGTTCAACCGTTCGGGAAGCGCGCGTTCGCCACCGAGAATCACCAGCCTCACGGATTTCGGAAGCTCGAGGTCTTCCGCCGCGATCTGCGCGACGGCCTGATTCCAATAGGCGGTCGGCAAATCGAGCACAGTCAGCTTCAGCTCCCGGCAGCCTTCGACGAAGGCGTGCGCCGAGCGCAGCATTTCTTCATTGCGTAGGACCAGCGTAGCCCCGCGGCTCAGACAGGGGTAGATCTCTTCGCCGGCGGTATCGAAGCTGATCGAAGCGAATTGCAAGATGCGATCGCCCGATTCGATCGCAAATTGGTCCGCGGCCGTCCGATGATAGGCCGCCAGCGAGCGGTGTGTGATCGCGACTCCTTTGGGTCGACCGGTCGAAGCCGAGGTGTAGATCACATAGGCGAGATTGGCGGGATCAACCTCAGCTGGCGGTGCAGTCTCATCATGCGCAGCGATCGTTGCACTTTCGGTGTCGAGCCGTACCATCGTCAGATTGCGCGCAGCGTAGGCCTCGGCCAGCCCAGCGGTGGTGACGATCACCTGGGCGCCTGTGTCTTCCAGCATGGTCTCCAACCGCTGGCGCGGGTAGGTCGGATCAAGAGGCAGATAGCAAGCACCGGCTTTGAGGATGCCGAACAGGCCCCAGATCATCTCGGGCGATCGCTCGACGGAGAGCCCAACAGGAGTTTCGGGACCGACTCCAAGACTTTGCAGATAGCGCGCCAGCTGGTTGGCTCGTCGGTCAAGCTGCCGATAGGTCCACTCTCCGGTCGCCCCAGCAACTGCTACTGCTCTAGGGGAGCGCTGTGCCTGAGCCGCGAAGGCTTCGTGGACGAGAGGCGATTCCAACGCCGGCTGCGAGTAGCTCCAATTGTCGATCAGCTGCTCTCGCTCGCTGCGACTCAACATCCGAAGATCTGCGATTGACCGCTCCGGGACCGCGACCGCCTCTTCCAACAGGGTTTGCAGATGCGACAGCATGCGCTCGATGGTGGCGGCATCGAACAGGTCCGTGTTGTAGTGGAAAGAGGCCCGCTGCCCTTCCGGCCGCTCGTCGATCCACAGGGTTACGTCGAAGTTAGAGCGTTTGATGACGACCGGCCGCGGCTTGACCCGGAGCCCAGGCACCTCGAGCTCACGCGAAGCAGAGAGCTGATAAGACAGCATGACTTGAAAGATCGGTGTCCGGCTCAGATCCCGAGTCGGCTGGAGCTCGTCAATCAGCTTTTCGAAAGGCACATCCTGGTGGGTGTGGGCAGCCAACGACTCATCACGCGTCTTCCGCAGCAGCTGGGTGAACGAATCGTCTTCATCGATCACCGCACGCAGCGCCAGGTTGTTGACGAAAAACCCGACCAGAGACTCAATTTGAGTACGGCTGCGGCCGGCCACGAACGTTCCAACCGCGAAGTCGTTCTGCCCCGAGTAGCGAGCGAGCAGAACTTCAAAGGCCGCGAGAAACGTAATGAAAGGCGTGACGCCTTCGCGCCGTCCGAGCTTTTGGAGGGACTCACAAAGCTCTGGCGGCAGGTCGCGCCCGAGATTGGCTCCCGCAAAAGTCTGGAGCGCGGGTCGCGGTCGGTCCACCGGCAGCTGCAGAGGTGGAACATCGGCCAGGCGGCGACGCCAGAGCTCCATCTGGCGCTCGAGAACTTCGCCCTTCAGCCAGTCACGCTGCCAATGGGAGAAGTCGGCATACTGAATCGGCAGCTCGGCCAGTGGCGACGGTTGCGAGCGTGAGAAGGCGAGATACAGCGTGACCATCTCGCGAATCATCAGATCCAAAGACCAACCGTCTGAGATGATGTGATGAAGCGTGAGTACCAGCAGGTGATCTTGGTCACCAAGACGCAGGAGGACCGATCGCATCAGCGGTCCTGTCGCCAGATCGAATCCCTTGGAGGTCTCGGCCTTGACGCTGAGCAAAGCTTCGGCCTCACGCTGTTCGGTTTCCAGATGGCTCAAGTCGACGCGGCGCAAATAGCTGGCGATCTCCGGCAGAATGACCTGAATCGGGCGGCCTTCGTGAGACCTAAAAACCGTCCTCAAGCCTTCGTGACGACGCACGACTTCACTGAGACTTCGGTCGAGGATGTCGACATCGAGAAGCCCTTCGAGCCGCAGGTCGATGACGATGTTGTAGGCCGGGGTTCCAGGCTCCAACTGGTCGAGGACCCAGAGTCGCTCCTGGGCGAACGACAGCGGTAGCGAGTCGTCGCGTGAGACGCGCTGAATCTCAGGGGCTACCAAACTCTCGGCCTGCCGGCTTGCGCTATCGATGCTCTCGGAAAAAGCAGCGACGGTACGAGCCTGGAACAGCTTCTGCAAAGAGATATCAACGTGGAAGGTCTCGCGTGCTCTCGAGATCGCTTGAATGGCGACCAGGGAGTGGCCTCCCAGCTCGAAGAAGTTATCGTGCCGCCCGACCTTCTCGAACCCGAGCAGCTCGGCCCACATAGCGGCTATCAGCTCTTCGGTCGTTGTTCGGGGCGCGATATAAGCGCGCTGCACCTTGTCGCGTACTTCCGACAGTGACGGCAGGGCACGGCGCTCGAGCTTGCCGTTGAGACCTAGAGGCAAGCTGCTGAGCTGCACGAAGATGTTGGGGATCGAAGCTTCGATCAAGCGTTCGGTGAGAAAGTCCCGCAGGTCTTCCGCGGCAATCTCTTGGTCAGCGACATAGTAGGCGACGAGCAGTTCGTGTCGACTGCCTCCAGCAGCCAGAACGACGGCACAGTCCTGGACTTCGGAGTGTCGGCTCAGCTCGCATCGAACTTCATCGAGCTCGATCCGGTGACCCAAGAACTTGATCTGATCGTCTCGACGCCCAAGGAAGAGTAGGTTGCCATCCGCCAGGCGCCGCGCCAGGTCACCGGTCCGGTAGACCCGCTCTCCATTCGAGAAAGGATGCGGCAAGAATCGCTCTGCGGTCAGAGCTGGCCGCCCGAGATATCCATCCGCCAACCCACGCCCGCCGATGAAGATCTCGCCCGCAACGTTCTCGGCGACCATCTCGAAGTTCCGGTCGAGAAGATAAATCACGGCGCCAGCCGCGGCACGACCAATCGATACGGAGCTGCGATCCGAATCTTGGGGGTCGAAGCGATGCACCATGCAGCCTACCGTCGCTTCGGTGGGCCCATACTCGTTGTAGATCTCGATTCGGTGATCGAAGCTCGCGGAAACCTGGCGCGCCAGCTCAGTGGGCAACGCTTCACCACCTACGATGAGACGTCGAAGCAATAAGCCACAATGGTCTCGATCCTTGATCAACGCCAAGTGACTCGGCGTCAGCTTGAGAACGTGCGCTCGATCATCCTCGAGTATGCTGTTGGGGTCGGCTTTTCGATCGCCGTAGATCACCATGCGGCCGCCGGTGATCAAGGGCAGCAAAAGGCACGTAACCGTGAGATCGAAGGCAGCAGAGGTAGACAGACCGAAGCTGAGCTGTTGGTCACCCGCATAGGTATCCGCAGCCCAGCTGAGATAGCTCATCAAGGCGCCGTGGGAAATCTGTACTCCTTTGGGACGACCGGTCGAACCCGAGGTGAAAATCACATACGCCGCGTCGCTGGCTCCGACGGAGGGCTCGTGAGACACGGGCTCATGAGACAGGGGTCCTTCGGCAGTCGCCTGGCGGATCAACCCGAGCACTTCGACTCCCGCGGGTAGCGCTTCGGAAACTTGGTCTGCAATCAGCACCCGAATGCCCGCTTCGGCGATCACGTCGCGAGTCCGAGCTGGGGGGTGGTCGATATCCAAAGGTACGTAGGCGGCACCTGTTTCGAGCACCGCCAGAATTGCAACCACCAAGTCCGGTGAGCGTTCGAGCAAAATGCCGACTCGGTCTCCACGGCCAATACCGAGCTGCCGTAGTTGTTCTGCTCTCTGCTGGCAGCGCAGGTTCACCTCCGCATAGCTGAGCTCTCGATCTTCGAAGATCAGAGCGGTTGCTGCGGGCGTCTGCCGTACCTGATCGCCGAAAGCCTGTGAAACGGTCTGGTGACGGAATCGATCACGCTCGGGAGCCGGCTCGACGATCCACTGCTGACGCTCGCTCGGTGCCAGCAGCTCGAGCTCTCCTACGGTCGTTTCGGGCCGATCGATCATCGCTGCCAGGGCACGCGCAAAATGCCGAGCGAAGATCTCCACCGTATCCCGCTGCAGCACCGACCGGTTGTAGGAGATCGCCCCAGCGATGCCATCTCCCTGGATTCGTATCGCGATCAAAGCGTCGGCTTGTAACGTCTCCAAATTCTGGACTCTTTGGATGTCTTCCAAAACCAAGCCACAGCGCACGAGAGGATCGCATTGCGGCGAGAGCTCGAGTCCTAGGAGCTCGAGCAGCCGCTCGTAGGGAAACTTCTGGTTCGCAAAGGCGTCTGCCAAGGTCTGCTTGACACTCGCCAACAGATGCCGGATCTCCGTGTCAGGAGCCACTCGAGTACGCAAAGCCAGAACCCGATTGAGCGATGCGACCTCACCGTGACGCTCGTGGATCGCGGTGCCCACCACGACATCCCTAGCATCATGGTATTTGTGCAAACAAACCTTCAAAGCAGCTACCAGCACCGCCAGGGCCAACGAGCGATTGCCACCACAAAGGCGCAGAAGCGCCGACCCGAGCGCTTCCTCGAATACGATCGGTACCTTGTCGTCGGCCAGGACGTGCTCCGCCTGCCGTGAGCGATCGATCGGCAGGCCGATGGGCGTCGGCACGTCGGTGAGCTGATCGAGCCAATACGACCGCTCTTTCGCCAGGCGCTCTTCGAGCAGCGCTGGGGCCACCACACTCGCACCGGCCAGCGCGCCGCCGCGAGAATCCTTCAGCATCGAATTGGGCGTCAAGCTAGGCAACGATGGGCCATCCTTTCGCAGTGTCGACCATCCCCCGCATGTGCTCACGCTGAAGCGCTTGTTTGCGCCCTCGAGCCACATCTGCGATCTCCAATCGCAACATGTTGTTGGCGTGAGACATGAAACGCCGGAATGAATCCAGAGAAATGTCCTTACCCATCAGATAGGGAATGATCCAGAAATCGAAGGACCATTGAGGTAACCATTCAGATCTATCGACCGAAAGGAACATCCGATCGATATGATCCATCGCCTCCAGACTGTCCATGGTGGCGTGACTCCAAACGAAGCCCTCGCCCTCGATTTGGAACTTCTCACGCTGCAGCTCAATCGGTGTGCCAGCCTCGCAGTACCAGAGCTGCGATCGGAAGTAGTCGGGCTGATATTCCTTAATGAAGGACAGAGTCTCCTCGACAGTATCGGCGGTCTCGCCAGGGAACCCGGTGATGAACGACCCAAACGTCAGGATCCCTGCTTGCCGCAACAACCCGATACCGCGAGCATATTTTTCGATCGTCGCGGCTTTCGCCATATGTTGAAGTACTGTCGGCGACCCGCTTTCGATCCCCAGGAAAACCCCTTTACAACCGCTTTCAGCCATCAACTCGACAGCCTCTTCATCAGAGTTGCTGCAGCGGAAATAGGAAAACCAGTTGAACCCATAGCCCTTTCGGATCATCATCCGGCAGATGTTCTTGAACCGAGGAAGTGGCACATTGAATGTGTCATCAATAAACACGACATTGCGCACGCCGCCCAGCGCAACCATCTCGTCGAGCTCTTTCTCTATCGTGTCGACAGTCGCCAACGACAGCTTCCCGGCTCGGGCCGGATAGTTACAGAAGGCACACTTGAAGGCACAGCTTCGTGCAGTACGCGTTTGAATGGTTGCTCCCAGGTCACGATCTCCAAACGCTGTCCAGCGGATGTAGTTTTCGTTCAAGCAGTTGTTTTCGAGAACTACCGGCGTCCGGCAGAGCTGACTGCCCTCGAAGTACAGAATATTGGGGACCTTGGCCAAATCACCTCCAGCCTGTAGGCAGCTCGTGATATTTGCCAGAGCGGTTTCTCCCTGGCCTGTATCGACAAAGATGTCGGCCCCGATGTCCGAGAGAGCGGCCGCTAGCTGCTCTCCATCAAAATTGCGGCAATGGTTGGCAACCAAAGGCCCGCCAACCACAATCTTCACTTCTGGATTTTCATTGCGAATGAACTCCACCATCTCGCTGACCGGGAAGTTCCAAACATAGAACGTCGTCGTGATCGCGATGCAGTAAGGGTTCTGAGAGAGTAAGTCGCGCAGGCGATCCTTCTCATACTGAAAAAGATTGACATAGTCAGCCCGAAAACCACGCAATTTCATGAAATTCGTGAGATAAACCGCTGCCAGGTTGGGTATCTCTCCCGAGATGAACTCTTGGCCCGGTGACGCCGAGCCGTTCTGGGCAAGCTTGACGGCATGATTCAAGAGACCAACGTAGTTCATTTTTCCTGAATCCGTGTCGATGAAACTAAACTGTAGGTCTCTATAGGCTTCCGAATCCGTGCCATAGTTGCCCAACATCTGCTCGTAGACCTCGAACGGGCTTTCGTTGTAGCCGATCACTACACAATCGATCCGATGTCCACTCGCCATCTCGGTTCTCCTTGTCGCCCGCTTCAGAAGGAAAAGGCCTGATTCATATCGTCAATGTGAGTTTCGCGGTCGAGCAGCTCGGCGTCTTCACCCGTCAACAGCTCCGCGAGATCGAGGTCTGTGTGCGAAGCTCCAGGAGCTGTAACCATCGCGTTCAAGACCTGCCGATAGCAATCCGCAAAGGTCGCGACCTGCCTGGCGCTGAGCTCACGGACGTTGTAATAGAGACGCAACCTCAGCTCAAAAGCGGGCGGACTCAAGCTGAAACCCGTCATCAGAGTAAAGTCCGTCGACTCCCAGCCTTTGAAGTCATCGAGAAAATCGATTTGACCTTGGCGCTGAATCGCCTCTAGGTGGTGGAAATGCACAAAACTGAACAAGACCTCGAAGAGTGCCTGCTCGTGCCAGTTGGACTCCAAGGCGGAAAGTGGGAAACGCCGGTAGGGCATCAGCCGCCGCTCGCTTTCGAATACATCACGCACGAGCGCTTCCCAGGTGCCCGCGGCGAGCCTTGCTCTGAAAGGCATCGTGTTGATGAAGAGGCCCCGCAGCCTCTCACCATCGACATCCTCAGG
Source organism: Acidobacteriota bacterium (assembly GCA_039030415.1). Classification (GTDB taxonomy): domain Bacteria; phylum Acidobacteriota; class Thermoanaerobaculia; order Multivoradales; family J023; genus JAAELT01. The sequence goes on from JBCCEE010000011.1 coordinate 33,709, forward strand.
ACGCCCCTGGCTGGGTATACCGGTCACGATGTCGTTGATGCCGCCGATCAGGCTCATCGCCTTGACGTGAGCGGCCAGGCAAACGCTTTTCAAAGGCACTCCCTGAGCCCGCGCCAGTTCGGCCAGACCAGCCCGTAACGCTGGAGACAGCTCGACCGGAAGCGTGGCTTGGGGTGGGCCAGAGACGTTCAAGCGCTCCGTTCCGGAAAGGCGCCGAGGCAGCTTGAGCAGTACACTTCCCTCGAGCTCTTGCTGCCAGAAGCGATACTGCTCGTCCGAGGCTTCGGCTTCCTTTTCGAGCCGCACGTAGTCCCTGAAAGCCACCGTCAGCGGCTCTTCAGCCGGCATGACACCGCCCTGCAGGAAGATCTCGTGCAAATCGAAGACTTCGCGCAGGATCGAAGTCAGGCTCCAGCCATCGAGAATGGCGTGGTTCTCAGCCAGAGTGATCCAGAAATCATCCTCGGCCAGGCGATGAACGACGAAGCGCAGCAGCGGTGGCTGACGAAGATCGAACCGTATGGCCTTCTCTCGATCTACCAGGCCAGCGAGCACCGCTTCCTGCTCCGCCTCGGTCAGATCCACGAGATCCTCCATCTCGAAGGCCGGCTCAGCGTGCTCGTGGACCAGCTGCAGAGGCTCGCTGAAAGCGGTCATCTCGAACGAAGTCCGCAGCACCGCATGCCGTTTCATCACGTGCCCCAAAGCGCGCCTGAAGGCCTCGGCATTGAAGCGTCCTCTCAAATGAAAGCTCGAAATATTGTGATAAGCCGGTGAGGTGGGATCGAGCTCCATGTGGTAGAGCATCCCGCGCTGCATGCGAGTGAGCGGGTAGGCATCTTCGAGACCTGCGGGAAGCTGGCTCCTATCCTCCGGTGAGACCAGGCTGAATGGCCCGCTGGCAACTGGGGTTGCCGAGGGTCCCTCCGCCGGCACAATCACCGCCGCCAGCTCGCGAATCGTCTGGTTCTGAAAGATGTCCAGAACCGAGTGCTCGAAGCCGCGTGCTCGAGTCGAGGCCACAACCCGAACTGCGCGGATCGAATCACCGCCCAAGCCGAAGAAGTTGTCACCCACGCCCACTTGATCGATCTCGAGGGCTTCTTGCCAAACCTCCTGCAGCAAGCTCTCGAGCTCGTCGGCCGGCGGCTCGTAGGCTTCAGTCAGCTCGGGTCGCTCGCGTCCTGGAGCCGGCAAGGCGCGACGGTCGACTTTACCGGTGGCGGTCAGCGGCAGCTCTTCGAGCTCGACAAACACCGACGGCACCATGTAGTCGGGCAGTCGGCCTTTCAAGTGATTCCGGAGAACACTGGCACCGACCTTCTCGCCCCCATTGCCCGTCCAGTACGCTGCAATTCGGGCTCCCGAAGAATCCTCGAGCAGAACCACTGAGACAGCGTCAACCGCAACGTGAGACGCCAGCACCGATTCGATCTCCGCCAGCTCGATACGGAAACCGCGCAGCTGCACCTGATGGTCGATACGCCCCAGAAAATCTAGCCCACCCGACGGGCGGTACCGGGCGAGATCGCCGGTTCGATACAGACGGCCTCCCCTAGCGGCGAACGGATCCGGGACAAAGCGCTCGGCAGTGAGAGAAGGCCGATCCAAGTAGCCACGCGCCAGGCCGCCGCCAGCAACGAAGACCTCGCCTCGCGAGCCCAACGGCACGTTGCGCAGTCGCGAGTCCATCAAGTAGAGCTCGAGATCAGGAATCGGGCGACCGATCGGACTGGTGCCCTGCCGCTCGAGATCACTGGGCTCGATCCGACGAAACGTGACGTGTACGGTGGTCTCAGTGATGCCGTACATGTTGATCATTGCCGGCGCCTGCTCTGACAAGATCCACGGCTCCAGGATTTCGGGGGCTAGCGCCTCGCCGCCAAAGATCACCCAACGCAGATCGAGCGCTTCCGGCGATGGCAAGGTTCGGGTCAGCTGCCGAAACGCTGAGGGTGTCTGGTTGAGCACGGTGACACCTTGTTCAGCCAGCAGTCTGGCGAACGCTTCGGTATCGCGACTGACAGCCCAAGGCACGATCACCAGGCGTCCACCGTGGGCTAGTGCTCCCCAGACTTCCCAGACCGAGAAATCGAAGGCGTAAGAGTGGAACAACGTCCACACGTCTTCGGCACCAAAGTCGAACCAACGCTCCGTGGCGGTCATCAGACGCGACATGTTGCGGCGCGTGACCCCTACCCCCTTGGGACGCCCGGTGGAGCCGGAGGTATAGATCACGTAAGCCAAAGCATCAGGGCTCGCGAGATCGACAGGACTCTCCTCGCTCATCCCGGCGAGGGTCGCCTGCACACCGTCGAGACTCACGATCTCCGCTTCGCAGGCCGGCAGACGCACCCGCAGTGCTTCTCTGGTGAGGACGAGCGTAGTTCGCGCGTCGCTGAGAATGAGCTCCAGCCGTTTCGCGGGCAGATCGGGGTCGAGAGGCAAGTAGGCTCCGCCCGCCTTGAGCACCGCGATCACCGCAGCCACCAAGTCTCGAGACCGCTCGAAGAACAAGCCGACCAATACCTCCGGCCCAACCCCTGAAGCCTTCAGATACTGCGCCAGCTGATTGGCACGGCGGTCGAGCTCACCATAGGTCCAGCTGACGCCCTCGAAAGTGATGGCTTGGCGATTCGGCGACGCTATGGCATGACGCTCGAAACGCTGATGCAGAAACAGGCCGTCGAACTGGCTCCGGTCTCCAGCCCACTCGCACGTCAACTGGTGACGCTCTGAAGGACGCAAGACGTCGACGGCATCGAGAGAGCGGCCGAGCTCGCCATCCAGGGAAGTGACCACGGAGGACAAGTTGGCCAGCACGCGGTCCACGGTCGTGGCATCGAACAGGTCGGTGTTGTAGCGCACCGTGGCTTCCATGCCTCCGGACGTCTCGGCGAGATAAAGGCTGAAGTCGATCACCGAGGTGCCGCTGTCGAAGGCGGTCGGCGTCATCGTCAAGTCATCGAAGTCGAATGCCGCTCGAGCCATGTTCTGGAATCCGAACACCACCTGGAACAGCGGATTGCGACTGAGATCACGCACCGGTTGGATCGCGTCGGCCAGCAGATTGAAAGGCAGATCCTGATGCCCATAGGCATCCAGTGTCGTCTTGCGGACGCGCTCGATCACCTCACCGAGTGTGGGATTCGTGGACAAGTCGTTGCGCAGCACCAGCTGGTTGATCAGCAGCCCGATCATGAGCTCGGTGTTACCCTGGTCCCGGTTTGCGACATCGGTTCCGACCACGAGATCCGACTGCCCCGTGATGCGCTGGAGGACGACATTGAAGGCTGCCAGAAGCACCACGAAGAGCGTCGTCGAATGCTGGCGAGCGACGCCTTCGAGCACCTCGATGCGCTCACCGGCCATCTCCAGCTTGCGCAGCGAACCGCGGGATGTTTGAAGTGGCGGCCGGGGTCGATCCAGCGGCAGCTCGAGAGTCGGAAGCTCTGCGAGCTGAGCCTTCCAGTAGTCCAACAAGCTGGCGAGCACATCTCCCTGGATCCACCGGCGCTGCCATAGCGCGTAGTCCGCGTATTGAAGGGGAAGCTTCGCCAACCCCGCGGTGCGGCCCCCACTGGCGGCTCGATAGAGGGTTTCGAGCTCACGGAAGAAGAGGCCCGTCGACCAACCGTCCCACATCAGATGATGGACGGTCAAACACAGCAAATGGCGATCCGACCCGAGGGTGACGAGCACGCTTCGCCAGGGCGCCTGCTCGAGGTCGAAGGCGGTTGTCGCTTCCTGCTGCAGGCAAGCATGCTCTGAGCGGGGTCGGTCCTCGTCTTTCAAGCCGGTGAGGTCGATGCAGTGCAAGCGCTTCTCGCAACGCTCTGCGATGACTCCCATAGGCCCCGCCTCATCAGACCGATACGACGTGCGCAGCACTTCATGCCGCTGACCGATTGCCCGCAAGCCCGAAGCCAGTGCAGGCACGTCCAGCTGTCCATCCAAGCTCAGCGTGAGCGGAATGTTGTAGGCCGGGCTCGACGGCTCGAGCTGCGCGAGAAACCACAGCCGTTCCTGGGCGAACGACAGCGGGACTTCCGAGCCATGTGGCGATGGCTCGAGAGCAGGAACCCTCGACTGCTCGTCGCGCTCTTCGGCTTGCTCTATCGCCGACGCCATCGCCGCGAGATCTTCGGCATCGAGCAGCTCTCGCAGGGTCAGCTCTACAGCCAGGTCCTGACGCAGCCGTGAGAGCAGGCGAACCGCCAGCAGCGAGTGTCCCCCGAGGCGAAAGAAGCTATCGTGACGCCCGACCTGTTCGACATCGAGGACTTCCGACCAGATCTTTGCCAAGGCTCTTTCGGTCGGTGTCGACGGTGGAGCCTGCTTCGAGTCGCTGTCGAAATCTGCCGCGGTTTCGGCCAGAGCCCCGAGGTTGACCTTACCGCTGGGCAGACGCGGCAGCTCAGCCACCACCAAGAGGCGAGACAGAGCCATGTAGCTCGGCAGTCGTTCCTCTGCCCAAGCATCGATCGCTGGGGCGTCGATCTCGTTACCGCCCACAGCTTCAACGAAGGCGAGCAATCGCTCCCCCGAACCGCCCTCCTGAAGGACCGCGGCGTCTGCTATCAGAGGATGGCTCCTGAGCGTCGACTCGATCTCACCGAGCTCGATCCTTATTCCACGCACCTTGATCTGCCGGTCGAGGCGCCCGAGAAACTCCACGCTGCCCAAACGAATGCAGCCCTGGTCGCCGGTCCGGTAGAGCCGGGCACCCGGGATCGAGCTCGCGTCATCGGGAACGAACCGCTCTGCGGTCAGCGCCGGACGCGCCAAATACCCACGAGCGACTCCTACACCGCCAAGGCAGATCTCTCCTTCATAGCCTGGTGGCTGTGGCTGGAGACTCGAGTCGAGCACATGGACCGAAGCGTTGGCTACCGGCTGCCCTAGACTCGGCTCCGAAACGATCTTGCAAGCCGTCGCGTTGGACGTCGCTTCGGTGGGTCCGTAGAGGTTCCAGATCGTCAGCTCGGGAAACACGTCACGAGTCCGTTCGACCAGACCAGCATCGAGCGGTTCGCCGCCCAGCAGCAAGGCTCCCAGCTGGGGACGCTCCAGGTCCGATGCCTCGAGCGTTTCGAGCGCCGCTCGCCAGTACGAAGTCACGCAGTTCAATCCTGCACCGGGACGCTGCTTCAGGCCAGCGAGCACCCGCGTTGGATCAGCGGCTTCCCCAGGCTCCAGCAACCAAACCGGCCGCCCTTCGAGGAGTGGGCCAAGCAGCTGCTTCAGGCACGCGTCAAAGCTCAGGCGGGTTACGGCGGGCAGGATCTGTACCTCCGCTTGCTCTAGCAGCCCATTGATCCAGAACAGGTAGTTCAACAGGCTGTGGTGCGTGATCGTCACCCCTTTGGGCTGCCCGCTCGAGCCCGAGGTATAGAGCTGATACGCCGCTTGCATGGCATGCTGCCGCCCCTCGGGGGTATTCCCTCGCTTCGGGGAAGCGGATTCGAGCTCGGACAAGGCTCCGTCCAAGCTCACGAGCTGGACCGCGGAAGGTGCCAGGTGCTGCAGGTGGGCCTCGACGATGACAACGCCGACCCGAGCATCGCGCGCCATCATCTCCAGCCGATGGTGCGGCAAGGCTGGATCCAGCGGCAGAAAGGATCCCCCCGCCTCGAGTGTCGCCAAAAGGGCAACTAGCGTCTGGGGAGAAGCCTCGCCCAGGATCCCCACCACGTCTTCCGGGCCAACGCCGAGAGCCAAGAGCCGCTCAGAGAGTGTCGAAGACCGCGCTGCCAGCTCCAGGTAACTCCAGCGAGTCACGCCACAAACAACCGCTGGCTGCTCCGCAGAAGCGACCGCTTGCTCCTTGAAAAGCTGAGAGAACGTCGCGTGCCGCGGAAACTCAGCAGCGCTGGCATTGAGCGTCGAGAGCTCACGCCGATCCGAGGCTCCGAGTACCGGCAGCTGGCCGATTGGTGTGGCCGGCTCGCCTACCGCAGCTTCCAACAAGGCGACGAGTCGCCCCAGCATGCGCTTCGCTTCCGGAGCGCTCGACGAGTCACCGAATAGCGCGAGCTCGATACCCGCGTCATGCTGCACGCAGCTCAGCCGCAGCCCAATTGCATCGATCTCGGCATTCGAGCCCTCGATCGAGACCTCGAGCCCGGGCAGGGCGAATGGAGCCTTAGAAACTCTAGCGTCAAACCCAAAGTCGAGCGTTGGAACCGCCGAGCCGTTGAGCTGCTGCCAGTCGAAGTAATCCTGCCAGGTTTCGCCCTCGGAAAGGGCCTCCAGCCACGCGCGAGCCACCTGCGAGAACGTCATGTCGCTGGCACACGAGACTTGCATCGGCAAGTAGCGCGCAAAGAGCCCCAGCGCCTGATCCATGCCTTCGTAGGTACGACCGTCGAAAGCCACTCCGATCGCGGCTTGTGGATCACGCACGAGCCTCATGATCACGGCTTGCCAGCCCGTCAGCAGGATCACGTGGACCGGCAGCGCCAGCTGTTGAGCTCGACGCTCGAAGGCTGAGGGCAGGCTAGCGGTAGCCAAAGGCTCGACCCGCACTCGAGGGCGGATTCCGCTCAGGGTCTGCGGCAGGCCTTGCCGCTGCAAAGCCCCCCGCAGCCACGGTGCGGAAGCGCCCGCCTCGTCTTCGTCCTCTAGCAGGTCATTCCAAACCTCGGCGAGGTCCGCGTACTGCAGCGGCTCTTCGTTCTCGGATTCCTCGGAATGCAGCGGTTCGGCCTCGACCTGATTCGGGTCTACCGAGCATGCATCGCCTCCAACATAGAGGCTCGCCACTTCGGCCACCAGGTTCTCAACGGTCACCTGATCAGCGCACAGGGCCGGCAGGCTGACCAGGAGCGCGGATTCATCGCCGCCCAGGCGTACGACCCACATCTCCAGCGCTTCGAGCTTCGGGGGCGGCTTCTCAGAGCCTCGAGCGATTGACCACAGCTCACTCAACGCGGCCTCTCGATGAGGCTCGGCGAGGCGCCCCAAGTCACAGAGCGGAACCGAGGTAGAGCGCTGATCGAGAACGACCTGGCAGGGTAGCCCTTCCATGAGCTCGAAACGAGTCCGCAAAATCTCGTGCCTAGCGACGACCGCATCGACGGCCGAGGCGAGGCGCAAGAGATCTAGCCGACCGCGCAACCGCGCCCGACACCACGACCTGGCGTGGACGCCGCCACCGTCCGGCAGCGACCACAGCCGGCGCTGCTGGGGCGAGATACGAAAACCCTCAATCGCCGACAACGAATGCGCCTCCTTGCGAGCTCCAGATCTGATCCGCTGCCATCGGCTCGGCCATACCTACGATCACCTTGCGCGGCCCCTCGAACGGCCGCCGCCCGTGAGCGACCAGCATGTTGTCCAGCATCAAGACATCCCCCTGTTGCCAGGGAAAGCTCACTTCGACCCTAGCGAACGCGCGACGGATTTCACTCAGATCGTCTTCTTCGAGCGGCGCGCCGTCGCCAAAGCAAGTTGTCTTGGGGACTCCCTCGGCCCCGAACTGCGCGACCAGCTCGCCTCCGAGCGCCGGATCCAGGGTAGACACGTGGAACGCTGTCGCCTGGTTGAACCAGACCTTTTCGCCGGTTTGGGGATGAACCGCTACCGCCGGCCGAGTTTGACGGGCTCTGAGCGCCTCGCCGCGCCACTCGCAATCGATCCGAGCCTGGCGGCAGAACGTCTCGAGCTCTTCACGATCCGTCACGTCGAAAGTCGTGCGCCAGTCGAGACCAACATCGGGCAAAAAGTTACGGAGATAGGTCACGCCGCGATCGACGAAACGCTGGCGAATCTTCGGATCGAGCTCATCATAGACCCGACGACTGTCTGCAATCGGCGTTTCGCCGCCCTGCTGCGCCGGCTGTAAGCAGCAGAAAAACACCTTCATGGGGAAGGTATGGGCATAACAGTTTTCGTTGTGGAGCTCGATACCCTGATCCGGCGGGAAGTCCGTCGAGGTATAGACCTTGCCGGCGACCCGACTGCGCGGCGTTGCTCGATCCCGGTAGCGCAAGAGGTCACCGCCAACCGCACGGACCAAACTCTCAAAGACCTCGACCGAACCCACACCGAACCCACGGAAGAGGATCCCGCCGTGTTGGCTCACCAACCGATTCAGCTCTTCGCGGTGTTCTCCGGCCCAAGCCACCAGATCGAGTCCTGGCGCCGCCGGCTCGATCAGCCAAGGCAGCGACTGCCCTTCGGTGAGCGGGCGCTGCCGCACCGGAGAGCGGTCGCCGGCCGCGACGCGCCGACGTTTCTTGAGCGGTAGCTTCTTCATATCGCGACCTCTTTCGTACTCGCGCCAGGCGAGGCAATTGGAGCCTTGCGTCGAGGCTTCCGACGCAGCTTCTTGAACTTCTCTGCCCTGCGGCGGCCTAGGCTTTCGGCACGCGCCGCACGCTGTTGGCGATCGGCCGCTCGCAGCGCTCGCTCGAGCTCCTGATAGGTGCCATCGAGGGCACCTTTAAAGCCCTCCAGCAGAGCCGCCACCTCCTGCAGCAGACCGCGGATCTGCACGTCGCGGAAGAGCCCACGCTGGAAATTGATCTGAAGCACCAGCTCGCGACCCGCGAGCGCGGTGAGCGTAAAGGGATAGTTGGTCTGCTCCTCGCCTCGGACGCCGGTCAGTCGCAAGCGCTCGCTCACCTGTCGCGGCGAGCCACTCTCAGCGAAGCCATAGAACAGCACCAGGGTTTCGAAGAGAGGCCTGCCACGCTCGAGCCCGCTCCAGCGTTGAATCTCTACCAACGGGCTGTGCTCGAAACGCCGAACGTCCGAGATGCAGTCCTGGACTTCCCGCAGCCAATCACCGAGTCGGGCTTCGGGGTCGACGCGAAGGCGCAGCGGCAACGTATTGATGAACATGCCGATCATGCCGTCGACTCCCTGCAGCGCGGCCGGTCGACCCGAAACCGTGATGCCGAACGTGAGGTCTTTGCCGCCTCCTCGGCGATACAGAAGCAGCGCCCAAGCCGCTTGCACCAAGGTATTGAGCGTCAAGCGATGCTCCTTGCCCAGCGCTCGCAACGCTTGGGCCGAAGCCTCTGAAAGGCGTAGATCGAGCTCGCCGTGCCCTGAGGCTCCGGTCGGCTGCTGCGAGGGATCGAGCACCGCCAGGGGTGTGACCGCAGCGCCTTGCAGCTTACGCCGCCAGAATTCAGCCGCCTGATTCATGTCCTGCTCGCCGAGCCAAGCGATGTACGCGCGGTAGGGCGCGCGTTTCGGCAGCTCCACTGGGCGTCTCTGCAGCTCGGCCTCGTAAACCGAGAAGACCTCTTCCAGCACCATCGGAGAGGACCAGCCGTCGAGAATCAAATGGTGCACGCTCCACACGATGCGGATGTCGCCGGAGCCAAACGCCACCAGCCACCAGCGCATCAGAGGAGCTCGATCCGGCTCGTGGCCGCGTACTCGATCTTCTCGCAACAGATTCTCGAGACGGACCTCGCGTTCTTCCTCCGTCGCTGAGCTCCAATCTAGCCGGACGAGATCGACGGCGACGTCTGAGACGACCGCCTGCATCGGCTGCTCGAGGCCGTCCCAAGCGAAGGCCGTGCGCATCGCCGGGTGTCGGTCGACCACCCGCTGCCAGGAACGCTCCAGGGCATCGCTGTCGAGGTCGCCCTGAAGTCCGATCACCAACTGCTCGATATAGACGCCGCTTCCCGTTTCACTCAGCGTGTGGAAGAGCATGCCTTCCTGAGCCGGTGACAACGGATACAGATCCTCGAGCCTGGGATGGTCGACCAAGACCCGATCCAGCTCACGGCGGCTCGGCTTGGCCAGCGGAAAGTCCGAGGGCGTCCAGCGCCCGACGCCGACGCTGGTGCAATGCTCGATCAAGCCCTGAAGCTCGACTAGGAGGGCCTCTCCCCATTCAGCCACCTGGCGCTGCGACCAGCGGCGATCAAAACGCCACTCGACGTCGAGACAACCGCGCTCGATCTTGGCGAGAATCTCCAGACCATGGGAACGGTGCCCGTGACGGCTGCGATCTTGGATGGCGTCGTCTCGGTGCCACTTCACCGCCCGGCCCGCCAGGTTCAGCTCGCCACGATCCAGCTGCCCGAGGTAGTTGAAGACCACTCGCGACTCGGAGAGTCCGCGCATGCGCTCGCGGATCTCAGTGGACGGCGAAAGGTAGCGCAGCAGGCCGTAGTCGACTCCGGAGCGTTCGATTGCACGCAGCCGCTCCTTGACGTCCTGGAGCTGGGAGCCGGGCTGCTGATCTTCGGAGATCTCAAGACCCAGCGGGAACACGCTGGTGAACCAGCCGACGGTCCGGGCCAGATCCATGCCCGCGAGCGGCTCACGGCCATGACGTTCGAGATCGATCTGAAGACGCGAGCTACCGTTCAAACGTTGGTGGGCGAGCAGCAGTGCCGTCAGCAGCACCTCTTCCGTGCGGGTGCGATACGCCGAAGGCACCTGGGTGAGGAGCCGCTTGCTGAGCCCGTGATCGAGAGTCGTGCTGTGCGTTTGGGCCCGTGAGACAGAGTAGGTTTCTGAGCGGCTGCGATCTTCCGAGCTGCCGAGGTCTTTCTCGTTGGCAGCCGCCAGGACCTGCCAGGTAGTGACCGCTTCGTTCCCCACGTCGTCGGCCCGGGCTTCCAGCCCTTTAGCCCAGGCTTGAAACGACGTCGTTTTGGGCGCCAGCTCGAAAGGCCCGCCCGCCTCACGCTGCTGATAGAGCTGCCCCAAGTCTTCGAGCAAAAGGCGCCACGAAACCGCATCGACAATCAGATGGTGGGCCACCAGCAGCAGCTCACTGGCTCCGTCGACGCCGGGGGTGAACAGGGCAACCCTGAAAACGCTGCCAGTCGCCAGGTCGAGACTGGCTTGCAGGTGGTTGGAGATCTTACTCCGTACCCTGTGCCGATCTCTGGCCTCCAAGGCCTCGAGATCGATGGTGAGGGTGCGCTGCACGCCGCTCGATGGTCGTGCCTCCTGCCGC